>NZ_JBEZYB010000019.1:0-131614 GCF_040638285.1 Amycolatopsis sp. NPDC026612
CCCGGCCTTGGTCCACTGGCCGAAGCGGCGGTGCGCGGTCTGGAATGGCACCCCGAACGACGGCGGCAGATCCCGCCACGCACACCCGCTGGTCAGCACGTACACGATCGCGGTGAACACCGCACGCGCGTCCACCGGGGCAGTGCCACCGCCCTGCGGACGCGGCTCGAACACCGGGATCAACGGCTCCGCCAGCTCCCACAGCTCATCCGGCACCAACCGCAACGACAAACGATCAACCACAGCCAACATCATCGCTCAAGATCGCCAGATCACCACGTAAGACACGCTCTAAGCCTCCGCCCATGATCTGCGGGACCAGCTGCACTGGATTCGTGACGTCGTGGTGCACGCACACGACAACCACGCCGCCGCGGTTGACGCGAATGTCCGGATTTGGCGGGGCTGAGTCGTGGCGGTACTGGAACGTGGGCAGGACGGTGGCCCGAACAGTCCGGTGCGAGTCGAACTGGTGGACTTCCACGTCGTCGGGCAGCAGTTCATCGACGCGCAGAACGGCCTCGATCGCATTCGGCAGGACATGCTCGACCGCCTCGACCAGGCCGCCGGAGCGGCCGGCGCGAGCGACGGCGCTCACAAGTACCAGGACGGCTGGGCCGATGCCCTCCACTGCGTCCTGAACGACGGCTTCCGCACGGCATTCGACTTGCTCGGCGCGATCGGGAAGGGCATCGACGTAGCCGCGCTCAATCACGCGAAGGCCGATCGGAACAGTGTGCCGGGCAACTCTGGTGGACCACAGCCCTGGCCTCCCGTTGCGCCCCACGCTTGGCCCGGTAACACCGACTTCGTGACCTTGACCGGTGATTCACCGTGTGGATGCCGGACTTCCTCGAGCGGTACATACCCACTGCCGACACCGGCCGCATCGATGCCGCCGCCCAGGCGTGCCGCGACGCAGCCGCTGCCATTCGCGGTCTTGTCAGTGACCTGCACACACGGTTGCAAGGACTGGTCGGCAACAACAGCTCGGATGACCTCACCGAACTGGAGCAGTTCTGGCTGCGCGCCGCCGGTGAGCGTTCAATCCTCACCGGATTGCCTCGAACGCTGGACGACGTCGCGAACAGCCTCGTCGATTTCCGGATCTGGAACAACGACACCCAGGACGCGATCAAGGAGAAGATCAAGTCGATCATCGACGGCCTGAGCATCGTGGGCTTGGTCCTCGTGATCGGTAGCGTCCTCACCGACGGTGGGCTGGACGTGCTCATCGTGGGCGTGATCGAAGCGCTCGACTTCTTCGGTGTCGAAGCCGGAGCCACGCTGGCCATTCCCATCGCCGAGGTCGCCGCCACCGCGGAGGCCATCCTGGTCGCCGCGGGTGGAGCGGTCGCGGTCACCCAGGTGTGGTTCCGGCGATGCAGGCGGCCATGACCGGCACGCCGAACCCGGAAGTCGAAGGGGTTGACGCAGACAAGATCAGCGACGAGATCAGCGGCCACACCGAACCGTCCCGGGTTCCGGACCCGACGCGACTCCCGGCGGTAACCCGACCAATATCCCCAAGGGTGCCGACCCGGAGACGGCGCGCTCGCTGCAACGTGAGAACGAATCGGCGACGACCCTCGCGCGAGCGGGCTACGACGTCGAGCAGAACCCGGCGACGCTGCCGAATGGCAGGAATCCCGCCTACCGCATCGATGGCAAGGTGTTCGACAACTACGCGCCGTCGACCGGCCGTGCTCGCAACATCGCCGACGAAATGGCGAAGAAGGTCGCGAAGGAGCAGACGGATCGGATCGTCCTCAACCTGGCCGACAGTCCAGTGGACCTCAACGCGATGCGTGCGCAACTTCACGACTGGCCGATCAACGGCCTCAAGGAAGCCATCGCGATCGACAAACAAGGCAATATACTCCACCTTTACCCGTGATTCACTACGCGAGGACACTACTCGAATGGCCATCTCATACGACCTCGAAATGGGGACGTCATCGTCGTTGGAGCAAGTCGCACTCGCACTGCTCGACGTCGGCCGTCCGTTGGGCCTGTTCGAGGAAGCGGTCACGCCCGCGCAGTTGACCCGCGACGGAGCGGTGACCCCGCTCCGCACCTGGATTCGAGTGTACGAACGGACTCCAGCACCTTGGGCACCGGTAGTGACAGACTTCGGAATCACTCCGACGGTGGCGATCGGGTTCGGCATCCACAAACACGACAAGATTCCCGAACAACAGGACGACCTGGTCCGGCTGTCCGCTGGCCTGCTGGACAGAATCACCGGCGACGCGCTGCTGTCCGGCATGGATACGCTCTGGCTCATGCGCCGCGGCGGCGAATTGATCCTGAACGCCCGAGACGACATTTGGCCCGAGCGCCGCCTCGCCGTGGTGCATCAGCCCTACCGACGTGAAGCCCTGGCCTTCTCCGAGGAGTGACGGTCGATCAGATCGTCTTGGCGGTCGTCACCCTCCGGCGTGCTCGAGCGCGTGCCGAGGCCGACGTTCCGCGTGGAACGCTTGCAGTGAATCGTGAGCTGCACGGCGCACCTCGGCGTTGAGCTGCTCGTCATGGAGCGTCTCGAAGGACATGAAGGCGCCGAGCCGCAACAAGCGCTTCAGGAAGTCCTTGAGCAGATCGGTTTCGTTCAGTCCGCCGGTGTCGATCTCGTGCCAGACATGCAGGATCGAGCGAACCAATTGGGGACTGCCGCCCAGCGCCCGCCGACGTGCGTAGATCTGGTCGAATGCACCTTCGCCCAGGATGTTCAACGCGGCGTAGGGATCGGGGCTGTCGGTGTCGTGGACCAGGTGGGCTCGCCACCAGAGACGACCGAACACGTGCCGGGTCAGGTCCTTGGCGAGAAAGCGTTCGTCGGTCCGCTTTTCGAATCGCCAGAACGAGACATCCGGCAGCACGACGAGCGCCACGAACACCCAGATGTCACGGGCCGCAGCTTCCGCAGGAGCCAACCCGGCCGTCCGGTGGAGCAGCTCGGCGACGTTCCGATCGAAGTCGTTCTTTGTGGCGGGTGTCGACCGGTTCGGAAAGCCGGCCTTACGAGCCGCCGCGACGACCGCCTGACGCAGCTGAGCGAGGTCCTTCTCCCGGACTCGATCACCGCCCGTGGCGGCGTAAACGGCAGAGTCGTGGCGCAGCGCCGTGCGCGGCTCGAGCTCTTCGATGGTCAGCGACTTGTACTCTTCGTACAGCTTGTGAGCCTGCCGAGGCAGCAGACGCGGGAACAAGACGCTCATCAGGACTCCTCGAAGATCCGAACAGCGTGCTGCAGCTCGGTGGCGAACGCGGTCGGCGACTGCCCTTGCCGTCTGCGCAAGTGGGTGAGGCTCTGTTCCGGGAAGAACCTTCCGATCAGCGCTTGCAGCGTGCTGCCGATCGTTTCGTCGCCGTAGTCGACTTCGAGGTCGAAGTCCTGGTCTTGCAGGGCGTACTCCACCAAGGTGCGCGCGACGTCCGCGTGCACTGTGGACAACACCACGCGGTCGACGGGGCGTGGCTTGGCCGCGTTGCGCATGGCGTCGACCAGCACCCTTTTGCGCTCGTTCACCAACAGGAGCAACGCACCCATCGTGGCCGTCTCGAGGTCGCCGCCGATTTCCACGTGCCAGCCGGCGTCTTCGGGATATTGGGTCTTGGCGAAGTCGACGACGGCGATCGGGAAAAGCGGTGCGTCGCCCTGGAGCCGGGTCTCGTGCTTGCTGGTCCACAGGATCGACCCGGCCCGGCGGGGCGACGCCAAGTCGCCGCCCTGGGTGAACTCGGCGAGCACCAACGTCGTCTCCAAGCCCAACACGCCACCCAGTTGTTCCCCGGGCAACACCGCGGCCAGGTCGACGTGCGCGACACCTGTCTCGGGCAGAGGAACGCGATGGGCTGCGGCCTTCAGACCCGAGCCGGACGCGGTCCAGATCATGGCGAGTGTCAACTTCGCGGCCGCAGGCAGTCCGGTGGCCTGCCGAACGAGATCGACATCGACGGTCACTGGTTGGCGCAGAGAAAGGTCCATGCGGTAGTCCCAGTCGCTCAGGGCGTCCGGCAGCTCACCGGGGACATCATCGATGAGCCACTGCCATGGTCCGGCCACCACCGATTCTGCCGGGGCCATCCGGTACGGAGGTGCTTGCATGCTCATCGCAACGCCTCCTCACGCTGGGCGTGCACCGCGATCTCGGTTGTAGTGTCGGGTGCGGGACGGATCAGGACTCGCCAGATGTCTTCGCCGCCTTCGAGGGTCTGCGTCGGATCGGTGTGCAGCGCGCCGTCGGGGCCTTCCCACCCGAAGATCCGTGGTTCGTCGGCTCCCCGCGGGGGATCCGTCTCCCTGCTGCTCGTGCCGGCCAACGCAACGCCGAGATCGGCGCTGCAGCGGTGCACGCCGAGCGCGGAGACTCGGAACGCCTGTACCAGCAGAACCTGTCCGGCGCGGACTTCGTAGTACGGCGCTTCCAGGTACTCGACCCGCGGTGGGCGTCCGCTCGAACGGCCGGTTTCCGGGCTGGTTTCCCCCTTCGGCGGGGAGCCGGTGCCATTGCCGCCCGAATCGTAGAGGTCCCCGGAGAGGTGGACTGTCCCCGCCGGCGGTGTCGGTTTCACCGGTTTGAAGGCTCGTCGGTAGTCGGAGGCTCCACCGATACCCCAGGCACCCGCGACGAGATCGGAGAACGAGCGGCTCGCGGCACCCAGGGAAATCTCCGACGAACTCGTGCGGACACGGCCGTCGATCTCGATGAGGCCTTCGATCGACTCCTTGATCCGGGTGAAGGCCATCCGGACGAGCCGTTTCTGGTGGCCTTCGAGCGATTGCCAGTTCCACGCGTCGTGCGTGGGCGGCTCGGACGACGCGAACGTACTGTCGAGCTCGACGTCTGCGCGGAAAACCCCGGCATAGGACACGTACTCGGCGGCCGGCTTGGGGCCGGCGTGGTAGGTGACCACGAGTTCCGCTGTCCGCATGAGACAGACGTGGTGAACGGTGCTGCCGATGCCGGCCGTTTCGGCCGCGGGGGTCTCGGTGAACGGTGGAAGGAAGCGCTTCTCGAGGCCCAGTATTCCGAGCTTCGTCCTGGGGTGCCCGTTGTACCAGAGCTCTTTGCCGTCCTCGTTCGACCGCATCGCTTCGTGCGCGGTGACGAACATGTCCAGCGGGGTCGTCTCACGAGGGTCCGGGATGGGAACTGTGATCCCGTCGCACTGCACGGAGAACCGCATCGGAGGAATGCCGTCGGCAGGGTCGGCCAGCATCTTCGGCCAGAGGTTCCACGCGATCGTCTCCGCCAGGTAAGTCCCGGCGTGCTCGATCTCTCGTTCGCCGAGATCGGGATCGATTACGACGACCGTGGTGCCGGTCTCCTCAGGGCCGAAGCCGCGCAGGCCCAGTCGCTCCGCAGTGGCGTCGGCCTCATCGCCGATCAGCGGTTCGACCACACCGTCCGAGGAATGGGTGCCCCACCAGTGCCGTCCGGTGTACCGGTGGCCGGAGAGGCCTTCGCCTTCGGCGTAGCTCTTCCAGAGTGCGCAGCCCATCAGTCGGGTCTCGAACCCGTCGTCGACTCGACATCGCGTGTGCACCAGCACGGTCCCGGGCCTGCTCAGCAGGTAGAAGATGCCCTTGCCGAAGCCGTAGGTGCCGCCGCCGAGTTCCGTGTCCCTCGGTTCGCCGATGTTCCTGATGAAGGACACGAAGTCATGGTTTTCGACCACCGCGTTGTCCGCGCGGGTAGGTCCACCCAGGCCGGTCGTTCCACGGTCCGAAATCGTCAGGACGCGGATGACCGGACTCGAGATCGACTGCCGCAGGGGCAGGTGCTCGTGAGCGGGGACGTTGCGGACGAGCAGCTCCCGCCACGCCGGCGCGTGCGCCGGGCTGACGACTCGAAGATCGAGGTGGTAGTCGACCGGCGTCTCGCCGGTCCGCGCATCCCAGCTGTTCTGGGCGGACTCGCGGACAAGGATCGTCAGCAGATCCAGCTCGGGCCTGCCGAGTTGGTTCCGGATCCCCTCTGCTGCACTCGCCCCTTCGGGCGGGAACATCTGTGAGTGCCAGGCCGCTGTGGTCACTTGTTCTCCTGGATTATCCGGGCAGTTCGAGCACGGATTTCGTGCGCGTCGACGACCTGTGGTTGCTGCTGGTCCAGGTCGACCGTGTAGACGAGATCGGATACCCCGGGAACGACTGATGAAGGAGTGATGCGGGGGAAGTCGTCATCCACCTCGTACCACCGTTGCTCGCGAAGCGCGAAGCGCACGTCTTGGTACAGGTCCGCATCAGCCGGTCGATACCCGGCTTCGGCGAGCTTGAAGAGCAGCTTGGTGTCGTCGTCGCCGGTGCGGCGCGCACGATCGACGAGCTCGGCGATCGTGTTTCCCTGCTCGGCCACCCGCTCCACGCGGACCCACACCAGGTCGAGCGTTCCGTGGGGCGGCGGCTGGAGCTGCTCGACGCCGTGGATACGGACCTTTCGCCCAGTTGTGGCTGTGGAGGTCTTCACCTCGATACCCCGCGTGCCGACGGTGAAGTCGTGACGGTTTCCGGAGGGTCCCGTCCAGAAGTCGACAGCCGTGCTCTCACCCGCGAGCAGTTCGTTCAGCACCACCAGCTCACCGAACAGGCCCGCCAACCGATCGGCACTCAGCGGTGCCGGTGAATGCTGGAACAACGCACGCCACCGGCCCAGAACCGTGTACAGCGATTTCAGTGGCCGGTCCGGTGCTTCTTCGACGGAGGTCAGGACGTCGGCGACGAGTCCGGTGAAGACCTCGTCGAGATCCCTGCGGAGACAACCCAGGTCGGCGTACCGCTCGTAGGCGTGCTCATTCTCGAGCGGACGCTCGCGGACGGTCAACGCCGCGCCACCGCGGTCGAGGCGGACGTGTTGGTGGGCACTCAGCGGAACGAGCAGGTGGCGATTTCCGGCGTGGTCCACCGCCGCCAGCACGGGGCCGAGTGAGGTCGTCACCGGGAGCTCCGACGTGCGTACGTGCTCCGGTCCTGACGTGTGTTGTTCCTCCAGGCGATCCCAATGGTCATCGACGACTTCACGCAGAGGCACGGCCATCAGTCGTCCACCGCGTCGAGCGCACTCAGGTCCTCGTCCTCGATACGGACCTTGGCCAGGTTCGTGGCCACGTACTGCCACTCGACAGTCGAATCGACCGATGACGGCGGCGGGAATACCAGACCTACACCGATGACGTCTTCCGCGGCATTCAGCGGGCGACGTTTGCCCTCTCGGTAGGCCTCGGGCTTCGAGTCCTTGTCGATCGCGTAGAGCGCCAGGAGAGCGGTATTCGGGCTCTGCTGCAGTCGCAGTCCCTTGATCTTCTCTTCGGTCAGCTCGCCCTGCACCGACGAAGTGTCGAGGTCGATGGCCGCGTCGCGGCGGCTCATCAGGGTCTTGATGTCGACGAAGTCGGTCGTGTCACCGTCGAGAGCGGAACGAGTGACCATACGGACCGTGAACCCCTCGGCGAAGGGGAACTCCTTGGGAGTCTCCTTGCCCGCGGATCCGCCGATGATGGCAACGTTCCAACGCAGCAGCGCGCCCGACTTGGCGATGCGCCTGGCGATGTAGTCGGTCAGCAGCTTGGAGTCGCACTCCTGCGACTTCTCGTGGAACCGGTACTCGCGTAGGAAATTCGTGACGAGCTCATGTGGAACGCCGCGGATCAGCTTGTTGCCGTCCTTGCGGTCATGGTCCGGCCTGTCCTTGAGCGCGGCCGTCGCGACGAGCTTGCGAGCTGCGGCCTGGTTGTCGGCCAGCCAGTCGTGGTCGGTGCGGAAGTAGCGCGTCTGCACGCGCTGGCCGCCGTACGCCGACGCCGAGGGGACGGCGTTGGTCATCTTGGCGGCCGCCGTCACGCGTAGCGCCGGATGCGTGCGCAGCCGTACGGCGAAGGTCCTCGGGGTCTTGTCCTCGACCATGTACACGTCGATGTCGCGGCGCATTTCGCTTTCGACCGTCGCGATGTGGCGGAACCAGTCGCGGAGTTCGTCGGTCATCCAGATGCGGGGCAGATCGGCGTAGCCGTTGCGGAAGCCGAACCACCGGCCCATCTGCAGCAGCGTGTCGTACGCGGACACGGATCGCACGAAGTAGCTCACGGCCAGGCCTTCGAGCGTCAGGCCGCGGGAGAGGGTGTTGCCACCGACCGCGATGGCGACGACCGGACCGTTCTCGTAGTCGAGACGATCCTTGCTGCCGGAGTTGTCCATGATGATCCGGCAATCGTGCAGAACCCCGGGAAGCAGCGGCGCCAAGTCGTCGAAAGTCACCCTCTGCTCGCGGAACAGGTCCGCGGGCACGCGTGCTGCCTCCCTGTCCCAAAGCTCGCGAAGCTCGGCCAAGAGTTCGGTGTCGCCCGCCCGCAGCCGGTCCTCGCTCTCGTTGCGGAGTTTGGTCAGGGGCTGCTTGAAACTGTTGTGAACGGCGGTGTTGACGCTGGTGTGCACCAGCATCGTCGAGTGTGGATTGCCTGTCTTGCGTACTCGACGCGCGGCGGTGCTGAGCCAGAAGTACCGGATCGCTGTACGGAGTGTGTCCGGCAGCACCGGGTGGAAGCCGTCGGTGTCGGCGCGTGAACTCGGGCGTACGAGGTCGACTTCGAATTCGGGGACCTGCCGGATCATGTCGTAGCCGTCGAAGACGTCTTCAGGGTCTTCGCCGTCCATGACGTCGCGACCGAACAAGACCTCGGTCCCGAAATGGCCCTCCGGCTTGGGCAGGTTGACGATGAAGTGCTCGGGGTACAGATCCTTGACCGAAGGGTCGATCAGCAGGTTCGCGAACGGGGTCGCCGTGTAGCCCACGTAGGCCGACTTCGGCAGGCGACCGAGGATCTCGATGATCAAGGGATTGATGGTTTCGGTGGCGACCGTCGCCTGGTCGGCTTCGTCGTCGATGATCAAGGCCGGGCAGTCCGCCAGGTACTCCGAAGCCGTCTCGAGCCAGGCCGAGAACTTCTCGAGAACGCGCGGGTTCTTCTTGATCACGCACAGGACGTGCTGCTTGTTGTTCTTGGCCAGGTACGCGGCCGCATTGGCAGGCGGCGTGAAGTCCTTGTCGGGGTCGGTGAGCTGCAGCCAGCGCGACGGGTTCGGTTTGACCAGCTGGTCGACGAGGCGAAGCTGCGTTTGCCTGCGCAGGCCGTTGTGGATACCGGCCAGCACGATGAAGAGCTTGTAGCCGCGATCGGCCGCTTTCGCCGTCACGGCGGTGAAGTTCGTCGTCTTGCCGGACTGGACGTAGCCGACGACCAACCCCTTCGTTGAGAATTGGGTCACCCGCGGGTGGCTCAGCAGCGAAACGACCTTGGTCGATGCGCCGTCGAGGTCGTCGAGGCTCTGCTCCGACCACCCCGACTTCCGCAGCAGCTCTTCCAGCGCCGGCCAGTACTTGTCACGTGGCCGCGGGCCGGTGTACCAGGTGTAACGGTTGTCGAGGATGACGCTGCGCGGTTCCTCACGTTCCCGAATCCGAATGGTTTCGCGCTCGTGCCGCTCCGCGATTCGCTGGAGAAGTTCGTCCTCTGCGCCGAAGAGTTCCATCTTCTTGATGGCGGTTTCCGGGGTTCCGGTATCCACCAAGTCAAGGAACGCGGCGTACTGCTGGTCGAACTTGTCGGTCACCGATCCTCCAACTCCGTCCGGGCGCATCGACGGGACGAACGACGCCGACCCGCCCCACGGTAGGTGCTGCCGGCCTCACCGCCAGGTGCCTCGAACGGGTGACCCTGATCGGCGCCTTGACGCAACCCCTCCGTGATCGATCACGTCGCACGGACGGCCGCTTCCGTTACTCCGTGTGGTCACGAATGCGTCACACGCTGGGCGAGCAGGTCGCCGGCGTGTCGAATTCATGGCTCGTTCGGACTGTCGTACCCGACTTATAGACTCCCGTCCCATGACCGACGGACAGTTGGCCTTGCCGCTATCGGCGCAGGTCGAGATGGTGGACCTCTTCGCCGGTCCGGGCGGGCTCGACGTCGCCGCCCACTGGCTGGGCGTGTCCGTTGTCGGCATCGAATGGGACGACGATGCCTGCATCACTCGTGAGCGAGCCGAACTGCACACCAAGCACGGAGATGTGCGACTTTCCAAGCCTGCCAACTATCCAAAGGCTCGTATCTTGACCGGAGGTCCTCCCTGCCAGACGTACACCGTCGCCGGGCAGGGGGCCGGGAGGCGAGCTCTGGAGCGGCTGCTTTCCTTCGTTCGTGCCGTCGGCGACACCCACGGCGTCAGTGAGAGGGACCTTGCGGAGCTGGAGCTGGACGACGAACGAACCGGCTTGGTGCTGGAGCCCCTGCGGTGGGCGCTGGACGCGGGCGATCCGTATGAAGCGATCGTTCTCGAACAGGTCCCTGCTGTGCTGCCGGTGTGGCAGGCGTATGCGCAGGTGCTCGAAGGGCGGGGGTACAGCGTCGACTGTGGAATTCTCCACACCGAGGAGTTCGGAGTTCCGCAAACACGCCGTCGGGCGATTTTGATCGCTCGACGTGAGGGGGAAGCGAAGCTGCCGAAGCCCACGCATCGGCGGTATCGCAAAGGGGCGGCCCGCGGGGAAGGGGATCCCCGGTTGCTTCCGTGGAAGACGATGGGGGAAGCGCTCGGCTGGTCGGAGCAGTTCACCGTGCGGTCCAACTACGGCACCGGTGGTGACCCGAAGGCGCGTGGCGAACGGCTGTCGAGTGAACCGGCATTCACTGTCACCGGCAAGGTCTCCCGCAACCGTCTGATCCATGAGCGACCGAAGGGGCGGCCTGACCGCTTCACTGACCACGAAGCAGGCAGGTTGCAAACCTTCCCGCCTGATTACCCCTGGGCCGGGCGCGCCATCGCCCAGCAGATCGGGAATGCGATCCCGCCGCGGCTGGCTGCCCACGTCCTGGCCGCGGCCATGGGCAAGGAGCTCGATACCGCGGCGCTGGACCGATGCGTCAAGCGAAGCTGGAAGGAAACCCGCAACGGGGTCGACGGGCTACTGAAGGACGCCTGACACCCGGCGGCGTTCCCGGACCGCCGTGATGACGCGGTCGGTAGCGACCTCGACAGACTCGTGTTCCCAGATCCGGACGGCGAGCCACCCGGCGTCATTGAGTCGGGTGTCGGTGTTGGCGTCCCGCCTGCGGTTCGTCTCGATCTTCTCGCGCCAGAATTCCGCGTTGTTCTTCGGCCACGTCGCATGCTCCGGACACCCGTGCCAGAAGCATCCGTCCACGAAGACCGCCACGCGGGCGGGGGCGAACACGAGGTCTGCCTCGCGGCGTACGCCTTTGACCGGTCGGCGGTGCACACGGTAGCGGAAGCCTGCGCTGTGCAGCGCCTTGCGCAGCGCCATCTCGATCCCGGTGTTCCGGGACTTCTGCTTGCTCATCCGGATGCGCACGGCGGAAGTGGTCTTCAAACGCTCCACGCGCACATTCTGGCAAGGTTTCGTGCCCCCGGCCGATCGTGGCTAGTTCTCCACGACCCGACCCTCGATGACCGTCGGCTGCTCCCGTCGCCGGGGCTCCTCGGAAGACACGACCTCGCTGTCCACCACCATCACCGGCCCGCGCCGGCGGTTCGCAAACCGCACGGCCCGCTTCTCCATCCGCTTCAACCACAACCGACGAGCCACCGCCCGCGACGGCGGCAGGATCAGCAGCAACCCGAGCACGTCGCTCACGAAGCCGGGCACCAGGATCAGCACTCCACCCAGCCCGACCAGCATCCCGTCGGTGAGTTCCTTCTCCGCCGGTCGTCCTGAGCGGGCCGCCGAGGTGAATGCCCGCATCGCCTTGCCGCCCTCGCGGCGGGCCAGCCAGGAGCCCAGGAACGCGCCCGCCAGGAGGAGGCCCAGTGTGCCGAGCACGCCGACGGCCGAACCCACCGCCCAGATCGCGGCGATCTCGGCGATGACGTAAAGCAGGAACGCGACAGCCATACCCGCATAACGAACGACCTGTCCGATTTGCTCCCGGCGCCGCCTGATCAGCGCAGCAACGCCGCGACCATCGACCGCAGGCCGTCCGACAGGCGGTGCGTCTCGCCCGTCCGCAAAAACCGCCGCATCAGGTCGCTGTGCAACGAGCCCAGCAGCAGGTGCGCCGTCAAGTCGGCGTCGAGCGCAGGTGCCGCCGAAGCGATCAACCCCGACACGTGCGCGTGCCACGACAGGTAGATCGGGTTGTTCAGGCGGTCCGTCGAGGCCTGCTCGAACGCCGCCATCACCTTCACGTTGCGGGTCGCCAGCTCGACCACCGCGTCGAAGAACGCCGCCAGCCGCTCCGGCGCCGGTGCGCCCGGCCCCAGCGGGGGTGGGCCCGACTCCACAGCCGCCGACAACTCCTCGACCCGCGACTCCACCAGTGCGCGCATCAGGCCTTCGCGGTTGCCGAAGCGGTGGAACACCGTGCCCTTGCCGACGCCGGCCGCGGCTGCGACGCGGTCCATCGACACCTCTGACAGGTCGTGCGACGACAGCAGCTCCTCCGTCGCGCGCAGGATCGCCCGGCGGTTGCGGGCCGCGTCGGCGCGCTCCATAAGACTCCCTCGACAAGTTGACCGTCGGTCCATATAGTAGGCGACCGTAAGTTGACCGATGGTCCAGTTAGGAGAGGTCATGCGCGCGGTGGTGCAGTACGGCACGGGTGGTCCGGAAGTGCTGAAGGTCGAGGAGCGGCCGGTGCCGGCGCGGGGAAACGGCGAGGTGCTGATCCGGACCGAGGCGATCGGGGTGCCGTTCTACGAAACCCAGCTGCGGTCCGGGCTGATGCCCGCCGGGCCGGTGCCGGCGATCTTCGGGCACGAGGCCGCCGGGATTGTCGTCGAGGCCGACGATCCGAGCCTGCACGGCAAGAGGGTCGTCAGCGTGTCCTTCACTGGAGGCGCGTACGCCGAAGTCGTCGCCGCGAGCCAGTACACGCTCGTGCCCGACAACATCACGCCCACGCAGGCCGTCGCCGCTGCCGTTCCGGCCTCCGTGGCGCTGGCCTTGATGAACACCGCGGACGTCAAAGCGAGTGAAACCGTCCTGGTCGAAGCCGTGTCCGGGGCGATCGGCGGTTACCTGGCGCGGCTGGCCGAGAACCGGGGTGCCCGCGTGGTCACGACCGCCGGCAAGGGAACAGCCGACATCGACCACAACGACCCGGACTGGCGGCAGAAGGTGCCCGAAGGCATCGATGTCGTCTTCGAGTCGATCGGCGGCCCGCGTGCCGCGGAGCTCCTCGCGAAACTCGCGCCACACGGCCGGATCCTCGCTTACGGCCTGCTCAGCGGCGAATTCCCGACGTTCCCCGTCGCGGGCCTCATCGCGCGCGGGATCACCCTGATCGGCTTCGGCGGGCCCGACGCCTACGGGAAGCGGGTCGCGGCCGTCCGCGCCGAGGCACTCGACCTCGTCGCGGACGGCACGTTGGTCCCCGTGCTCGACCGGACCTACCCCCTCGACGACGTCGCCGCCGCGCACGCGCGCGTCGAGAGCCGCGAAGGGGTCGGCAAGGTCGTGCTCATCCCCTAGCTCGGCACCTCGTCGAGGTACGCCCGGGCCTGAAGCGTGAACAGCTCCGCATACCCCGCCTTCGCCGCCATCAGCTCCTCGTGCGTCCCGTACTCCGCGACCTTCCCGTGGTCCAGCAACAGGATCCGCTCCGCCTGCCGCACCGTCGAGAACCGGTGCGAGATGTACAGCGTCGTACGCCCCTCGGACAGCTCGCGCAGTCGCGAGAACAGGTCGTGCTCGGCCTGGGCGTCCAACGCCGACGTCGGCTCGTCGAGGATCAACAGCGGCGCCTCCCGCTGGAACGCCCGTGCCAGCGCGATCTTCTGCCACTCCCCACCAGACAACGAAACACCCTGGTCGAACCAGCGTCCCAGCGGGCTGTCGTAGCCGGAAGGCAGCCGCTCGATGCGCTCGTCCGCGCCCGCGCGGCGGGCGGAGTCCTCGATGTGCGGGCGATCTTCCAACCGCGAAAGGTCACCCAAGCCGATGTTCTCCGCCGCCGTTCCTTGGTACGTCACGTAGTCCTGGAACATCGCGCTGATCCGCGCCCGCAGGTCCTCCGGGTCGTACTCGCGGATGTCGACGCCGTCCAGCAGGATGCGGCCGTCCGTCGGGTCGTACAGCCGGCAGAGCAGCTTGAACAGCGTCGACTTGCCCGCGCCGTTGCGGCCTACCACCGCCACCGTCTCGCCGGGGCGGATCTCGAAGCTGACGTCTTCCAGCGCCGGCTCCTCCGAACCCGGGTACGCGAACGTGACCGAGTCGAACTCGATGTGTCCGTCCACTTTGGAGGGAAAGGCACGTGGCGAAGCAGGTGCCGTGATCTCCGGCTTCGTGTCCAGGAAGCGGTACAGCGTGTCCAGGTACAGGTTGTTCTCGTACATCCCCGAAAACGCCGTGAACAGCCCGGACACCGACGTCTGCACCGACGTCGCGGCGGCCGTGTACAGCGCCAGGTCACCCAGCGTCAGCCGGCCGCCGACCGCCTCCAGCGCGATGTACAGCGCGATCGCCGAACCCGCGAGTGTGCTCAGCAGCCCCCAGGACGTCGAGCTGATGTTGCGGTTGATCGTCAGCTTCCGCTGCCGCTCGTACGAGACGGCACCGAGCCGGCGGAACCGGTCGACGAAGTACGGGCCGAGCCCGAACAGCTTCGTCTCCTTGGCGTAGGTGTCCGTCGTGACCAGTGACGACAGGTAGTCCATCCGCCGCTTGATCGGCGACATCAGGAACGTCAGCCAGAACGCGCGCGAGCCGTACTTCGACTGCGAGATGAACGCCGGGATCGGCGCCACCAGTGCGACCAGGGCCAGCAGCGGGCTGATCGAGACGAGCAGCGCGACCATGCTGCCGAACGTGATCAGCGTCCGCACGAGGCCGAGCGCGGAGTTCATCATCGACAGCGGCCGCGTCGGTGCTTCCTGCGCGGCCTGGCGCAGCATGTCGTAGGACGTCGAGCCCTCGAAGTACGCCAGGTGCAGCTCGCTGGCGTGCGCCATCACCTGGTGGCGGATGGTCAGCGTCATGCGTTCCTGCAGCAGCGACTGCGCGATCGACGTCAGCGCGCTGCTGATCGCGGTCGCAGCGAGCACGGCGAACTGGAACAGCGCCACGTGCACGATGTCGGCCGTCGTGCCGCGGTGCTGGATCGCCGCGACGACGGAGTCGAGCAGCAGCTTCGCGATGTACGCGGTCACGGTCGGCAAGAGCCCGGACAGCAGCGTGATCAGCGCGAGGAGGATCGTCAAGACCGGGCTGGCCTGCCACGTCAGCCTGACGACCTTCGGCAGGCCGCGGACCGTGCCCGCCACCGACGTCTTCGCGCGCTTGAGCCGCGAGCGAAGGTCCTTCGGCTGGTCTTCCGGCTGGGGCTCGGGGATTTCGACCGGCCCGGTCAGCCCGCTCTCCGGGACCGTCGTCGCATGCCGCCGCCGGCCACGCCGAGCCAGCATGAACTCCATGCCGCCCCCACCGCCCGGGATCACTTGGCCTCCACAGCGCCGTGCAGGAAGACGTCGACCACCTGGCGCGTGGTGGGCGCGTCGTCGTCCGGGGTCATCCGGCGGCCGCCGAAGAGCAGGGCCAGGAAGAGCGAGGCGAGCTGCTCGGGCGGCAGTCGCAGCTGGTCTTTCTCGGGCGTGAACAGGTCGACCATCGCTCCGCGCATGGCGGCCATCGACTCGCGTCGGCCACCCTTCCACGAGCTGCGCCGGTCCTTGAGGCGTTGTTCGGGATCGCGCAGCTTGTGCCGTCCGGACGCGTGCAGGGCGCCCATCAGCGCGCCCATCCGCTCGAGGTGCGCACCGAGTGCTTCGGCGGCCTCGACGAGCCGGTCCTCGAGCGGCTGGTCGATGGGGATTTCGGCGATCGCGTCGAGCACGTGGTCGGGGCGCAGCGCCTCCGCGGTGCAGGCGTCGAAGAGCTCGTCCTTGTCCTTGAACGCGCGGAAGATGGTGCCCTCGCCGATGCCGGCGGCGCGGGCGATCTGGCTGGTCGTGACGTTGGCGCCGTGCTCCATCAAGAGCGGCAGCACCGCGTGCACGATCATGGCGCGCCGGGCTTCGACGCTCATGCCCGGTGCTCTTCGCCGGGTTTCGGGTGCTGGTGTCATGGCATCCAGTGTGCGGAGTGAGTGCTCACTCCGTCAAGCGAGTATAGGTTGGGCCCATGGGACTCGTCTGGGCGATGTCGTTTCCGGCCCTGGTCGTGCTGCTGTTCCTGTTCGCTGTGTTCGAGGTCTGGGGCCGCCGGTTCCTGCCGTGGCACCGCCGCGGTGACGGCCAGCGAGTGGCGAGCGTCACGGCGACCGAGGAGGTCGAAGCCATCCTCGGCGGCACGAAGCACCACGACCTCGAGCAACGCCAGGTCCAGCTGATGCTGGTCGACGACGAGGCCGACGGCGCCCCGCCGCGCACCCACGTCGACCTCGACGCCGGGAAAATCGTCTTCCGGCAGCGGTGAGGGCCGTCCCGGAAAGCTCCGGGACGGCCCTCTCCCTGCTCTAACTCAGTACGTCATCGCCATCGCCGGGTCGGCGAGCAGGGCGCCGACGTCGGCGAGGAACTCCGAGCCCTGCTGGCCGTCGACCACCCGGTGGTCGAAGCTCAGCGACAGCTGGAGCACCTTGCGGACCTTGATCTCGCCGTCCACCACCCACGGCTGGTCCTTGATCGCGCCCAGGCACAGGATCGCGGACTCGCCCGGGTTGATGATCGGCGTCCCGGTGTCGACGCCGAACACGCCCACGTTGGTGATCGTGATCGTGCCGTTCGCCATGTCCGCCGGGGACGTCTTGCCCTCGCGGGCCACCTCGGTGAGCTGGGTCAGCGCGTTCGCCAGCTCCTTCAGCGACATCGAGTCGGCGTCACGGACCTTCGGTACGATCAGGCCGCGCGGGGTGGCCGCGGCGATCCCGAGGTGCACGTAGTCCTTGTAGACGATCTCCTGCGCCTGCTCGTCCCAGACCGCGTTGACGTCCGGAGTGCGCTTCGCCGCCAGGCACACGGCCTTCGCCGCGAACGTCAGCGGCGTGACCTTGACCCCGGCGAACTCCCGCGACTTCTTCAGCTTCTCGCGGAACTCCATCATCGGCGTGACGTCGATGGTCAGGAACTCCGTGACGTGCGGAGCGGTGTACGCGCTCTGCACCATCGCGGCCGCGGTCATCTTGCGGACGCCCTTGATCGGCACGCGCCGCTCACGCGTTCCACTGTCCACAGCGGACGCGATGACCGGAGTTCCGTTGGCGGCGCGCTCGACGTCCTCGCGGGTGATCACGCCACCCGAGGCGGTTCCGGTCAGCGCGTGCAGGTCGACGCCGAGATCCTTCGCCAGCTTCCGCACCGGCGGCTTCGCCAGCGGGACGTACCCGCCGCGCGGAGTGGCGACCGGGGCCGGAGCGGCAACCGCAGCCACGGGAGCAGGCTCAGGCACAGCGCCTTTCCGCGTCCGCCGCTGGGTGACGACGGCCTTGGAGCCGTAGCCGACCAGCGGCTTCATCTCTTCTTCTTCAGCAGGAGCGGCAGCGGGAGCCGGCGCCGCGACGGGCGCGGCAGCACCGCCGGGGTCGACGTCGATGGTGAGGATCGGCGTGCCGACCTCCACCGTCTGCCCCGGCTCGACGTGCAGCTCCGTGACCACGCCGGCCCACGGGATCGGCAGCTCGACAGCGGCTTTCGCGGTCTCGATCTCGACCACGATCTGGTTGACCGTCACGGTGTCGCCCGGCTTCACGTGCCAGGACAGGATGTCGGCTTCGGTCAGCCCCTCCGCCGTGTCGGCCAGAGGAAACTGTTTGTACGTAGGCATTGCGCGGAAATCCCCCTTACCAGGCGAGTGAGCGGTCGACGGCGTGCAGCACCCGGTCCAGGTCGGGGAGGTAGTGCTCCTCGAGCTTTGCCGGCGGGTACGGCGTGTCGAACCCGGTCACCCGGAGGACGGGGGATTCCAGCGAGTAGAAGCACTCCTGCTGGACGCGCGCCGCGATCTCCGACGTCAGCGACGACTCGGACGGCGCCTCCGACAGCGCGATCAGCCGCCCGGTCTTGCGCACGGACTCGAACACCGGGCCGAGGTCCAGCGGTGAGAGCGTGCGCAGGTCGATGACCTCGAGGGACTTGCCTTCGTCCGCGGCCGCGGCGGCGGCATCGAGGGCGACCTTCACCGAAGGGCCGTACGCGACGACCGTCGCCGTCGTGCCTTCGCGGACGACCTGCGACGAGAAGATCTCCGACGGCGTGCCGTCGGTGTCGATCTCCGCGCGCAACGCGCCCGAGTGGTACAGCCGCTTCGGCTCGAAGAACAGCACCGGGTCGTCCGACTTGATCGCCTGCTGGATGCCCCAGTAGGCGTCGACGGCGTTCGAAATCGACACGACCTTCAGGCCGGGGATGTGCGCGAACAGCGACTCCGGCGACTCCGAGTGGTGCTCGACCGCGCCGATCCCGCCGCCGAACGGCACCCGGATCACGACCGGCATCTTGATCCGGCCCTGTGTCCGGTAGTGCAGCTTCGCCAGCTGCGAGGAGATCTGGTCGAAGCCGGGGAAGATGAAGCCCTCGAACTGGATCTCGCACACCGGCCGGAAGCCGCGGACGGCCAGGCCGACCGCGGTGCCGATGATGCCCGACTCCGCCAGCGGCGTGTCCAGCACGCGCTGCTCGCCGAAGTCCTTCTGCAGGCCGTCGGTGATCCGGAAGACGCCGCCGAGCTTGCCGACGTCCTCGCCCATGATCAGGACCTTGGGGTTCTCTTCCATCGCCCGGCGCAGGCCGAGGTTGAGCGCCTTGCCGATGGTGAGTTTCTGGAGGTCGGTCATCAGTGCTCACCCGCCGATACGAAGCCGTCGAGGTAGGACAGGAACTCTTCGCGCTGCGCCTCCAGCACCGGGTTGCCCTCGGCGTAGACGTTGCTGAAGATCCGCTCCGGCGGCGGCTCCGGCATGTTGAACGTGTACTCGCGCAGGTCGGCGGCGAAGGCGTCGGCGTCGGCCTGGACGCTGTCGAAGTAGTCGTGGTCGGCGTAGCCGTTGCGGGCCAGGTACGCGCGGACACGCTCGATCGGGTCCTTGAGCTTCCACTCCTCCAGCTCGTCGGAGAGCCGGTAGCGGGAGGGGTCGTCGGTCGTCGTGTGCGCGTCCATCCGGTAGGTGAACGCCTCGATCAGCACCGGGCCGTTGCCGTGCCGGCACTCGTCGAGCGCCCAACGGGACACCGCCAGGCAGGCCAGGACGTCGTTGCCGTCGACGCGGATGCCGGGGAAGCCGTAGCCGCGGGCGCGCTGGTACAGCGGCAGGCGCGACTGGCGCTCGGTCGGCTCGGAGATCGCCCACTGGTTGTTCTGGCAGAAGAACACGAGCGGCGCGTCGTAGACCGCGGCCCAGACGAATCCTTCGTGGACGTCACCCTGCGAAGTGGCACCGTCGCCGAAGTAGCAGATCGTGGCTTCGCCGTCGTCGTCCCCGACCTTGCCCTCGAACCTCTGGCCCATCGCGTACCCGGCGGCGTTGAGCACCTGGTTGCCGATGACGATGCAGTACGGGTGGAAGCCGTGGGCCTGGTAGTCCCAGCCGCTGTGGTCGGTGCACCGGAAGATGCCCAGCAGGTCCTTCATGTCGACCCCGCGCGCGTACGCGACGCCGTGCTCGCGGTAGCTGGGGAAGGCCATGTCGTTGGCTTTGAGGGCGCGGCCGGAGCCGATCTGCGCGGCTTCCTGGCCGAGCAGCGGAACCCAGATGCCGAGCTGGCCCTGGCGCTGCATGGCGTTCGCCTCGCGGTCGGCCCGCCGGACCAGCACCATGTCGCGGTACAGGCCGCGGAGCGCTTCGGCGTCGACGTCCTCGACGTACTTGTCGAACTGGGGTGACGGGACCCGTTCGCCTTCGGGGGTGAGCAGCTGAGTCAGCTCAGCGCCACCTTCGCTGGTCGCTCGCAATCCGGCGATCACCTGCTCGGGCGAAGGCTGAGCCGCGACGGCGGCCGGCCCGTCTCCAGGCTCCGGGTGCGTCCACTGTTCGGACGGCATGGGCGGTACTCCTCGTGTCGGTGCCTCTGGCGGCCGCTTGTGGCGACCACAGCGACTGCACCGGCGGGGACCAGCGCATCGGGTCCGAAGCGCTCGGTCACCGTCGGCGTTGACGGTTCTCGCCGTCATCCTGGCACGAAGGTCAGCGTTTTGGTGAGTCACGGATACTGATTTGTTGCTGATAAAGGGCCCCTGAACAGGGCAAACGTTAGGAAGCCCGAGCATCGGACCTACGAGAGTAGGGTGCCGGTCCGAGCGCTCACCAGGCGTCGCGCGCTCGCGCGATCGCTTGATCACCGGTCCGGGCGACGTCGTTGTGATGTGCGGCACGGCCGGTGCCGCGTGGCACGATGGGCCACGTGGAGCACAAATCCGTCCGTGAATCCGTCGTGTCCTCCTGGACCAACGACGTCATCCCGAGCCTGTCCGGGCTGGTGGCGATCCCCGCCCTGTCGCCGGCTTTCGACGCCGAGTGGGCCGAGAACGGCCACCTGTCCGCCGCCGTCGACCACGTCCGCGAGTGGATCGCCGGGCGCGACCTGCCCGGCGCGAGCCTGGAGGTCGTCCAGCTCGAAGGCCGCACTCCCCTGCTGCTCGTCGACGTCCCGGCGACCCCGGGTGCGGCGGACAAGGGCACCGTCCTGATGTACGGCCACCTCGACAAGCAGCCCCCGGTCGGCGGCTGGTCCGAAGGCCTCGACCCGTGGACCCCGGTGATCCGCGACGGCCGGCTGTACGGCCGCGGGTCCGTCGACGACGGCTACTCCGGCTACGCGGCGACGACGGCGATCGAAGCCGTGCACGCGGCCGGCGGCGAGCACGCCCGCATCGTCGTGCTGCTGGAGACGGCCGAGGAGTCCGGCAGCCCCGACCTGCCCGCCTGCGTCGAGCACCTGGCCGACCGCATCGGCCACGTTTCGCTGGTGGTCTGCCTCGACGCCGGCGGCAGCGACTACGAGCGCTTGTGGCTGGTCACGAGCCTGCGCGGGATGCTGCACCTCGACGTCACGGTGCAGCTGCTGGGCTCGGCGCAGCACTCCGGCATCGCGTCCGGTGTCGTCGCGAGCTCGTTCCGGATCCTGCGGCACCTCATCGAACGCCTCGAGGACAGCGCGACCGGCGAACTGCTGCCGGCCGAGCTCAAGGTCGACGTCCCGGCCGACCGCCTGGCCGAGCTGAAGGCCGTCTCGCAGGACTTCCCCGAGGCGCTTTCGAAGGCGTTCCCGCTGGTCGAAGGCGGGCGCGTGATCACGGAGGACGCGCTGGAGCTGATGCTCAACAACGCGTGGCGCCCGACGCTGTCGGTGATCGGTGCCGACGGCTTCCCGAAGCCCGCCGACGCCGGGAACGTCCTGCGCGAGAGCACCACGCTGACGCTGAGCTTCCGCCTGCCGCCGACGGCCGACGGCGAGAAGGCGCTCGAAGCCGTGAAGCGCGTCCTGACCACGGACGTTCCGTACGGCGCGAAGGTCACGCTCGGCTCACCGCAGGCGGAGAACGGCTGGAACGCGCCGACCGAATCGCCGTGGTTGACGACGGCTCTGCACACGGTCAGCGACGAGGTGTTCGGCCGCCCGCACCGCGCGACCGGCATGGGCGGGTCCATTCCGTTCATGGCCCTGCTCTCGCGGAAGTACCCGGACGCGCAGTTCCTGGTCACCGGTGCGTGCGGGGCCGACTCGAACATCCACGTGCCGGACGAGTGGCTGCACCTGGACTACGCGCAGCAGGTCACCGAGGCCGTCGCGCACCTCCTGGACGCCCACGCCCGCGGTTAGCCGCAGGCCTCGCGCAAGGTCGCGGCGGCCGTCTGGAGGTAAGCCGGGAACTCCTGCTTCCCGCCTTCGTCGATCCAGCGGTCGAAGGCGTCGCCGAAGACGATCGTCGCGACCTGCGCCGCCGGTTTTGCCAGGTCGAGCGGTGTTCCTCGCCGTTCCAGAGCGTCCTGGATCGCGGCCGTGATCGCCGCGCCCTTGCTCCGCTCGCGTTCGCGGAGTTCGGCGCTCGAAGCGATCACGGCCCGGCGTTCGGGCGACGGGTCGACGAACTGCGTGACCCGCGTCCCGACCTCGGCCAGCGCACCGAGGGCCGTGCGAAGCGGCGACTCCGCCTCTTCGGCGGCGAGGACGGCTTCGGCGACCGCGGGCGGCAGCTGCTCCGCGCCGGCGAAGAGCACTTCGCGCTTGTCGGGGA
This sequence comes from Amycolatopsis sp. NPDC026612, assembly GCF_040638285.1. Lineage (NCBI taxonomy): Bacteria > Bacillati > Actinomycetota > Actinomycetes > Pseudonocardiales > Pseudonocardiaceae > Amycolatopsis > Amycolatopsis sp. NPDC026612. The sequence continues at coordinate 22,185 of NZ_JBEZYB010000019.1, forward strand.
AGTAGCGGAAGTACGAGCGGCGCGTGATCCCGGCGCGCTCGGCGATCTGCGTGATCGTCACGGCGTCGTACCCGTGCTCGGCGAACAGCTCCAGCGCGGCTTTCCGCAGCCGGTCCGCGGTCCCGGGATCCCATCTGGCCACGCCCCACCCTAACTGACATCTCACTGTGTCATCGCGTGCTAGGGTCGGTGACGACACACTGAGACATCACGGGAGTCGACATGGAGATTTGGGTACTCGGCGCCTTGGGTCGCACCGGCCGCGGCATCACCGCCGAACTCGAGCGCCGGGGGCAGCCGGTCGTGCTGGTCGGGCGCAACCGGGAACGCCTGGCGGCGACCGGCTCGAAGTTCGTCGTCGCCGACGGCGTCGAGGCCATGGCGGCGGAGATCCGCCGGCAGCGGCCGACGGTCGTCGTCAACACCATCGGCGAGTACGCCGTCACGGCCGCGACGATCGCGCGGGCGTGCCTGCCGGGCGGGCACTACGTGGACATGGCCGCGGACCTGGTCGCGGTCCGGCGGCTGCTCGACCTGCACGACGAGGCCCTGGCCGGCGGTAGCACGTTCGTCACCGGGGCCGGGTTCGGCGTTCTGGCCACCGAAGCCGTCGTCGCGAAGCTGTGCGAGGGGCGTGACACGCCCAGCCGCGTCCAGGTCGACGCGCTGGCTTCCGTCGCCACCGAAGAGGGGGCCGTGGGGGTCGCGCTGGCCGCCAGCATCGTCGACGCCCTGACCGCGGTCTCGGCCAGAGGCGCGAAGCCGCGCACCCTTGTCCTGCCGGACGGCGAGACGGGCAAGGTGGCGGGCGTCGACTCAGGTGAACTGATCGCCGCCCAGCGCGCGAGCGGTGCGCCGGACGTCACGGTCTGCTCCGGGCTGGCACCGACCGCCCCGGTGGTCCGGGCCCTGCTTCCGCTGCTCGGGCGGGTGGTGTCGATCCCGATCGTGCGCCGGTTCGCCGTGCGGCGGCTCGCCGCGGTCCGGACGAAGGCGGCACCCCGCCCTCGCGCGCACACCTGGGGGCACGCCGTCGTCACCTGGCCCGGCGGGACGACGCGCGAAGGCTGGCTCCGCGCGGGCGAGGGCATGGACTTCACCACGGCGGTCGTCGCCGAAGTCGCGGCCCGCCTGGCCCGCGGCGAGGGCAAACCGGGCGCGCACACCCCGGCCTCGGCCCTCGGCGCGGACCTCGCCGAAGCGGCGGGTGGGACCTTCCTGCTCTGACGCTCAGCCCAGCCGGGTCAGCTGGACCGAGACGTCCAAAGTGGACTGACCACCGCCGGTGAAGATGCCCTTCAACGGCGCCACGTCCGCGTAGTCCCGGCCCATGGCCACCCACACGTGGCGCGGTCCGACCGGGATCGCGTTCGTCGGGTCGTAGGCCCACCACCCGCCGGTCCAGACGTCGACCCAGGCGTGCGACTCGCCCTCCACCACTTCGCCCAGCTTCCCGTCCGGCTTCGTGTGCAGGTAGCCCGAGACGTACCGGGCCGGGACGCCGATCGCGCGCAGCATCACCAAGGTCACGTGCGCGAAGTCCTGGCACACGCCTTCGCGCGCGTTCCACGCGTCCGTCGCGGTGGAGTGGACGCCCGTCGTGCCCGGCTGGTACTTCAGCTGCTTGTTCACCCATTCGCAGACGGCCAGTACCGCGTCCGCCGGATCGAGGCCCTTCCGCAGTTCACGGGCTTCGCGCGCCAGCTCCAGGTCGCGCGGGGTGTAGTCGGTCGGGGTCAGGTACTCGGTGCGGTGGTCGATCACCGTCTCGCCGCGGAGGTCCTTCCACGACGCCGTGCGGATCGGTTCCGCCTCGTCCGCCGTCTCGACCACCGAGGTCGCCAGCACCGTGAACTCCGTGTGCGGGGCGTGGAGGTCGAACGACGTGACCACCGTGCCCCAGTAGTCCGTGTACCGGTAGGCGCGGGTCGCCGGCGCCGTCTCGATGCGCGTCGCCACCGTCGTCTGGCGGCGGTCGTTGCGCGGGGTCAGCCGTGCCTCGTTGTAGGACTGCGTCGCCGGTGTCGCGTACCGGTACCCCGTCCGGTGCGCCACCCGCAGCTGCCACGTCACAACGAAACCTCCGCGCCGCTCCACGCCACCCACGGTGACGTGCTGAAGTACTGCATCGACACCGCTTCGCCGATTTCCTTGATCGACGTCTGCAACGCCCCGAGCCGTCGCGGCAGGTCGGTCAGCAGGTCCGACGGGCGGAGGAACTCCAGCTCGCTGCGCGCCCGGCCGAGCTGGCGAAGCGCCTCGGACTTCTCGCTGGTGCGCGCGCCACCGCCCGGATCCAGCTGCTGCAGGCAGTCCTCCGCCTGCCTCAGCGCGTGGAACACCGACCGCGGGAACAGCGTGTCGCGCAACAGGAACTGGACCACGCGGCCGGCGTCGAGGGCGCCGCGGTAGGTGCGCAGGTAGGTGTCCTGCGCGCCGGCCGAGCGCAGCACCGTGATCCAGCCGGGCGACGACGCGCGGTCCGCGACCCGGGACAGCAGCAGCCGCACCACCATGTCGGCGCGTTCGATCGAACGGCCGAGCACCATGAACAGCCAGCCGTCGTCCCGGCTCATCGTCGAGTCGGCGAGCCCGGCGAACATCGCCGCGCGCTCCTCGACGAACGACAGGAACGCGTGCGGCCCGGCGCGCCGGGCGTAGCGCTGCCGGTCGGGCACCGCGTTCCACGTCGCGTTCAGGCACTCCCACAGCTCGGTCGAGACCACTTCGCGGGCGCCGCGTGTGTTCTCCCGCGCCGAGTTGATCGAGCCGACGATCGAGGCGGGGTTGTCCTTGCCGTACGCCACCAGTTCGGTCAGCTTCCACACGTCGAGGGACTCCGCGCCCGCCGGGTCGATGCCCAGGACGGCCAGGAGCTGGCGGCTCGCGTGGTCCGGGTCGACGGTCGCGTCCTCCAGCAGCTGGTGGACCGAGACGTTGAGGATGCGGGCGGTGTCGTCGGCGCGTTCGACGTACCGGCCGATCCAGTACAGCGACTCCGCGTTGCGTGCCAGCATTCGAACCTCCTCAACCCTGTTGCTGTTGTTGTTGCTGCTGGGACGTCGTCAGCTCCGGCCCCTGCTCGGCGACCAATCCATCCACAGTGGACATCGTGCCGAGTGCGGGCTGCTCCAGCTCGCGCTCGGCCGTCGACGCCCGGGACGCCAGCACCCACGTGTCCTTCGAGCCGCCGCCCTGCGACGAGTTGACGACGAGGCTGCCCTCCGGCAGCGCCACCCGCGTCAGCCCGCCGGGCAGCACGAAGATCTCCTTGCCGTCGTTGACGGCGAACGGCCGGAGGTCGACGTGCCGCGGCGCGAGCCGGTCGTCCACCTTGGCCGGCACGGTCGAGAGCTGGACCACCGGCTGCGCGATCCAGCCGCGCCGGTCCGCGCGGATCTTCCGGCGCAGCGCACCCAGCTCGGCCGGGGTGGCCTCCGGCCCGAACACGATCCCGTAGCCGCCGGAGCCGTCGACCGGCTTGACGACCAGCTCGTCGAGGTGGGTCACGACGTAGTCGAACTCGTCCGGCAGCCAGCACCGGAACGTGTCCACATTGGGCAGCAGCGGCTTCTCGTTGAGGTAGTACTTCACCATCTCCGGTACGTAGGTGTAGACGAGCTTGTCGTCGCCGACGCCGTTGCCGACGGCGTTCGCGACGACGACGTTGCCCGCGCGCGCCGCGTTCAGGACGCCGGCGATGCCGAGCACGGAGTCCGGCCGGTAGTGCACGGGATCGAGGAACTCGTCGTCGATCCGCCGGTAGATGACGTCGACCTGGCGCTCGCCCTCGGTGGTCCGCAGGTAGACGACGTTGTCGCGGCAGAACATGTCGCGGCCTTCGACGAGCTCGACCCCCATCAGCCGGGCCAGCAGCGAGTGCTCGAAGTACGCCGAGTTGTGGATGCCGGGGGTGAGCACGACGACCGTCGGATCGGCGACGTTCGCCGCGGCCGCCGCGCGCAGCGCCCGGAGCAGGTGCGACGCGTAGTCACCGACCGGGCGCACGCGGTGCTGGGCGAACAGGTCCGGGAACACCCGGGCCATCGTCCGCCGGTTCTCCATCACGTACGACACGCCGGACGGGTTGCGGAGGTTGTCCTCCAGCACCCGGAACGTGCCCTCTTCGTCCCGCACCAGGTCCACTCCGGACACGTGGAGGCGCACGCCGTTCGGCGGGGTGATGCCGAACGCCTCCCGCTGGAAGTGCGCGCAGGTGGTGATCAGCCGCCGTGGCAGCACGCCGTCGCGCAGGATCTGCCGATCACCGTAGACGTCGGCGAGGAACGCTTCCAGCGCGCGCACGCGCTGGGCCACGCCGCGCTCGATCTTCGTCCACTCCGCGGCCTGGATCACCCGGGGCACCAGGTCCAGCGGAAACGGCCGCTCCTGCCCGGACAGCGAGAACGTGATGCCCTGGTCGACCATCGCCCGGTCCAGCGCGATCGACCGCGAGTTCAGGTCGTGCGCGTCGAGGGCCGCGATCGATTCGTACAGCGCGCGGTACGGGCCGCGGACCGTGCCGTCGGCGGTGAACATCTCGTCGTAGGCATCGGCGTGCGGCCGCTCCGGGGCGAGGTAGCCGTCGAACCGGGCGCCCGGACGGGTGATCCGGCTGGTCGTCGCCTTCCGCGCGCGTCGACCGGACGGGGGCAGCCGCGGCGGGGTGGCGTTCATGAACGACATCCTTGCTCACCGTGCGGCCCGGACGCGACACTCGCGCGCCGCTCTAAACATCGCTGTAACTTCACGGTGCTGTGCTTTGGTATGGATGAGTGGCAATATGCGTGCTCTCAGAACCTGAGAACTACGAGGAGTGACGACGTGCCCCGAGGAACCCAGCTCAAGGCGATCGCCCTGCTGCCTGCGTTCGCCCTGGTCGGCTTGACCGTGGCGTGCGGAGCGGGAGGCAGCGGCGCGGGCAACGTCAGCTCGAGCACCACTGCCGCGTCCGGCACTGGATCGGGTGACGTGGGTGCGGTCGCCAAGGACGACGCGCTGGCTGCCATGGTGCCCGCCGACGTCAAGTCCGACGGCAAGATCGTGGTCGGCCAGGACCAGAGCTACCCGCCGAACGAGTTCGTCGACGGCGGCAAGGCAGCCGGCTTCGACGTCGACCTGGGCACCGCCATCGGCCAGGTGCTCGGCGTGCAGATGGACTTCCAGAACGCCGCGTTCGACGGCATCATCCCGGGCATCGGCGCCAAGAAGTACGAGCTGGCGATGTCGTCGTTCAGCATCAACGCCGAGCGGCTGCAGTCGGTCGACATGATCTCCTACTACAGCGCGGGTACCTCGCTGGCCGTGCTGAAGGGCAACCCCGACGGCCTGAAGATCGACGACCTGTGCGGCAAGAAGATCGCCGTGCAGAAGGGCACCACCCAGGTCGAGGACCTCGACAAGAAGAACGCCACCTGCACCGGCGCGGGCAAGCCCGCCATCGAGGTCACGCAGCTGCAGGCCCAGACCGACGTCAACCTGGCCCTCACCGCCAAGCGCGTGCAGGGCGAGCTGGCCGACTCCCCGGTCATCGACTACGCGGTCAAGCAGACCAACGGCCAGCTCGAGTCGGTCGGCGCGCCGTACGACACGGCCCCGTACGGCATCGTGCTGCCGAAGAACAGCGGCGACTTCGGCAAGGCCGTCCAGGGTGCGATCCAGAAGCTGATCGACAGCGGCGCGTACAAGAAGATCCTGGACAAGTGGGGTCTGAACGCCACGGGCGCGGTTACCAAGTCGGAGATCAACCCGGCCTCCTGAGTCTGTCGAGTTAGGACGTAGTTCGTGAGCTCCTCAGAAGCGCCTCCAGCCGAGGCGCCGATCGACGCCGAGCCCATCAAGGCCGTCCCGGTGCGCCACTACGGGCGCTGGGCGGCCGGGGTGGTCATCCTCTTCGTCGCGTTCATCGTGATACGCAGTGTGATCACGAACGACGCGCTGCAGTGGCCGGTCGTCGGCGATTACCTCTTCGACGACCGGATCCTGCGCGGCCTGCAGAACACGCTGATCCTGACCGTGATCTCGATGGTCATCGGGATCGTCGGCGGGATCCTGCTCGCCGTCATGCGCCTGTCGCCCAACCCGCTGACCTCGAGCGCGGCGGCGCTCTACATCTGGCTGTTCCGCGGCACGCCGCTGATCACGCAGCTGCTGTTCTGGAACTTCCTGGCGCTGGCCTACCCGCGGCTCGGCCTCGGCGTGCCGTTCGGGCCGGAGTTCGTCAGCTGGGACACCAACCAGCTGATCACCCAGTTCACCGCGTCGCTGCTCGGCCTCGGTCTCAACGAGGCCGCCTACATGGCGGAGATCGTGCGCGGTGGGATCCAGTCGGTCGACTCCGGTCAGCGGGAGGCGGCGAGCGCACTCGGCATGAGCCAGGCGAGGACCCTGCGGCGGATCATCCTGCCGCAGGCGATGCGGGTGATCATCCCGCCGACCGGCAACGAGACGATCTCCATGCTGAAGACGACGTCGCTGGTCGTGGTCATCGGGTACTTCGAGCTGATGGTCGCGGCGCAGACCATCTACTCGCAGAACTACAAGACGGTGCCGCTGCTCATCGTCGCCGCGCTCTGGTACCTGTTCATGACGTCGGTGCTGACCCTCGTTCAGATCCAGATCGAGAAGCGCTTCGCGCGGGGTACCTCGCGGGATGTCGCGACGAAGAACAGATGGGTGGCTCGGATGCTGGGCTTCCGGTTCGGCTCCGGCGCCAGCGGAGGAGCCCGATGACCCCGGTTGTTTCTGCGCAGAAGATCTACAAGAGCTTCGGCAGCGTCGACGTCCTCCAGGGCATCGACCTCGAGGTGCACGAGCGGGAGGTGCTCTGCCTGATCGGGCCGTCCGGTTCGGGCAAGTCGACGCTGTTGCGCTGCATCAACCACCTCGAGAAGATCGACGCCGGCCGGCTCTACGTCGACGGCGTGCTGGTCGGCTACAAGCAGCGCGGCGACAAGCTGCACGAGCTGCGCGAGAGCGAGGTCGCGTCCCAGCGCAAGGACATCGGCATGGTGTTCCAGCGGTTCAACCTCTTCCCGCACATGACGGCGCTGGAAAACGTGATGGAGGCGCCGATCCAGGTCCGGCGCGAGCCGAAGGCCCAGGTGCGGCAACGCGCACTGGAGCTGCTCGACCGCGTCGGCCTCGGCGACAAGGCGAAGAACTACCCGGCGCAGCTCTCCGGTGGGCAGCAGCAGCGCGTCGCGATCGCGCGGGCGCTGGCGATGAAACCCAAGCTGATGCTCTTCGACGAGCCGACGTCCGCGCTGGACCCGGAGCTCGTCGGCGATGTCCTGGGCGTGATGAAGCAGCTCGCCAAGGACGGCATGACCATGGTCGTCGTCACGCACGAGATGCAGTTCGCGCGCGAGGTGGCGGACAAGGTCCTGTTCATGGACGGCGGTGTCGTCGTCGAAGAGGGGCCGCCCGACCAGGTCATCGGGAGCCCGCGCGAGGAGCGGACCCAGTCGTTCCTGGCCCGGGTGCTGAACCCCAACGCCTGACGATCTTGCGGCGGAAACGGTGTTACGGCACCGTTTCCGCCGTTTTTTCGCTACCTTGATGGCGGGGTGACGGAGGGGGAGCCGCTCATGACGACCGAAAGCGTGCTGCCGCCACTCGACCCCTTCGCCGGCGTCCCGGACCGCCGTTACGAGGTCAAGGCGGCCGACCTGCTGAAACCGGGCAACGCCGGGTTGCTGCGCTGGCGGCGGCAGGCCACGAACGCCCCGATCGTCTACGTCGAGGACGCCTACATCACCGGGACGCTGGACCTGCGGGCCGCGGACCTCCAGTACCTGTTCCGGTTCGAGCGGTGCCGGTTCGAGCAGCCGCCGGACGTGCGCGAGGCGAGCCTGCTCGGCCTGGTCTTCCGCAAGTGCTGGCTGCCGGGGCTCAAGGCCCGGAACATGCGCAGCCGCAACGACGTCCGGCTGATCCGCAGCATCGTGCAGGTCGACGGGGACATCCGGGAGATCGAAGAGACGACCGTCCAGCGTGGCGACGACCGCGAACGCGGCATGCCGAACGCCGCGGTCAACCTGACCGACGCGGTGATCGAGGGTTCGCTGGTGCTCACCCGCACCGTGATCGCCCACCCGCACGGCAAGGCCATCCACGCCGACCGGCTGGTGCTCGCCGGCGCGCTGCTGGCCTACCGGATGGTCGCGAACGGCGAAGTCCGGCTGCCCGGGCTCCGGACCGGCGGTAACGTCAACTTCTCCGGCGCCACGCTGAACAACCCGGACGGCTTCGCGCTCAACGGCAACGGCCTGCACATCGGTGGCAGCCTGCTGTGCGAGGTCGACAACTACGGGCCGGCCAGCCAGCGCAAGCGGTTCTCCGCCACCGGGATCATGTACCTGCCGAGTGCCACGGTGGACAGCGACATCTCGCTGCGCGAGGCCAAGCTCACGGTGTCCCAGCACGGCCCGATCGCCGTCGACGCGTGGAAGTCCAACGACCCGTACATCGACCCCCGGCCGGCGCTGGTGGCCGACCGGATGCGCGTCGACGGGAACGTCGAGCTGTCGGACGGCCTGCAGGCGCTGGGCACGCTGCGCATGGTCAACGCCCGGATCGGCGGCTCGCTGCGGCTGGCCGGCGCCGAGATCCGGGTCGAACGCGGGAAGACGGTGCCGTACTACGACCGCGCGCTGCACCTGGACGGCACCGAGATCGGCGGCGACATCGAGGCGACGAGCCTGCGCGTCCCCGCCGGGCAGCTGAGGCTGGCCGACGTCACCGTCGGCGGCAACTTCCTGGCCTGGAACTCGATGTTCCGCCACCCCGGCCGGGACGTCTTTTCGGCGCGCCGCTCGAAGATCGCGGGCAACTTCCAGCTCACCGACGCCACGATCCACGGCACGCTGCGGCTGCAGGGCGTCGACGTCGGCGGCAGCATCAACCTGGCGGGCACCCGGCTCACCGACCCGGGCAAGCGCGCGACCAGCAGTTACTCCCTCGACGTCCGCACCGGCCGGGTCGGCCGCGATCTCACGCTGCGGGACAACAACGGCCGCCCGTTCGTCGCGGAAGGCGGCGTCAACCTCGACGGCGCCCAGATCGCCCGCCGCGTCGACCTGCGCGGTTCCCAGCTCGGCTCGCTGCCCCCGTTCTCCGTCGCCCTCGACGCCGGTGACGTCGCTTCGGACGAGTTCATCCTGACCCCGAGCGTCGCCCCCGTGGGCCGCATCGTGCTCCGGCGGGCGCACTGCGGGACGTTGAGCGACAACGAGGAGTTCTGGGCGGCGTCCGAGGGCATCGAGCTGGAGGACTTCCGCTACGACGCGCTCAAGAAGGGCATCCCGCTCGACGACGACAAGGCTCTCGACCACCGCATCGAGCTGCTGCGCAAGGCCATGCGCGGCTACCGGCCGGGCCCGTACGACCAGCTCGCGCACATGCTCCGCGCGGCGGGGAACGAAGAGCACGCCTCGACGGTGGCCTTGCGCAAGCAGCAGTTCAGGTACGAGGCCCTGGCCCGCGGTTTCAAGTTCTTCGGCCCGGGCGTGCGGTTGTGGAGCTGGCTGCAGCGGTCGATGGTCGGCTACGGCTACCGCCCGGTGCGGGCACTCGGCTGGCTGCTCACCCTCCTGGTGCTGGGCAGCCTGTGGTTCGGCCTGGGCTCGGACGACTGCGTGAACGACTCCTCGGGCCGCTACATGAAGAGCGGCGAGCGGTGCGTGGTGAACCAGCAGGACACGGGCTTGCAGTGGAACCCGGTGATCTACACGGCCGACCTGCTGGTCCCGATCGTCGACTTCGGCAACAAGTCGCGGTGGTACATGCACGGCACGGACAACTGGGTGGCAGCGGGCTTCACGGCCTCGGGCTGGCTCCTGGCCACCACCGTCGCGGCGGGCGTGAGCCGGATGCTGCGCCGGGAGAACTGAGCCCCCGGCTCCCCCAGACCCCAAACCAGCTCCCGCGTTCCGGCGAGTTGGCCGTTCCCGGCGTTGAGTTGGCCACTGCGGGCGGCGAGTTGGCTGCCGCCACCCGGCCCGGCTGAAGCGGGCCGCCGAAGCTAGTCGATGAAGCGCGACCAGAACGGGATGTACCTCGGGCCGTCCGGCGGGGCCGTGCTGATTCCGCCGGTCGAGAACTCGCGGTGCAGGTAATCCCGCAGGTCGCTGCCGTAGACGACGATGTCCGTCTGGTACACCGACAGCACCGGGTACCCCACCGTGCCCGGCAGGCCGGGCAGGTACCGGTGCCCGCACACCGGCACCAGCTGCGGCACGTCGGCCAGGCGTCGCCGGGCTTCGCGGACCGCGTCCTCCGGGCCGACCGGGCGGGTGCCCCAATCGGGCAGCCAGAAGCCGTTGTGTTCGACGTCGTACAGCACGCCGTCCACCGGCCATGCCAAACGTTTGCGCAGCTGCTCCGCGTTGCCGCAGCGCCAGTCGGGCCAGCGGTCGCCGATCGGGACGCCGGCGGACAGGAACGTCCGGTGGTCCGCGGCGAAGCGGAAGCCGAACCGGCGCTCGACGTCGTCGAGTTCGGCTTCGCTCAGCCCGGGACGCACCGGTTCCCGGAGGTTCTCCTGCAGGTGCCGTGCCTCCTCGGGAGTGAGGGAGCCGGCCGGTTGGACGGGGGTCATGACGCGAGCCTAAGCGGCGGCTCACCCGCCCGCGCGTCCTTTTTCGCGCTGACCTGGGCGTCCACGGCAGGGTGAGTTTGTTCTCTCATCGGGCGAACCGCGGAACAGAGCGTGAGCGCGTGTAGTTCACTCTTCCCGTGACTTCCCCACGACCGCAGAGCCGCGTGCGCGCCCCCGAGCTGCGCGGCGACGTCTGGCTGAACACGGGCGGCCGCCCGATCACCCTCGCCGAGCTGCGCGGCCGCGTCGTGCTGCTGGACTTCTGGACCAGCGGCTGCATCAACTGCCTCCACGTGCTCGACGAGCTGCGTCCGCTAGAAGCCGAGTTCGCGGACGTGCTGGTCACGATCGGTGTCCACTCGCCGAAGTTCCTGCACGAGGGCGAGCGCGCCTCCATCGAAGCCGCGGTCCGCCGCTACGAGGTGCACCACCCGGTGGTCAACGACCCGAAGATGGAGCTGTGGTCGCAGTACGCGGTCCGCGCGTGGCCGACGCTGGCGGTCGTCGACCCCGAGGGGTACGTCGTGCACGTCGCCGCGGGCGAAGGACACGAAGAGGCGCTTCGCCGCGTCATCGCGGACCTGGTGACGAAGCACGAAGCCAAGGGGACGCTCCGCCGCGGCGGCAGCCCGTACGTGCCGGTCGAAGAGCAGCCCGGCGAGCTGCGCTTCCCGAGCAAGGCCGTCGCGACCGCCGAGGGACGCGTCCTGGTCGCCGACACCGGGCACCACGCGATCGTCGAGTTCGCTTCGGACGGTGAGACGGTCATCCGCCGCTTCGGCAGCGGGGCCCGCGGCGGCCAGGACGGTCCGTTCGACATCGCGACCTTCACCGAGCCGTCGGGCATCGCGCTCCTGCCGTACGACATCGCCGAGCGCGTCGGCTACCACGCCGTGGTCGCCGACACCGCCGGCCACCGGCTGCGGGGCCTCGACCTGATCACCGGCGAGGTGACGACGGTCGCGGGCACCGGCGCGCAGTGGCGCAGCGGGCCGGACGCCGGCAAGGGCACCGAGGTCGACCTCACGAGTCCGTGGGACGTCGCCTGGTGGGGGCCGGCCGGCGGGGTCGTCGTCGCCATGGCGGGCAACCACACGCTGAGCGTGTTCGACCCGGTCGGCGGCACGATCCGCCGGTTCGCCGGGACGACCGTCGAAGGCCTCCGCGACGGCGACGTCGGCGAAGCGTTCTTCGCGCAGACGTCCGGCTTGGCCGTGGACGGCGACAAGCTGTGGCTCGTCGACGCGGAGACGTCGGCGCTGCGCTGGATCGAGCCCGACGGCGAGTCGTTCACCGTGCACACCGCGATCGGCGTCGACCTCTTTTCCTTCGGCCACACCGACGGCCCGGCCGACCAGGCCCTGCTCCAGCACCCGCTGGGCCTCGCCGTGCTGCCCGGCGACAAGATCGCGATCGCCGACACCTACAACGGCGCGGTTCGCCGTTTCGACATCTTCACCCGCACGGTGACCACGATCGCCGACGGGCTCGCCGAACCTCAGGGGTTGCTGGCGCACGACGGTGAGCTGCTGGTCGTCGAGTCCGCGGGCAACCGGATCGGCCCGCTGCCCACGACCGAGCCGACGGTCGTCACCGGCGACGCGCACGCCGTGCGCCGCCCGCCGACGGTGCTCGCGCCGGGCGAGATCGACTTTTCCGTGGTGTTCACCGCCCCGCCCGGCGAGAAGCTGGACGACCGCTTCGGCCCGTCGACGCGGCTCGAGATCAGCGCGTCACCGCCGTCGCTGCTGGTCGACGGCGGGGGGACCGGCACGGACCTGACCCGCAAGATCCGCCTGGCACCGGGGGTCACCGAGGGCGTGCTGCAGGTCGTCGCGCAGGCCGCGAGCTGCGACAGTGCCGACGGCGGCAGCGAGCACCCGGCGTGCCGGATCACCCGGCAGGACTGGGGTGTGCCGGTGCGGATCGAGAGTGACGGAGTGCGCGAGCTGAACCTGGTCATGGCCGGTGAGCCGCGGACCGACGGGTAACATGCACGCCGTGTCTGACGGGCCGAAACTCGAAATCCAGATGCTGCACGACCGGGTACTCGTGCGGCTGGCGCCGGAAGAAGGGGAGCGCCGCAGCAGCGGCGGCATCGTGATCCCCGCGACGGCGCAGGTCGCGCGCCGGCTCGCCTGGGGTGATGTACTGGGCGTAGGCAACAGCGTGCGGAACGTCAAGGCCGGCGACCGCGTGCTCTTCAACCCGGAGGACCAGTTCGAGGTCGAGATCAAGGGCGAGGGGCACTTGGTGATGCGCGAACGCGACATCCACGCGGTGGCGACCGAGGGAACCGAGCACGGGACGGGGCTCTACCTGTAGGCCGGGTCCCCGCGGAGGGCAGGCGCGTGGCAGACGAAGAGGTGCGCAAGGGCGTCGACGTGCGCGAGCTCGAACCCGACCCACCGACGGGGCCGGTGACCACCGAGCTCCCCGCAGTGGCCGAGGGGTGGCCTGCCGCGGAGCCCGAGCCGGTGCGCACGGCTGAGCCCGAGCTCGCCCCCGAGACGGCGGAAACCGACCCCGAGCTGCCCACCGAGCCGACGGCCGAGCCTGCCGGCGCGACGGCGCCCGAGCGGCCCGCGGCTGCCGAGTCGCCTGCCGAGCCTGCGGGCGCAGCGGTGTCGGAGTGGCCTGCGGCTGCCGAGCCGCTCGCCGAGCCCGCGAGCGAGGCGATGCCGGAGTGGCCCGCGGCTGACGAATCGCCTGCCGAATCTGCCGAGCCGGTGGTGCCGGAGTGGCCCACGGCGGCCGAGCCGCCCACCGAACCCGCGAGCGAGGCGATCCCGGAGTGGCCCGCGGCTCCTGAGCCGCCTGCGGCGGCAGCCGAGCCGCTCGCGAGCGGTGTTGTGCCCGAGTGGCCTCCGGTCGCGTCCCCAGCCCCCGGCACCGCCGGCGCGACCACCGATCTCTTCGCCGACGATCTGCTCGGCGAGCTCCTCGAAAACCCTGCGCCACCTCCCGCTCCGGAGACTCCGGCCCGGAAGCTGCGCAGGGGCCTGGCCCGGACCATGATGGCCGTCGGGCTTGCGCTCGGGATCTTCGTCATCCTCTACGCCGTCGATCTGGTCGTCAGCGCCGGTGATGTGCCACGTGGGGTGACCGTTGCCGGCATCGATGTCGGTGGGCTGACCCACGCCGAGGCGGAAGCGAAGCTGCGGCAAGAGCTCGAGCCGCGGCTGATCCGGCCCGTGGTCGTCCACGGCGGGGATGTCCAAGCCGAACTCCTGCCGTCGCAGTCCGGGCTCGGCCTCGACTGGCCGAACACCCTCGGGCTCGCCGGGCACCAGCCGCTCAGCCCGATCACGCGGATCATGTCGTTCTTCAGCAGCCGCGAGGTCGGGGTGGCGACGCGCACCGACCAGAACCGGATCGGCCAGGCCCTGCGCGAGCTCGCCGAGGGCAGGCTGAACCACCCCGCCACCGAAGGCTCGGTCGGGTTCACGCCGATCGAGGGCAGCGACGGTGGTGTCACGGCCCACCCGATCCTGCCGCGGCAGGGCCAGCAGCTGACCGACGTGGCCGGCGCCGTGCACACCGTCACCGACCACTGGCTCGACCCCGGCGGGGTCAAGCTGGCCATGGCGGTCACGCCGGTGCGGGCAACCGCAGCCGGGGTGCAGGCGGCCTGCCGGCAGATCGTCGTGCCCGCGGTCGCGAAGCCGGTCGTCGTGCACGGTGAGGGCAAGGACGTTCCGCTGAAGCCGGTGGCGATCGCGTCGTCGTTCCAGTTCGCGCCGGTCGAGGGCGGGGCCGTCGAGGTCCGCGTCGACCAGGGCAAGCTGCAAGCCGCCCTCAAGGACCAGCTCGCCAGCACCGAGACCGACGGCAAGGACGCGCAGATCGTCTTCAGCGACGACCAGCCGACGGTCGAGCCGTCCGAAGACGCCCGCAAGGTGGACTGGGAGAAGACCTTCCTCCCCCTGATCGACGTGCTCAAGAAGACCGACGGGCGGGATCTCCCGGTCGTCTACAGCGCGTCGGCACCCAGCGTGACCACCGACGCCGCCAGCGCGCTCGGCATCAAGGAGGTCATCGGCGAGTTCACCACCGGTGGCCTGAGCGGGCCGGCCGAGACGAACAACCGGACGCTCGCCGCCCGTGTGTCCGGCGCGATCGTCAAGCCCGGCGAGACATTCAGCCTCGGCGGCCGGTCCGGTCCACGCACCGCGGGCACCGGTTACGTGGCCGCCCCCGTCGACGAGGACGGCACCGGCCCGGACGTGGCCGGCGGCGGTGTCTCGCAGCTGGCGTCCACTTTGTACAACGCCGCCTACCTCGCCGGCTTGGCCGACAGCGGTCACCTGGAGCACGACCACTACCTCGACCGCTACCCCGTCGGCCGCGACGCCAAGGCCGTCAACGCCGACGGCAGCCCGGCCGAGCTCAAGCTGACCAACGACGCGGCGACCGGCATTGCCATCCAGGCCACGGTCTCCGGTGACTCGGTGACCGTGCGGATCTGGGGTACCCGCCACTTCCGCGTCGAGGGCCAGACCGGAGCGCAGACGCCTGGTGACCCGCCGCCGATCCAGTTCGGCTCAGGCGGGAGCGGTCCGTGCCTGCCCTCGATCGGCTCGTCCGGCTTCAGCGTCACCGACACGCGCGTGCTCTACGACCTCGCGAGCGGCACCGAACTCCGGCGGACGTCGCACACGGCCACCTACGGTCCGCGGCCGACCGTTCTCTGTTGAGTTGTCAGCGAAGGACCATGCACCCCGCCTCCTCGAAGTCGCGCAACCACGCCGGCTCGCGGAAGTGCCGGTTCCACCGCAGATCCAGTTTGTCCAGTTTGGACAAACGGGCCACCGACGCCGGCAACGTCGTCAGTGCGTTCTCCCGCAGGTCGAGCTGACGCAGCTCGCTCAGCTCCCCGATCGACTCCGGGAGCGCGGTGAGCCGGTTGCCCCGCAGGTGCAGCTCCCGCAACGTGCCGACGGCACCGATCGACTCGGGCAGCGCGGTCAGCTCGTTGCGGTAGAGCCGGAGTTCGCGCAGCGCCGCGAATCCCGAAAGGTCCGGCGGAAGCGAAGCGAGCCGGTTGTCCGTGCAGCCCAGGTACCGCAGCTTTCCCAGCCGGCACCAGGCATCCGGGAACTTCGTCAGCCGGTTGTCGCTGATGTACAGGTACTCGGTGAGCCCGGCCAGGTCGCCCAGCTCGTCCGGCAGCGAGTCGAACCGGTTGTGCGCCAGGTCGAGCGTGTGCAGTGACGTCAGCGCCGAGATGCCCGGCGGCAGCGAAGAAATCCGGTTCGCCGCGAGGTTGAGCACCTCCAGCCCGGTGAGTTCCCACAGGGCCGCGGGCACCACCGAGATCGAGTTCCGGTACAGATCGAGCCGGGTGGTGCCGGGCGGCACCGAAGGCACCGACGTCAGCTCCTGCCCGCTGAGTTCGAGCCAGGTCATGGTGCCTCCAGGCGAGTCGACGGCAGCAGGGACCACGTGTGCGCGTCGTCCGGAGTGGACACCTGGATCCGCAGGCCCGGTGCCTCCGAGACGGCCAGCTCCGTCAGCCGGAAGTGCATCCGGCCCGCGCGCGGGTGCTGGAAATCCCGCACCCGTGGCTGCGGTTCCGCCACCTCGTGGCGCGCCCACAGCTCGGCGAACTCCGGGCACAAGGCCGACAGGCGCCGGATGTCCTCCTCCCAGACCGGGTCGCCGACGTGCCTGCCGTACTCGGCACGCATCCGCGCGACCATGTGGGGCACCTCCTCGTCGTAGTTCAGCAGGAACTTCCGCGCGTTCGGCTCGGTCACGCAGCACCACAGCAGGTTCTTGTGCAGGCACGGCAGGCTGTGCCACTCCCAGAACAGCTCCGTCTGCGCCGCGTTCGACTCCAGGATGTCGAACCGGCCGTTGACGACGGTGGCGGGCAGCGGATCCAGCGCGCGCAGCACCTCGAGCACCGCGGCCGGCACCACTTCGACCGACGACGGCAGCCGGGACGGTGTCAGCTCCGCCAGCCGGTACAGGTGCTCCCGCTCGGGGTGGTCCATCCGGAGCGTGCGCGCCACCGCGTCGAGCACCTGCGCGCTCGCGTTGATCGGCCGCCCCTGCTCCAGCCACGTGTACCAGGTGACGCCGACGCCGGCGAGCAGCGCGACCTCCTCCCGCCGCAACCCGCTGGTGCGACGGCGCACGCCGGGTGGCAGCCCGACCTCCTCCGGGCCGATCCGGGCCCGGCACGCCTTGAGGAACTGGCCGAGTTCCTCCCGGCGGCTCGTGTGGCCCTGCGTTGACGTCATGCGGACATGGTGCCCGAGGGGTACGACAATTTCCGCGCTGTGTCGCCCGGGGCTCCGGGGCTCCGCCACCCGGCCCCCCGAAGGATGGTGGTGCTGCCGGTACCAGCATCCCCAGGCTCTCTCCGCCCGCGGCCGGAAAGCACCACGGTCGGAGCCATGACACTGACCACCCCGGCCCCGGCCACCCCGGATCGGGCCGCCCGGCCGGACCGGCGGCCGTGGTTCATGCTGACCGTCCTGCTGCTCGGCCAGTTCATGGCGCTGCTCGACGTCACCGTCGTGAACGTCGCCATGACCGACATCCGCACCGACCTGCACGCGTCCGGCGCCGCGCTGCAGCTCGTCGTTTCCGGCTACACCGTGGGCTACGCGATGTTGCTGATCACCGGTGCCCGGCTCGGCGAGCTGTTCGGGCGGCGACGGCTGTTCGTGACCGGCGTCGTCGCCTTCACCGGCTGCTCGCTCCTCTGTGGCCTGGCGCCCGGCGCGGGCTTCCTGGTCGTCGCGCGGATCGCTCAGGGCGCCGGCGCCGCGCTGATGATGCCGCAGGTCATCAGCGTCATCCAGGCCCAGTTCACCGGCCCCGCGCGGGCCAAGGCGCTCAGCGCGTACACCGCGGTCATCTCGGTCGCGTTCGTGGCCGGTCAGGTGCTCGGCGGGGTGCTCGTCGGCGCGGACCTCTTCGGTGCGGGCTGGCGGCCCATCTTCCTGGTGAACGTGCCGATCGGCGTGCTCGTGGCCGTCTTGGCGCTGCGGCTGCTGCCCGGCGGCGCCGTCCGGGCGGGCCGCCGCCTCGACCTCGCCGGCCTCGCGATCGCCGTGCCCGCGGTGGTGCTCGTCGTGCTGCCGCTCGTCCTCGGGCACGAAACCGGCTGGCCGGTGTGGACGTTCGTCTCGCTGGCGGCCGGCGCGCTGCTGGCGGTGCTGTTCGTGGTTGTGGAACGCCGGGTGCGCGACCCGCTCGTGAACCTCGGCGTGCTGCGGATCCGGGGTGTCGCACCGGGACTGGCCGCGCTGGCCACCGGTGTCGCTTCCTACGGCGGGTTCTTGTTCTGCGTGGCGTTGCACCTGCAGGCGGGCCTCGGGGAGACGGCGCTGGCGGCCGGGCTGAGCATGGCGCCCGGTGGCGTGGTCTTCGGGGTGTGCGGGTTCTTCTGGCACAAACTGCCCGAGCGCGTCCACGCGGCACTGACCCCGTGCGGCTACGTGGGGTCGGCGATCGCGTACGCGTTGCTGGGGTTCAGCCTGGCGGACGGGGGAACCGGCGGTGCGCTGTTCTTCGCCGCGCTCCTGCTGTTCGGCGTGTCCATGGGCCTCGCATTCGGGTCCCTGATGGCGCACGCGCTCACGCACGTCCCGCTCGAAAGCGCGGCGGACGCCAGCGGCTTGCTCACGACGACGTTGCAGCTGGGGCAGGTCGTGGGGGTGGCGACGTTCGGCAGCCTGTTCCTGACGCTCGCCGGCCGGTCGTCCGCGCACGCCATCACCACGACGATGACCTGGGCGGCGGCGTTGCTGGTGGTCGGCGCCGGGTTCGCGGTCGCGCTGGCCCGCGCGTCGGCCAAGCGGCAGGCATGAAAAAGCCCGGCCGGTTCACCCGAAGGTGAACCGGCCGGGCCGGATTCCTGAAAGTTACCTGGTTACCCCGCGACGACCGTAGGCGCCCGCGGCGATGCTGACTCCGATCGCGGCCAGCACGACCTGGGTGAGGATTTCCAGCCAGTCGATGCCGTTGGTGTCCGCGTACCCGAGACCGCGCGCGATGGCCGTACCGATGAAGGCGGCGATGATACCGATCACGATGGTCAGCCAGACCGGGATGTTCTGCTTGCCGGGAGCGAGCAGCCGGCCCAGAACACCGATGATCAGCCCGACGATGATCGCGCTGACGATGCCGGCGACAGTCATCACTTTCTCCTCTCCATGATCGCGGGTCCGGCCACTCGGTCCCACGAACTCGAGGACGGAATGCCCCGGCCGGATCGCCCCGAAACGCGAAAAGGCCCCTTCCCGTCAGGAAGGGGCCCTTCGGCGCAATACGTTGATCAGAACGCGGCTTCGTCCAGTTCCATGAGCGCGTTGTCGGCGGCCTCCACGATGGCGCGGCGGGCGGTCAGCTCCGGCAGCACCTGCTTCGAGAAGAAGGAAGCCACGGCGATCTTGCCCTCGTAGAACGGGACGTCCTTGGCGGACGCGCCCGCGTCGAGCTTGCCGAGGGCGACCTCGGCGTGCTTGAGCAGCTGCCAGCCGATGACCAGGTCGCCGACCGACATGAGCAGGCGGACCGTGTGCTGGCCGACCTTGTTGATGCTCTGCGGGTCCTCCTGCGACGCGGTCAGGTAGCCGATCAGCGACCCGAGCATGCCCTGGGTGTCCTCGAGGGCCTGCTTGAGCAGCCCGCGCTCGTTCTTGAGCCGGCCGTTGCCCGCCTCGGACTCGATGAACTTCGTGATCTCGCCGGCGACGTGGGCCAGCGACTGGCCCTTGTCGCGGACGATCTTGCGGAAGAAGAAGTCCAGCGACTGGATCGCCGTGGTGCCCTCGTACAGCGAGTCGATCTTGGCGTCCCGGATGTACTGCTCGATCGGGTAGTCCTGCAGGAAGCCGGAACCGCCCAGCGTCTGCAGCGACTGCACGAGCTGCTCGGTGGCGCGCTCGGAGCCGACGCCCTTGACGATCGGCAGCAGCAGGTCGTTGACGCCCTGCGCGAGCTTCTGGTCGCCTTCGCCCGTCCACAGCTGGTCCTGGAAGGACGCCGTGTAGAGGTACACTGCGCGGAGGCCCTCGGCGTACGCCTTCTGGAGCATCAGCGAGCGCCGGACGTCCGGGTGGTGCGTGATGGTGACGCGCGGCGCGGCCTTGTTCAGCATGTTGGGCAGGTCGGCGCCCTGGACGCGCTCCTTGGCGTACTCGAGCGCGTTGAGGTAGCCCGTCGACAGCGTCGCGATGGCCTTCGTGCCGACCATCATCCGGGCGTACTCGATGACCTGGAACATCTGCGCGATACCGTCGTGGACCTCGCCGAGCAGCCAGCCCTTGGCCGGGGTCCCGTGCTGGCCGAAGGTCAGCTCGCACGTCGTCGAGGCCTTGATGCCCATCTTGTGCTCGACGTTCGTGACGTAGGCGCCGTTGCGCTCGCCCAGCTCACCGGTCTTCGAGTCGAAGTGGAACTTCGGCACGAGGAACAGCGACAGGCCCTTGGTGCCCGGCTTGGTCTCGATGCCGGGACCCTCCGGCCGGGCGAGCACGAGGTGCATGATGTTTTCGCTCATGTCGTGCTCGGCCGAGGTGATGAACCGCTTCACGCCGTCGATGTGCCAGGAGCCGTCCTCCTGCTTGGTGGCCTTGGTGCGGCCCGCGCCGACGTCGGAGCCGGCGTCCGGCTCGGTCAGCACCATCGTGGCGCCCCAGGCCCGGTCGATCATGATCTGGGCCCAGTGCTTCTGCTCTTCGGTGCCGTTCTTGTTCACGATCATGGCGAAGTTCGGGCCCGCCAGGTACATGAACAGCGGGGCGTTGGCGCCGAGGATCAGCTCGGACGCGGCCCACTGGACGGTCGGGGGGAGGCCGAAGCCGCCGAGGTCGTTGGTCAGGCCGAGGCGCCACCACTCGCCGTCGAGGAGCTGCTGGTAGCTCTTCTTGAACGACTCGGGGATCTTGACGCTGAACGTCTTCGGGTCGTACACGGGCGGGTTGCGGTCGGCGTCGGCGAAGGACTCGGCGAGCGGCCCGGTCGCGAGCTTGTTCAGCTCGGACAGCACGCCGCGCGCGGTCTCTTCGTCGGATTCGGCGAGCACCCCCTTGCCCAGGCGCTCCTGCACGCCGAGTACCTCGAAGAGGTTGAACTCCAGGTCTCGGACGTTGCTCTTGTAGTGGCCCATGTCGTCACTCCAATGTGTTCGGCTCCCCGGCCGGGCACATATTCGCCTTACTCGCCGGTAACTTCAGGATATTACCTGCGGGTAACCAGAGCAAGCAGATCCGCACTTCCGAGTAGGGGAAATCTTCGAAAATCCGGGTTCTTCCTGCGGAACGGGCTCACGGGTGCCCCGGGAGCGCCGTTGTGTCCGTCGTCACCGGGACGTAGCCGTCTTCAGGCCGGGCGACCAGGATCCCGCCGCGGAAGGCAATCGTCACCGCGTGTGTCCGGTCCCGGGCGGAAAGCTTGCGCAGAATGCTCTTCACATGGGTCCGGACCGTCTCGACGGACAGGAACAGCAGCTTCGCGATCGCCGAGTTTTCGAGCCCTTCGGCGACCAGCTGAAGCACCTGGTATTCGCGCCTGGACAGCGGCATCCCGCCGCGCGGCGCCGGTGGGCTGTCGTGGCCGAGGTCGCCCTTCGGCGGGCTCGACCGCTTCGGCCGGGCGGTCAGCGCGGCCAGGGCCGGGTCGATGTACCGGCGTTCCGTGTGGGCCCGGCGGATCGCTTCGGCGAGCCGCCGCGAATCGATCGATCGCGGCACGAGGGCGTGCGCTCCGGCGGCGATCGCGGCCGCGAGGTACTGCTGAGTGCGATTCGTGTCACGGATGAGGGTGACCAGGATCAGCGCCGGGTCGCCGGCGTTGAGCAGCTTGGTCAGGTGGCAGTTCGGGTCGAGCGCCGAATCGAGCACGACGACGTCCGGCTTGACCTGCTCGCACAGCTGCAGCGCCGCGTGGTGGCTGGCGGCCTGCCCGGACCAGTGCAGCCCCTGGCTGCGGTGGACGAGCGCGGCGAGGCCGTCGCGGAAGATCGGCACGGGGTCGACGACCGCCACGCCCAGACTGCGGCCGCCAGGGCCGGCCGGCCCCACGGACCTGCGGGTGGGCTCGATGCCGTGCATCGCTGGCCTCCGTCTCTGCGCCGTCGCTCCTGGGCTGCCGGACGTCTCCGGCACTGTCCGGTCCCCGGTCGGGACCGGCCAAAAGCGACTCCTCCTGCTGGATACGAGTCGCGATTGCGCAGCTCATGACGCCAATTCCCCCTCATGGCCGAACCCGCAGGTCACAGCAAACTATGGGTAGAAGTGGATCTTGAAGCGGTGGCTCGGCCGGGCGTGGCAGGTCCGGATGGCGCAGTCGGCACTACTGAGGGTGGCCCACAGCTTGTTCAACGATTTCGACAGTCGTCGGATGCGGCCCGCAGCTCCGCGAACTCCGCCGCCAGCCCGGCCGGCGTCCAGTGCGCGTTGAGCCCGCTCGGGTTCGGCAGCACCCACACGCCGGTGTCCCCGATCCGGTGATCTTGGCGGCCGACGCGCGCCTTCGGGAAGCCGAAAGCGGTCCGGTACGCCGTGATCCCGACGACGGCCAGCCACCGCGGCCGGTACTTGAGCACCTTCGCGACCAGCAGCTTTCCGCCTTCGCGCAGCTCGTCGCCGGTCAGCTCGTCGGCGCGGGCGGTGGTGCGGGCGACGACGTTCGTGACGCCGAGCTTGAGTTCGAGCAGCTGCTCCTGCTCGCTCGGCGCGTACCGCCGGGGCGTGAACCCGCCGGCGTGGAGCGCGGGCCAGAAACGGTTGCCGGGCCGCGCGAAGTGCCGGCCGAGCGCGCCGGAGTAGAGGCCGGGGTTGATGCCGCAGAAGAGGACGTCGAGTCCGGGCGCGATGACGTCCGGGATGGTGGCGTTGTGCGCCGCGGCCAGCTGGTCCTTCGTGGGTCGGGTGTTCACCCGTCCAGTTTCCGCCGGTCGCGTGGGGTAGCGGATTCACCACGAACCTGCGTACCCTGTGTGATCTCCCGCACAGCGCCGTACCGAGGAGGATTCGTGCAGCTTCCGATCGTCCTCGGGCTGGTCGCGCTGGTCCTGGCCGTCGCGGCGCTCGTCGTCGTCCTGGAGGACCGGCGGGCCGCCAAGCGGGCGGCGCTGCAGCGGAAGGCGCGATTAGCGCGTCTGGGCGAGGTGGATCCGCTCGCGCCGGGCCGGCTGCACGTCGACCGGTGAACGCAGGAGCGTCCGCAGCAGCGCCCCGAACACCCAGCCCACGACGGCGCCGAAGGTGTTGGTCATGAGGTCGTCGGCATCGAAGATGCGGTAGACGTACGGCGCCGTGCCGAAGTTCGCCGTGAGCTGCGTGAACTCGATGAGCAGTGACGCCGTGAAGCCGATCAGCGCGGTTCCGGTGAGGCCGCGGCGCCACAGGATCCGGGCGAACACCCCGAGCGGCACGAACAACAGGACGTTCAGGCACGCCTGCTGGAACGCCTGCGTCAGGAACCACGGCTCGCCGTGCTTGAGCAGCTCGGTGTGGACGTCGGCGATCCACTGGAACGGCTGCAGCTGCACGGTCTGGTTGAGCCGGTGGGTGCCCGGGCCCGGCAGCGGCAGGAAGACGACCGCGAGGGTCATGCAGCCGTAGAGCAGCACCGCCGCGGTGGTGGCGATGCCGCGCAGGCGCAGGCCGCCGTGCCGGGCGAGCTGGGTGATCAGCTGCGGCACCAGCACCACGGCCCACAGCGCGAGGAAGGCGATGAAGCCGTACTGCAGGGCGGTGACCTGCGCGTTCGTCATGCCACCGACGGTATGGATCTTGCCCCCGGGATCACTTCGGTCGAAGAGCCGGACGATTGCGGGCCCCATCGGCCACTCGGCCGACCCGGGCGCCCGCCGATCGGCGGCCCGTGGGTGAGCGAAGTCATGCGGGCGTAACCGGATGCGGCTTGCGCCGATACGGGAATGAGCACGACGCTCAGCGCGTCGGAGTCTTGGCAGGCAACGAAAGGAACGCTCATGGCACCGGTCCGGGTCGGCATCGTCGGGCTCAGCGCGAACGGCGGCTGGGCCGCGACCGCGCACGTGCCCGCGCTGGCCGCGGTGGAGGGCTACGAACTCCGGGCGCTCAGCGGCAGCAGCGCCGAGTCGGCGCGGGTGGCCGGGGAGAAGTACGGCGTGCCGCTGACGTTCGGTGACGCCGGGGAGCTCGCCCGGCACCCGGAGGTCGACCTCGTGGTGGTCGCCGTGAAGGTGTCCGAGCACCGGGCGCTCATCGAGCCCGCGCTGGCCGCGGGCAAGCAGGTGCTGAGCGAGTGGCCGCTGGGCGTGAGCCGGGCCGAAACCGAGGCACTGGCCGAAGCCGCTCGGGAAAAGACGACCGCGGTCGGCCTGCAGGGCCGGTCGGCGCCGGCGTTGCGCTACCTGCGTGACCTCATCAAGGACGGCTACGTCGGCCGCGTGCTCTCGACGTCGCTGATCGCGTCGGGCGCGAACTGGGGACCTTCCGTCCGGGCCGGCCGGGCTTACCAGCTGCACCCCGAAGGCGGGGCCACGATGCTGACCATCCCCTTCGCACACACCGTCGACGCGCTGGCCATGGTCCTCGGCGGTTTCGCCGAGCTCTCCGCGACGATGGCGACCGTCCGGCCGCGGGTGCGCGACGAGGTCACCGGCGAGTCCGTCGAAATGACCGCGCCGGACCAGATCGCCGTCACCGGCGTGCTGACCGGGGGCGCCGTCGCGTCACTGCACCTGCGCGGCGGGACGTCGCCCGCCACGAACTTCCACTGGGAGATCAACGGCACCGAGGGCACGCTGGTTGTCGAGGCGGCGGACCCGCTGTTCTGGATCGCGAAGCTGACGCTGCGCGGCAGCCGGACGGGCTCGCTGGAGAAGCTCACGGTGCCCGCGCGGTACGAGCTGCCGCAGCTGGCCGGGCGCAGCGCCGAGCCGTCGTACAACGTCGCGCACGCGTACGCACGGCACCTCAAGGGCGACCTGCCCGACTTCGCGCACGCCCTGCGCGTGCACCAGGTGCTCGACGCCGTCCAGCGGTCGGCCGACGCTGGGACGCGCGTCCAGCTGGACGCAAAGTAACTGTTACTGGCGGTTGTAGCTTTTCCGCTAGCCGCCCCTTACGCTCGGCTCATGGACGACGTTGTCTACGACCGTGCGGGCCGGGGCGAACCGCTGGTGCTGATCCACGGCATCGGCCACCGCCGCCAGGCGTGGGCGCCGGTGTTTCCGCTGCTCACGCCCCATCGCGACGTGATCGCCGTCGACCTGCCCGGCTTCGGTGAATCGCCCGAGCCCGTCGGCGGGTACGGCATCGAGCCCGCGTTGGTGATGTTCAAAGAGCTCTTCACCGAGCTGGGGCTCGACCGGCCGCACGTCGCCGGCAACTCGCTCGGCGGCCTGCTGTCGCTGGCGCTCGGGCAGGCGGGGCTGGTGCGCAGCGTCACGGCGTTGTCGCCGGCCGGGCTGTGGAACCGGACCCAGAAGGTCTACGCGATCGCCACGCTCAGGACCCACCGCGCCCTGGCCCAGCGCACGCCACCGCACGTCGTGCGCCGGATCGCCGCGACGGCGTCCGGCCGGCGCGCGCTGACCGGGATGATCGTCGGACGGCCCGAGCGGCTGACGCCCGACGCCGTCGTCGAGGACGCCCGCGCGCTCGCCACCGCGCCCGGCTTCGAACCCACCGCCGCGCAGTCCCGGGGTGACTTCCGGTTCACCGGCCCGGTCACCGGCGTCCCGGTGACCGTCGCCTGGGCCGAGCGCGATCGCATCCTGGCCCGGCCGCGCGTCGCCGACCTGCGGAAAGTCGCGCCGAACGGGGTGTTCCGGCTGCTGCCGGGGTGCGGGCACGTGCCGATGAACGACGACCCGGAACTCGTCGCGCGGGTCTTGCTCGACGGAAGCCGTTAGGTGACATTCACGTTACAAATCCGGCCGAAAGCAGGCGGAAACGGGCCGGAGTGAATCCGCTCAACGGGACTTGTTCCGCCGTGACTGCCGGTCGGATTGGTAACAATCGCACAGCACGTCCGTCTTTCGCCCCTGGCAGATGCCTCCGCCGCGAGGCAGAATCCTCCGCCGTGCGCCCGTTCGGGGACCCTGGGCGCGAATCGGAGGAAGAACACTCATGAGGCTTTCGACCCGGCTCGCGGTGTTGGCCGCGGCCGCGCTGGCGACCACGGCGGTGACCACCGCACCCGCGTCCGCGGGCCAGCGCCCGGACCCCACCACCGACGTCCGGATCATCGGGTTCAACGACCTGCACGGCAACCTCGAGCCGCCGTCCGGCTCCAGCGGCCGCGTGGTGCAGTCGGACGGGACCACTGTGGACGCCGGCGGGGCCGCCTACCTGGCCACGCACGTGAAGCAGCTGCGGGCCCAGGTGGCAAACTCGTTCGTCGTGTCCGCCGGCGACAACATCGGCGCGTCGCCGTTGACGTCGGCGCTGTTCCACGACGAGCCGACCATCGACTTCCTGAACATGCTGGGCGTCGACGCGTCCGTCGTCGGGAACCACGAGTTCGACGAGGGGTACAAGGAGCTGCAGCGCATGCAGTTCGGCGGCTGCCACCCGACGGACGGCTGCCAGTTCCAGAAGACCTTCGACGGGGCGAAGTTCCCGTTCCTCGGGTCCAATGTGTACTTCACCAACGGCCTGCCCGCGCTGTTGCCGTTCACCGTCAAGTTCGAAGGCGGCGTGCCGATCGGCGTCATCGGTGCCACGCTGAAGGACCTGCCGTCGGTCGTCACGCCGGAGGCCATCAAGGGCCTGAAGTTCGGCGACGAGGTCGAGGCGATCAACCGGACCGCGAACCTGCTCGACTTCTTCGGCGTCAAGGCCCAGGTCGTGCTGATGCACCAGGGTGACGGCACCGAGGTCGAGGGCCCGAACGACTGCAAGCTGCGCCCCGGCCCGGCCGCCGCGATCGCGGCCGCGGTGACGCCGAAGGTCGACGCGTTCTTCACCGGGCACAGCCACCAGCAGTACAACTGCGTGATCAACGACCCCGCGGGCCAGCCGCGGCCGGTCATCCAGGGGTCGTCGTTCGGCAGGCTGCTGTCGGTGGTGGACCTGAAGATCAGCCGCAAGACGCGGGACGTCGTGCGCTCGCAGACCACGGCGTTCAACGAGATCGTCACCCGCACGGTCACGCCGGACCCGGCCGTGGCGGCGCTGGTCGCCGACGCCAAGACGAAGTCCGCGCCGATCGCGAACAAGCAGGTCGGCACCATCACCGCCGACCTGCCGGCGGCGGGCAACGCGGCCGGTGAGTCGCCGCTCGGTGACGTCATCGCCGACGCGCAGCTCGCGGGCACGCAGACGAACAACGCCGTCATCGCGATCACCAACCCGGGCGGCATCCGCGCCGACCTGCTGTACAAGTCCTCGCCGAACGGCGAGGGTGACGGCGTGGTGACCTACGGCGAGGCGTTCACCGTCCAGCCGTTCTCGAACATCATGCAGACGATCACGCTGACCGGCGCGAACCTGAAGAACGTGCTGGAACAGCAGTGGACCGCGACCGGCACGAAGATCCTGCAGATCTCGAGCTCGCTGCACTACAGCTACTCGGCGTCCGCACCGATCGGCTCGCGCGTTTCGAACCTCACGGTCAACGGCACGCCGGTCGACCCGGCGGCGACGTTCCGCGTGTCGGTGAACAACTTCCTCGCCGCCGGCGGGGACGGCTTCACCGAGTTCACGAAGGGCACGAACCTGGCGGGTGGCCCGGTGGACCTGGACGCGCTGATCGCCTACCTGGGCGCACACGCGAACCTGGCCCCGCCCGCGGCGGACCGGATCACCCGCCTGCCGTAGTTCCCGTTTTTGCAAGGGATTCGCCCGGCTGCGCACCGAGGCCGAAGGCGGCCTGGTGGTGCTGTGCGGGCACGACGAGAAGGCCGCGTTGCTGGATTCCGGCGACGCGGCCTTCTTCACGACCCCGCACTACGACGGCCACGGCATGATCGTCGTCGACCTGGCGAAGGTGGACGTCGATCAGCTGCGTGAGCTGCTCGAAGAGGCGTGGCGGCTGAAGGCGCCGCGGCGGCTCCTCACTTGAGTTCCCCGCGAAGCATGCTCATCAGGATCATGTCGTGGCGGCGGCCGCCCTCGCCGATGAAGCACTCGCGGTGCCGGCCCTCTTCGACGAACCCGGCCTTCCGGTAGACGTGCCGGGCGACCTCGTTCTCGGCGACGACCCACAGCGTGATCTGGTGCAGTCGCATGTGGTCGAAGCCGTAGCGGCACATCAGCCGGAGTGCTTCGGTGCCGTAGCCGCCGCCGTTGCGGTACTCGCCGTCGCCGATGTAGATGTCCAGCGTGGCTTCGCCGACCTCGGGCTCGGCGTCGCGCAGGTCGACGATGCCGATGAGGACACCCGCCGCCTTGGCCTCGATCCCGAGTACGACCAGCTTGTATTCGTTGACCGGACGTTCTGCGGCGCTCTTGCGCAGTTGGGCGAGCGACCTCGGGTGACCGTTTTCCATCCACCGGCCGACCTCGGGATCGTTCCCCCAGCTGTGGATCTTCTCGGCGTCCTCCGGTTCGAGCGCGCGCAGCCGGACGAGCTCCCCCTCGAGCAACACTCTTCCCCCTAGTCCCGCTTCAGCAGCAGGAAGTCGTGGACGTTCAGCAGGCCGAGGAACTGCCGGATCGGCGCCGGCATGGCCTTCCGCGATTCATCATGCACGAGCTCGGCCGAGTGCACGCGGTAATTTTTCCGCTGGGTGATGAGGGTGCAACTCTCCGCGGCCAGCACGTTCTTGACCCAGTCCGCGCCGGGGCCGTAGGTGAGGGCGACGACGAACCCGTCGCCGGTGCGGAAGACGTTCAACGGCGTCCGGTACTCCCGGCCCGACTTCCGTCCCTTGTGGACGAGCAGGCCGAACCCGGGGGCCCAGCCGACGACGTGCTTGTTGATCCGGTTGGTCACCACGCGGTTGAAGCGGGCGAGTCGCTTGGGCAGCACCATGGACGGCATGATATCAACAAATGATGAATTAACCGATCGGGTGACCCCCCGGCTCGGCGCCCCCATCGCGCCGATGGTGGGATATGGCGCATGTCGACCGAATGGCCGCTGCGCCAGGACCCGGAAGCGCCGGTGATCATCGCACTGGCCCTGGTGAACGACCCTGACGAGCTCGGCTTCGTCGTACTGGACGACGAAGACGACTGGTTCATCAGCGACGGCACCGAGCTGTCCGACGACGTGCTGGTCAACCGCGAGAGCTTCGGCAAGCTGTCCCTGCGCGAAGCCGTCGAGCTGCTGCCGCAGCTGGGCGCGCTGGCGGGCCTCCCGACCGGGATGGCCGCGGACTGGGACCCCGAGCGCCGCACGTGGCTGCTCTCGTCGGTGACCGGCTCCGACGACGAGGATGAGGACCTCCGGCTGCTGGCCCAGCGCCGCGCGGCCTGGAAGTTCGAAGGCTCCCCGGACGACGAGGCCCAGATCAGCAGCGGCCTCACCGAGATCCCCACCGGCCCGGAGCAGCCGGTGCGCGCGGTCCGCCAGGTCGTCCGCGAGCAGGACGGCACCTGGCTGTTCGTCGGCTTCGAAGTTCCCGAAGCGGAGGACTTCGAGGTCGAGGGCCTGGAGCTGGAGCACGTGGCGAACCTGTACCCGGAAGTGCGCACGGTGCTGAAGGCCGCGCCGGGCCAGGTGTACGACCGCGCGACGCCGGACGGCGACTGGGAACTCGTCGAGGGTTAGACCTCGACGGGGAGGTGGAAGAGCCCGCGCGTGATCGGGCTCGGCCACCAGGTGAGCTGCGCTTCGGGCACGGCGAGCCGGGCCGTCGGAAGGCGGCGGAGCAGGGTCTCGAAGGCGACATCGGCCTGCAGCCGGGCCAACGCCGCCCGGAGACGAGGATCGGATCGCCGGGCCGCATGAGCCGGCCGCCGATCTCGACGTCCTCGGTGGGGAACCGCCAGGTCGCGTTCTGCAGCGGCGCGTGCAGCCGGAGCGTCTCCTCGATGACGGCGGCGCGGTGCTGAGGATCCTGGCGTGCCTTCGCCGCTTCGCCGGGGTGGGTCAGCAGGGCGAGCGCGCCGGTGGCGATCAACCCGACGGTCGTTTCATGGCCGCCGATCAGGATCAGGAACGCCGTCGACGTCACCTCGTCCGCGGAGAGCGTGCCCGTGGCCTCCTCCGTGACCAGGTCCGTGGCTTCGCGGACCTTCGAGCCGTCGGTGTCGTCGGCGGAGTCGATGACCAGGGACCACTCGTGCACGTCTTCGCGGTAGGACCCGGGCACTCCGAGCAGGTCGCAGATGATCGCGATCGGCAGCGGGTAGGCGAGGTCGGTGACGAGATCGCCATGCCCCCGCCCTTCGACGGCGTCGATCAGCTCGTCGGTCACCCGCTGGGCGCGCTCGCGCAGGTGCTGCATCCGGCGCGGGCCGAACGCGCCGGCGCAGGCGCGCCGCAACCGGGTGTGCTCGGGCGGATCGGTGTTGATCATGTTCGACGCGAGCGACGGCCGGTGGTCGAGCGGCAGGCCCATGCCCGAGCGCTGCCAGTCTTCGTTGCCGGCGGAGGGGCACTTGACCAGGGCGGGGTGGTTGAGCGCCGTGACGGCGTCGTCGTACCGGGTGATCAGCCAGGCCCAGGTGCCGGTGGGAAAGGCGAGCCGGTGCGGCGGTCGTTCACGCAGCCAGGCGTAGGCGGGTGAGGGGTCGCGATCGAAGTCCGGACCGAACAGCGCAGGCTCTCCCATGGGTTCACCCTGCCCGCCGGACTTTCTTCGCGACAAGTGTCCCGGCGCGGCTTCGCCCGTTCGTCCTTACAGTGAGAACCGGCGATCGGCGCCGGTCAGGACCTGTGAGGAGCAGCCATGCCCCAGTACGCCGCGATCATCTACGCCTCCGACGTCGACCCGACCCGGCCCGAGGCCACCGACCTGATGAAGGACTACGACGAGTTCGGTGCGGGGGCCCAGGCGGTGATCCGCGGCGGCGCGGCCCTGTACCCGACGGCGACCGCGACGACGGTCCGCGTCACCGGCGGCAAGGGCGGCGACGTCGTCACCAGCGACGGCCCGTACGCGGAGACGAAGGAAGCCCTCACCGGCTTCTACCTGCTCGAATGCGCGGACCTCGACGAGGCCGTCAAGGTCGCGGCGCGGATCCCGGGCGCCTGGGACGGCGCCATCGAGGTCCGGCCGGTCGTCGACTTCGGCAAGTGACCGGCGCCGGGGACGCGGTCGCGCGGCTGGTCCGGGACGAGGGCGTCCGGGTACTGGCCACGCTGGTCCGCGTCACCGGCAGCGTCGACCTGGCCGAGGACGCGGTGCAGGACGCCGTCGTGCGCGCCCTCGAGACGTGGCCGCGCGACGGCGTCCCCGCCAACCCCCGCGGCTGGCTGCTGGTCGCGGCCCGCCACCGCGCGGTGGACGTCGTCCGGCGCGAGGCCAAGCGGCTCGGGAAGGAGGCGGTCGCCATGCCCGTCGTCGAGCCGTCTCCGGACCCGGTCTCGGTCCGCGACGACCTGCTGCGGCTGGTCTTCACGTGCTGTCACCCGGCGTTGTCGCTGGACGCTCAGGTCGCTTTGGCGCTCAGGACGTTGGGCGGTTTGTCGACCGCGGAGGTCGCCCGCGCCTTGCTGCTGCCCGAAGCGACGATGGCGAAGCGGCTGACACGCGCGAAGCAGAAGATCGCCACGGCCCGCATCCCGTACCGGGTGCCTTCGGCGGAGGAGCTGCCGTCGCGGCTGGCCGGCGTGGCGTCGACGGTGTACCTGATCTTCAACGAGGGCTACACGGGCCGCTCGGGACTGGCCGCCGAAGCCGTCCGCCTGGCGCGCTTGCTGGTTTCGCTGATGCCGGACGAGCCGACGGCGCTGGGCCTGCTGGCCCTGGTGCTGCTGCAGGACGCCCGCCGCCCGGCCCGGTTCGACGCGGCAGGCTCGCCGGTGCTGCTCTCTTCGCAGGACCGTTCGCGGTGGGACGCAGCGCTGATCAAGGAAGGCGTCGAGCTGGTCGGCCGCGGCCTGCGCCGGACCCCATCGGTACCGAACGCATACGTGGTCCAGGCGGCGATCGCCGCCTGCCACGACCTCGCGCCGGCGTACGAGGAGACGAACTGGGACGCGGTGATCTCCTGGTACGACGTGCTGTTGTCGGTCCAGGACACACCGGTGGTCCGCCTGAACCGCGCGGCGGCGGTGGCGGAACGGGACGGCCCGTCGGCGGCTTTGGCGCTGGTGGACGGATTGCCGGGGCTGTCGGACTACCCGTGGTGGCATGCGTCGCGGGCGGAGTTGTTGCACCGCTTGGGTTCCCCGGTGGCTTTGGAGGCGTTGGCCCGGGCGGAGGAAACCGGCCTTCCCGCGGCTCACGCGGCGCATTTGCGAGCCCGAATAGGGTCAGACCCCCTGAATTAGCTGATCGGCCTGGCAAGGCTGGGTCGCCGTGTGGTACTCGGCGTGTCAACTGACGCGTCAATTGGTGCTCGTGTCACCATGTCCGGGAGCGGGTCGAACGAGTGATCGTCATATGGCGATCTTGGCCTGAAACGGCGCAGGAGGCTATTTTGTCGAGTACGGGGCCCAAGGAGGTTCTTGCGTGACCAGCGATCGCCGACAACGCGGAACCGTCGTCATTTGCGGATCGATGAAGTCGCTCGACCTCATGTCGAGGATTGCTTCAGTGATCGAAGATGCCGGTATTGAGGTTGTCACCCCCTCTTCGGATGAGTTCCATACGTGCTCAAGTGTTGAAGCCAGGAATCGTCGAAAAAGAGAAGCCTCACGTGACCACATGAACAAAATACGGAGCGAGGACACAGTTGCGATCCTCGTTGTGAACGCGCACCGTCCGGAGGCTGACAATTATATTGGTCCGAACTCTTTCGCTGAGATCAGCGTAGCTTTCGCGGACGATCGAAAGGTATTCCTGTTGCACGGAATGCCGGATGCGTACTTCGAGGAGCTCAGCGCATGGGGTGTCCATTGTCTCAACGGCGATGTGCAGCCACTGCTTACGGAATTATCCGCGCCGCGATCGGTTGATTTTGGCACATGGCGGACTGCGCTTCAATCCGAGCTGGTGTGAATCGATTTCTGGAACGCGCTGACGAATGCTCGAGTGATGGAGTTGTCTGCTCGTAGATTGACCAGTTCGATCGGCGAAGCGTTGAACACCCTTTCTGCGCATCCCGCCTCTGTTAGTGCGCGAACGGCAGCCTTGAAAGGCAAGTTGACGCCTGCTGATGGCACGTGTGGACTGTGCAAGTAGTTGAGATCGGTGACTACGCCTACTTGTAGTTCATCGACGTAGCTCTGAGTGTAGTGGCGGTTGATGTACGATCCAGCACGCTTGGCGATGATGTTCTGCACGTCTGAGATTCTTGTTGAGTCATACAGGGCAAGAACAGCGTACTCGGGCGTAAAGGCTCGTCCGGCCAGGGCTCCGGGTACGTCAGCCCAACGCTCTTCGAGGTCTGATACCTGACTGGGCGCTATCCCCTCGGTGAAACGTCCGAGATCCGTGAGGCCGCGCCACCATGCCTTTCGGATGTCTGTGGTGGCTGATCTTTGCCGGGTTCGAAACGGTGGCGTTTCGTCTTGCCGGCCAAGTGCTGCTCGATACTTGGCGTGGCGCTGCCCGCCTTCTTCGTACTGAAGCATCTTCAAAGTGGCGAAGTCGATCAGGTTGGCTTCACTGCCGACCAAGACAACCTGGCCGAGTTCGAACAGTGATTGGTAATTGTTGACAATTTGCGTGCAAAGATCTGATTCCAGGTAACTCGCGGCCGGCACGTACACGGCCTGCGCGGCTAGGATCGCTAGCTGGGTTGCTCGTCTTGCCTCGACGTTGACACGCTCGACGTTCCTGCCGACGGATACTTCACTAAGGAAATGTGGGTCGAAGTAGTGCAAGAATATTCCGGGGAGAGGTGCCAGCAAGTGGGAGTCTTCGGTCGTAACGGTAGGTATTTGTAGGGTGTCGCTGCGCTCTTGATGAGGTTCGACAGAAGGAGCGTGCAGTAAAAGGGGAGTTGCGCCGATAGCTGTCTCTTGCTCTTCTGGCTGGTTGGTTATGACTCGGAGGAGGTTTACTATCCCCTCTTCTGACATTTCTTCGACGGAGTAAGAAGTGGCAGTCCTCGGGTTGAGCCATGCAGGGAGTTCTTCGGCTGAGTGGCCCGGTAGGATGATAGGAAGATACTTCCGCAAGGCCACCTGACGGTCGCGGTATATTTCGTCGCGGATTAGGAGAGATTCCCAATAAACGCTGCGGCCTTGGCTCGTCGTCTCGTCACCTTCGGCTTGCTTCTTGTACTCGGAAGACGCAATGATGAGGACGAAATTCGCCCTGGTGATATGCTGCTGGTGCCAAGCTGCCCAGTCTTGCCGGTGCCGCGCGGCGTAGAGATCGAGTTCTGCCTCGACGCCGTTGAGTCGGAGAAGATGAGCCAAATGTCGCACAGCTTCGTCGTGAGCCTCATCTGCGTGTGCATAGGAAATTAAGACATAAGGCGGTTTGTTCTGCTCGCTGCTCGGACCATGGTGACGACTTGACTTTTCCAGGTCCTCGTTGGCCATCGCATCACCTTCCCCTGTCAGGATGATACCCTGGCGGCGGCTGGATCGCGATCGTCGGTTCGGCAGGGCGGACGGTCAGGTGTCCAGGTAATCGCCGGTGAGCAGGCGTCTTTCCCATTCTGCGTAGGGGCTCGGTTCGTCGGCGTAGAGGGGACGAATTTCCTTGCGTGTGGCCAGGCTGACCAGTTGTGATGGCGTTGTGATCCGTTCCTTGTTTACTCGCAAGGGGAGATCCTTCGGTAATTCGCTAAAGTAAATCGATTTTCCTGCTTGTATTATCCGTCCGATCTCGTAACACGTTGTCCGTCCGATGTAGCCAGTTGGTGCAACGACGTAGACGAGGTCCGCGCGAAGAATTCGATGGAGCGCCAGCGTCTGGATCGCAGCGTCGTCCAATGCTTCGTCGTCGCTCTCGAAGCGAATAAAAGGAATTCCTGCGGTTATCACGCGAGAGCCGAGTGGGCTGGTGATAGTTATTCCGCTTGCGCTGATCGTCTGCCAAGCTTCCAGTATCTGCTCGTAGAATTGACGGAAACTGCCGATGATGGCGGCGGTGAGAGCGTTGTCGGCAGGCGGCATGAACCCTCCGGTCATGGGCGGTCCTCCACCGTAGCGCCGATAGGGTCCGGCGCGGGATAGGAGCGCACAGCAGAAGACCCCGACCGGCAATGGCTCGATCGGGGTCTTCTGCTGAGAGCGGATGACGGGAATCGAACCCGCGTATTCAGCTTGGGAAGCTGATGTTCTACCATTGAACTACATCCGCAGTGCGTCGCCAGCATACACGGCAACGTGATCCCCTTGTCCAGGACCCTCCCTGCTTGACTCTTGTGCGTAAAGTGACAACACTTGTTGTCTACTCCGGAGGTGAGCCCATGGACGAGCCCGAGCTGTTCCGGCACGGCGGGTTCCGGCTGGCCCAGCGGCTGTTCATCGAAGGTGACATCCGGGGTGACGAGCGGCAGGTCGCGCGGCTGCGGGAGTTCGCCCAGGTCGAGGACCGGCTGGCGGACGATGTCGTCGCCTGGATGGCGCAGCAGCCGAAGGGGCAGGGGCGCCGGCTCTTCGAAGACGCACTGAAGAACGGCGTCGATGCTCCCGGGTCGCTCAAGGATTTCTTCGACCAGGTCGACGCCAAGCCCTACTGGGTCGACGACGAGCGGCTCGAGCGCGGTGCGAAAGCCATCACCCGGGCCGGTCTCCTGGGTCTCTTCCCGCTCGGGGACATGTCGCTGATGGGCGGCTACCTCGCCTCGCGCGCCACGAAATCCCTGGTCGGCACCGGTGAGATCGAGTACAAGGCCACGAGACGGCTCGTTGAGACGGCCGCCTGGTGGATCGACGTCACGACGCCCGGTGCCCTCGGGCACGGGGCGCGGGGTTACGCCTCCGCGCTGCGGATCCGGCTGGTGCACGCCCACGTGCGCGCCGCCATGAACCGGCGGGACGACTGGGACTACGCGGCCTGGGACCGGCCCGTCAACCAGGTGCAGACCGCCGGGACGCTTCTGCTGTTCTCGCTCGTCTACGTCTTCGGCACGCAACTGCTGGGCCTCCGCTACTCCGCCCGCGAGCGCGGCGACATCCTGCACCTCTGGCGCTACATCGGCTGGCTCATGGGCGTCGACGACGAGCTGCTGCCCACCGGCGAAGAGGACGCCTGGCGGCTGCTGTGGCTGCTCGCCGCGACCGAGTTCATCCCGGACGACGACTCCAAGCGCCTGGCCAAGGCGCTGATCGAGGCCAACGCCGCCGTCGGCGAGGGACGCGGGGCCGTCGGCAAGGTGCTCTCACACGTCTCGGTCGCCGTGCACTCGTCGATCAGCCGGCTCGTGCTCGGCAAGACCAACGCCGACTTCCTCGGCCTGCCGAACGACCCGGTCGCGCAGGCCGCGATCGTCGCCGTGGCGGGCGTCAACTTCGCGGCCGAGACCGTGCGGCGGTTCATCCCCGGCGCCACCGCGCTGCAGGAACGGATCGGCGAGGCCGGGCGCCGCGGCTACGTGAAGCGGCTCGAGAAGGCCTTCGCGCCCGACACCACCTACGCGCAGCACATGCGGGCCGCCTGAACCCACCGGATAGGCTTCGGGCCGTGCTGCTCAGTGACCGTGACCTCCGCAAAGAGCTCGACGCCGGCCGGCTCGGCATCGACCCCTTCGACGCCGGCATGGTCCAGCCGTCCAGTGTCGATGTCCGGCTCGACCGGTTCTTCCGGGTCTTCAACAACAGCCAGTACACCCACATCGACCCGCAGCTGCAGCAGGACGAGCTGACGTCGCTGGTCGAGAAGGAGGGCGACGAGCCCTTCGTGCTGCACCCCGGCGAGTTCGTCCTCGGCTCGACGTTCGAGCTCGTCACCCTGGCCGACGACCTGGCCGGCCGCCTCGAAGGCAAGTCGTCGCTCGGCCGCCTCGGGCTGCTCACGCACTCGACCGCCGGCTTCATCGACCCCGGCTTCTCCGGGCACATCACCCTGGAGCTGTCGAACGTCGCCAACCTGCCGATCACCCTCTGGCCCGGGATGAAGATCGGCCAGCTGTGCATCTTCCGGCTCTCGAGCGCGGCCGAACACCCGTACGGCTCCAGTGAAGCCGGGTCCCGCTACCAGGGGCAGCGCGGCCCGACCCCGAGCCGGGCGTACAAGAACTTCCACCGCGTGGACACCTGGCGCTAAGCCGCGACCTTCTCGTCCCAGTCGATGTGGTGGTTCCACATGAAGGCGTTCGGGTCCTCGTCGAACGGCTTCGAGAACACCCGCTTGATGAAGAAGTCGCGGACGACCCGCCCGACCGGGCCGATCACCTTGCTGTCGCCGTTGCGCTTGCCGGCCGCGACCACCGCCTCGACGCGCTCGCGCCGCAGGCTCTCGTACGTGCTCAACGCGCGTTCGACGTCCGGCACGTCCCGGAGGCACTTGCCCAGCGTGACGGCGTCTTCGATGGCCATCGACGCGCCCTGGCCCGCCGCCGGTGACGTCGCGTGCGCCGCGTCGCCGATGATCACCATGCGGCCGCGGTGCCACACCGGGACCGTCGGGAAGTCGTACGTCGGCCAGGCCGGGTAGATCTCCCGCGTCGCGCGGATGATCTCGGTGGCCGGCGTCCGGTCGCGCGCCACCAGGTGCAGCAGTTCGGCGCGCAGCTTCTCGCCGGCGAGCGCGGCCAGTTCGGACGCGGTCGGCTCGGTCTTGCGGGCCGGGTTCGCGAACCACCAGACGCGGCCGTCCGTGCTGACGACGTGGCAGAAGAACACCCGCTTGCCGAAGACCATGTTCAGCACGCCCGGCTCGTCGGGCAGGTGCAGGCCTTCGGCGAACCCGCCGGTGTTCAGCAGCGGGACGTACCGCGGTGACGGCGCGTCCGGGTCGATGATCGTGCGCACCCGCGAGCGGAGGCCGTCGGCGCCGATCAGGAGGTCGCCCTCCGCGTGCGAGCCGTCCGAAAAGTCCGCTCTGACGTGGCCGCTTGGCTGGCTCGCGCCGATCAGGCGCTTGCCGTACTCGACGGGGATGCCGCGCCGGGTGGCTTCCTCGCGCAACGCGACGTAGAGGTCGGAGCGCAGCACGGTCTGGCTCACGGTGCCGTCCGGGAGGGCGCCACCCAGCGGGAATTCGGCGAGCCGGATGCCGTTGCCGAGGCCGATCGACATCCGTGGCGAGTCGAAGCCCGCACTCCGGACGACGTCCTTGAGGCCCAGCGGGAGCAGCGCGTCCAGGCCGTTGACCGCCAGCGTCAGGAACGCGCCGACACCCTCGGCGGTGCGGTCGTACGCCTCGAACACCAGCGGCTCGTGCCCGGCTTCGTGCAGGGCGATGGCCGTGATCGTGCCCGCGACGCCGCCGCCGATGATCAGTGCTCGGGTCATCTTGTTCGTCTCCTCGAAAATCTTAGAAAGTAATTCGTTCTGTCGAACTAAACAGTGGGCTAGGCTGGACGCCGTGTCAAGCGAGCGAGCGAAACTCGTCGAAGAAGTCCTGCTCAGGTCGCGGGAGTTGTCGACGGAGACGGTCATGTTCCACACCGCGATCTCCGAGACCCGGGGGCTGTCGGCGGTGGAGAGCAAGGTCCTGGACTACCTCGCGCGGTTCGGGCCGCAGACGCCGAAGGATCTCGCGCGGCTCTCCGGGCTGGCGCCCGCGTCGGTGACGGCGATGATCGACCGGCTGGAGCACAAGGGCATCGTCAACCGCGAGCGGCACCCGGACGATCGGCGCAAGATCCTCATCGCGCTCGACCTGCAGGCCATCGCGAGCGGCGTGCACCTCTGGGACCACCTGGTCAAGGGCATGTACGAGCTCTGCGACCGCTACACCGACGACGAGCTCCGGACCGTGATCGGGTTCGTCGAGGCGGCCACCGTCCTCACCCACGAATCGACCGCGAAGCTGACCGAGTCCACGAACGAGTGAGTTTGAAGGCGTAAAACCGGCGCTCGTGCCACGCTCCCAAGGTCGTCTCGGCCCCGGAGGTGGCGAGGAGTGCCGTTGCCCGCAAGACCGCTTCGCCCACTTCTGGTTCTGGCACTGGTCTTCCTGGCCTCGGCCTTCGTGCCGGCGGCGGGCGCGGCCGGTGCCCCGCCGTTCGCGGTGGGCTACGACGCCGTGGTCTACGGCGACTTCCTCTACGCGGGCAACGGCGTCCTGCGCTGCCCGGTCGCCGCCGACGGCGCGCCGAGCGCCGGGACGGTCGCCACCCCCACGGCGTGCGCGAACACCGCCGACCGCAAGGACACCCTGGCCAACGACGACTTCTTCATGCAGTGGGCCGACGTCGACGCCGACCCGGGCACGTTCGACTCGGCCAGTGCGTCGGTGAGCATCCCGCCCGGGGCGAAAGTCGTCTTCGCCCGCCTGAACTGGGCGGGCAGCCTGACGTGCGGCGCCCGCGCGGTTTCCCCACCCGGGACGGCGGCGAAGCAGAACGTCCGGCTTTCCGCCGGCAGCGCGAAACCCGTCGACGTCGCGCCTTCGGGGTACGCCGAAGACGGGAGTTACTACTCGGCTCACGCCGACGTGACCGGCGAGTTCGCGAGTGCTCCGGCGGTGCTGGACGTGACGGTCGGCAATGTCTGGGCTCCCCAGGGCTTCGACTGCGCCGGCGGCTGGTCGATCGCGCTCGTCTACGCCTACCCGGAGCGCAACGCGGACTACGCGCCGAACAAGCGCAAGGTGGTCGTCTACGACGGGCACGTCCGGCAGACCCCCGGCGCCGCGCCCGTGGAGACAACGGTCACCGGCTTCCGGGCCGCGACCGCCGACGCGCACCTCGGAGT
This sequence comes from Amycolatopsis sp. NPDC026612, assembly GCF_040638285.1. Classification (NCBI taxonomy): domain Bacteria; kingdom Bacillati; phylum Actinomycetota; class Actinomycetes; order Pseudonocardiales; family Pseudonocardiaceae; genus Amycolatopsis; species Amycolatopsis sp. NPDC026612. The sequence continues at coordinate 61,564 of NZ_JBEZYB010000019.1, forward strand.
CACCGCCTACGACGGCGACTGGGGTGCCTCCGGTGACCAGTTCCTGGTCGACGGCACCCCGGCCGCCGAGCCCGCGACCGGCGGCACGTCGAATTTCTTCATCTCCAACGCCGACAACGTCGCGGCACCGGGCGCGAAGAACAATTTCAGCGTCGACGCGAAAGCGTTCAACGTCGACAGCATCCCCGCCGGCGCGACGAGCGCGAAGCTCGGCGTTGTCACCAGCGGCGACGCCGTGCTCGCGCAGAACCTCGCGTTTTCGGTGCCGGTGCCCGAACTCCAGATCGCCGTGCGCGCGACCCAGCCGAAGGCGCACGCCGGCGAGCCGGTCACGTTCGCCGTCGTCGTGACCAACCCGGGCGACGTCCCGGCGTCCGGTGTCGAGGTCGCCGACGAAGCCGTCCCGGCTTGCGCCAAACCGCTCGGCGCGATGGCCCCGCACCAGACCGTCACCTACACGTGCACCGGAACCGCGCCGTCCGACGACTTCACGAACACCGCCAGGGCAACCGGCACGAGTTCCCTCGGCGACCCGCTCGACGGCGACGCCGAGGCCCACGTCGACGTCCTGCACCCGGCCCTGGGCCTGACGAAGACGGCCGACCGGCCCGCGTACCGCGCCGGTGATGTCGCGACCTTCACGATCAAGGTCACGAACACCGGCGACGCCGGGCTGTCCGGCCTCCAGGTCGCCGACCCGAAGACGCCTTCGTGCGCGCTCGCCGGCGCGCTTGCGCCGGGCGAAAGCCGCACGACGACGTGCACGGCGAAGGCACCGATCGCGGACGGCGTCAACACGGCGAACGCGGTGGCCACCGACGAGCTCGGCAAGCCCGTCATGGCTACCGCCGACGCGCCCGCGCCGACGATCGCCCCGGCTGTCGAGGTCACCAAGACCACGGACCCGCCGGTGATCCACGCGGGCGACGCCGTCACCTGGACGGTCGCGGTGCGCAACACCGGCGACAGCCCGCTCGCCCCGGTGAAGATCACCGACGACACGACGACGTCGTGCTCGCGCACCTTCGCCGGCCTGGCCGCGGGCGCGACGCAGACGTACACGTGCACCGCGAACCCGTCCCGGACCACGACCTCCCAGGTGGCCGCCACCGGAACCGACCCGGCCGGCCGGCCGGTGACCGCCACCGCGTCGGCCACCGTCACGGTGATCACCCCGGTGCTGACGCTCACCAAGGACGCCACCCCCGCCGTCGCGCGCCCCGGCGACCCGATCACCTTCACGATCACCGTCGCCAACGCCGGCGACGCGCCGCTGACCGAAGTGGCCGTCGCCGACGCCACCGTCCCGGCGTGCGCCAAGGCGATCGGCGCGCTCGCACCGGGCCGGACGGTCCGCTACACCTGCACCGCACCGGCCCCGGCGGACGACTTCGCCACCACGGCCGCGGCCACCGGCAAGGACCAGCTCGGCCGCGCGGTGAAGGTCACCGACGATGCGGTGGTCGACGTCATCCACCCGGCGGTCAGGCTGGCCGTGCGCGCGGCACCCGCCCAGGTCCGCGAAGGCGACCCGGTGACCTGGACGATCACCGCGGCCAACACCGGCGACGCACCGCTCACCGACGTCACGGTGACGGACGGCGCGGTCGCCACGTGCGCGAAGCAGCTCGGCACGCTCCAGCCGCAGGCGCAGCAGGAGTACGCGTGCACGACGATCGCGGGCCCCACCGGCTTCGCGAACAAGCCGACGGTGACGGGCACCGACCCGACCACCCGGCCGGTGACGGCGGCCGCCGAGGCCGCGTTCGCGGTGCAGCACCCGGCCGCCGCGCTCACCGCGGAGGTCACGGGCGGCCCGTTCCGCGAGGGCGACAAGGTGCCGTTCCGGATCACGGTCCGCAACACCGGCGACGTGCCCCTGACCAGCCTCCGGGTCACGGACACGCCGCCCACGGCCACGCCAGCCACGTCCACGCCAGCCACGGACACGCCGACCCCAGCCACGCGAGTCACCGCATCGACCACCCGCGCCGCCGCCGCGACCAGCTGCACCCAGGCCATCGACGGCGCCCTCGAACCCGGTGCCACCCGGGACTTCGCCTGCACCACCACCGCCCCGGCCGACGACGTCACCCGCACCATCAGGCTCGCCGCCACGCCGCCGGTCGGCCCGGACGTCACCGCCTCCGTCTCCGCCTCCGTCGACGTCATCCACCCCGCGGTCGCGATCACCAGGACCGCCGACCCAAAGGTCGTCCGCGTCGGTGACACCGTGACGTCGATGATCACCGTCACCAACACCGGCGACAGCGCGCTCCAAGACGTCGCCGTGGCAGATCGGCTGGCTCCGGATTGCACCAAATCCCTGGGGCGGCTCGAACCGCAGGAAAAGCGCACCTACAGCTGCACCGAAGCCGTCGGCGAAGCCGATTTCGCCGCCGCCGCGAAAGTGATCGGTACCGACGCCACGCACCGTCCGGTGACGGCCGCCGCCGAGGTCCCGGTCGATGTCATCCACCCGGCGGTCACCATCACGAACGACGCCGCGCCCGCGCAGGTCCGGCAAGGCGACAGGGTGACGTTCACGCTCGTCGTCGCGAACACCGGCGATGTCCCGCTGACCGGTGTGTCTCTTGTGGACAGTCGCACTCCGGCGTGCGCTCAGTCCATCGGCACCCTCCTCCCCGGCGCCCGGCAGCGCCACTCCTGCACAGTAAACGCGGGCACCGACAGTTTCGTGAGCTCCGCCACCGCGACCGGAACCGATCCGACGAATCGTCAGGTCAGCGCGACCGACGACGCGTCGTACACCGTGCTGCACCCCGGCCTTTCGGTCGCCCAGGACGTCCACGGTGGTCCCTTCCGGCCGGGCGACTCCGTCACGTTCACCGTCACGGTGACCAACACCGGTGACGGGCCGTTGACCGCCGTGAACGTCACCGGCGAGCCGTCCTGCGCCAAGACCTTCGCCGAGCTGGAAGCCGGTGCCACGCAGAAGTTCGACTGCACCACGACCGCCCCGGCCGACGACGTCGTCAGCACGGTGAGGGCCACGGCGACCGCACCAGTCGGCCCGCCGCTGGTGGCGGGGGACACCGACAAGCTCGACGTCATCCACCCGGCCGTGAAGCTGACGACGGACGCGGCGCCCAAGACAGTGCGCGTAGGCGACGAAGTCACCTTCACGGTCGTCGTGCGCAACACCGGCGACGTCCCGTTGACCACCGTGTCCATTGTGGACGAAAAGTCGCCCTGCGCGAAGGAGTTCGACACCGTGGCGGCCGGAGCGGCGAAGACCTACACCTGCACCCGCAAGGCGCCCGGGGACGATTTCTCGGAAGCCGCCGAAGTGACCGCAACAGATCCGGGTGGTCGCACCGTGCATTCGGCCGGTGACACCAAAGTCGACGTCGTCCACCCCGAAATCGCCGTGATGAAGGACGCGACGCCGTACGAGGTCCGGGAAGGCGGCACCGTCACGTTTTCCGTCCTGGTCAAGAACACCGGTGACGTCCCGCTCGCCGACGTGACGGTCGTGGACGACCACACGCCGTCGTGCGCGCACACCGTGCCGGAACTGGCCGTGGACGCCGAAATCTCGTACACCTGCACGACGACCGCGGGCAAGGAAGGCTTCACGGGCAAGGCGACCGCGTCCGGCGAGGACCCCACGGACCGCCCGGTGACCGCGTCCGGTGAAGCCACCTTCGTCGTGCGAAGCGGCTGAATGGAGTAACGCGGAAGCGTCCGATTGCCGCGGAATTCGTACCCGTCACCGATAAGGTGGGCCCGGGAAATGTGACCAGTGCGGTCGTAGGGTTCTCGCTGTAATCGTTCCGTGATACGTTCCTGCGCCGTGTCCCCCATTGGTGAACGTGCTCACGTGGTGATGGTGTCACTCAGTGTGTTGCTCGGCGTTTTCTCCGCCGCGGCCGGCACCTGGATGGCCACCGCGGAAGGAAACACCGCCGAGCTCGGCGCCGCGGCGCTCGTCCTGCCGAACGCGCGCGCCGGAGCCGGCAGCGGCAGCGGAACCGACCTCGCCGGCGGTCAGGTCCCGACCACCACCCCCGGTCAGCCTGCCGCGCCCACTACCTCGGCCCCCGCCTCGGCCACCTCCAGCGCGGCACCCACGCCGACCGAGACGTCCGCGGCGCCACAGCCGCAACCGACGACGTCCGAAGCGCCGCCGCCACCGAGTACCAAGGCCGCGGCTCGCATCGCGCCTTCGACCGCCGCCCAGGTCATCGCACTGGTCAACGACGAGCGGGCGAAGGCCGGCTGCGATCCGCTGACCGAGGAATCGCACGTGACGAAGGCCGCGCAGGACTACAGCGACCAGATGTCGGCCGGCAACTTCTTCTCCCACACCAGCCCCGACGGCACGACGTTCGACCAGCGCATCAAGACCGCCGGTTACCCGAAGCCGGGCGCGGAGAACATCGCGAAGGGGCAGACGTCGGCGGCCCAGGTCATGGACTCCTGGATGAACTCCGAAGGCCATCGCGCGAACATCCTGAACTGCTCGCTCAAGAAGATCGGCGTCGGCGTCACGACGGCGGGCTGGTACTGGGTGCAGGACTTCGGCTACTGAGCTGCTGAGGTTGGCCGGATCACTGGCTCTTGCTCCACCGTTCGGCGATGTCGCCGTAGCGCGCCAGCACCGTCGCCCGCAATTCGGGATCCGACCGCGGCACCGGCTCGATGAAGACCTCGGTGACGTCGTGGAACGTCTCCTCCAGTTCGGACGCGAGCCGGACGCACGCGCGTTCGAGGTCGGCGGCGCCGAGCGAGTCGTCGAAGTCCACGCGGGAGCAGACCAGCACCTGGTCGGTGCCCATCAGCATGGTTTGCAGATCCACGACGGTTTCGATCTCCGGCGCGGCGGACAGGTGGTCGCGGATGCCGCGGACGAGCGTCGGGTCGGCCTGGCGCCCGACGAGCAGGCCGCGGTTGGTGCGGCCGAGCAGGTAGGCGACGCAGGCGAGCAGCAGGCCGATGGCGATCGAGGCGATGCCGTCCCAGATCTCCGAGCCGGTGAGCTGGTGCAGCCCGATGCCGCCGAACGCGAGCAGCAGGCCGACCAGCGCGGCCGAGTCCTCGAACAGCACGGTCTTCGGCGTCGGGTCGTCGATGAGCCGCAGGTAGGTCCACAGGGAGCGGTTCTCGGCCTTCGACTCCCGGACGACCTGGCGCACCGCCTGCAGCCAGGACGTGCCCTCGAGCAGGAACGCCACGGCCAGGACGATGTAGCTGAGGATCGACGTGCTCTGCGCTTCGCCGTGCCCGAGGATGGTCGACACGCCTTCGTAGAGCGCGAACATCGCGCCCGAGGCGAAGATCGAGACGGCCGCGAGCAGCGACCAGAAGTAGCGTTCCTTGCCGTAGCCGAAGGGGTGCACGCGGTCGGCCGGCCGCGCGGAGCGTTTCAGTGCGGTCAGCAGCAGGACCTCGGTGATCGTGTCGGCCACCGAGTGCGCCGCTTCGGACAGCATCGCGCCCGAGCCGGTGATGATCCCCGCGATCAGCTTCATCACGGCGATCGCCAGGTTCACGCCGCCGGCGAGCAGGACGGTCAGGGTGCTTTCGCCACCGGAGTTCCCGGATTCTTCCTCACTCACCCTGGTGAGCGTAATGGTCAGAGGCGCTGCAGGCCGTGCAGAACGCGTTCCATGAGAGCCATCGCGGGACGGCCGTCGGCGCCGGGCCGGCTGTCGTGGATGGTGACCAGGCCTTGTTCGGCCATGTCGTCCAGCAGCACGCGGACGACGCCGAGCGGCACGCTCAGCGTGGCCGCGACCTCGGCGACCGAGCGCGGCTGGTGGCACAGCGTGCGCACCGAGCGGAACTCACCGGTCAGCCGGGCGCCGTTCCAGTGCGCGCCGGCCCGCGTCGAGACGAGCGCTTCGATCGCGAGGTGCCGGCGTGACTGCGTGCGGCCGCGCGTGAGGACGTACGGGCGCACGAGGGTCCGCTGGGTGGGCACGTGGTCCGGGACGGCAGGGGCCGCGGACACCCGGTGCTCGTCCGGGGTGGGACGAAGAGCGTGTCGGCCGGTCGTCGTGGTCCGCCGGTCCTCGCGCATCCGTGCCGCCCCCTGTTTCCGTGATCGTCAAAGGTGCCTCGCTGGCAACGGCGGCGGCGAGGAAATCCCAGGATACGCCGCTTGTCCAGGGTTCAGGTCTTCGTTTGTCCTTCACTTGATGGGCCATTTCGGTGATTATCATGAACGTTTTTCAGGAAAACGATTACCACGCCGAACCCCCAGCTAGCAGGCCTGATGGCAGGCGCAACAGCGGTGACAACGGGTAGCGGAATGGCTACGAAATCGTCAGTGCCGCGAAAGTTTCCGACCATGGAAAAGGCCCCGGTCAGGAAGTCCTGACCGGGGCCGTGCGTTTTCGAGAACTGTGTCACTCCTCCGCGAGTGACGGCGCCCCGAGCGCAACCGGCTTCGGTTCCGGCTTCCGCTTGACCGCCTCGAGCAGCATCTGCGCGACATCGACGATCTCGACCTTCTCGCTCGCGCTGCCGTCGGCCTGCCGCGCGGTGAGGCCGTCGTTCAGCATCACCTTGCAAAACGGGCAGCCGGTGGCGATCTTCGACGGCGCGGTGCCGAGCGCCTCGTCGACGCGCTCGACGTTGATCCGCTTGCCGATCTTCTCTTCCATCCACATCCGCGCGCCGCCGGCGCCGCAGCACATCGACTTGTCGCCGTGCCGCGGCATCTCGCGCAGCCGCGCACCGGTCGCGCCGACCAGCTCACGCGGAGCCTCGTACACCTTGTTGTGGCGGCCGAGGTAGCACGGGTCGTGGTAGGTCACGTCCTCGGCGACCGGCGCCACCGGCACCAGCTGCTTCTCCCGCACCAGGCGGTTCAGCAGCTGCGTGTGGTGCACGACGTCGAACTGGCCACCCAGCTCCGGGTACTCGTTGGCGAGGGTGTTGAAGCAGTGCGCGCAGGTCACGACGACCTTGCGGGCCTTGCGCTCGCGGCCCTCGAACACCGAGTTCAGCACCTCGACGTTCTGCTGGGCCAGCATCTGGAACAGGAACTCGTTGCCGGCGCGGCGGGCCGGGTCACCGGTGCAGGACTCCTCCGAGCCGAGCACGGTGTACTTGACGTCCGCCATGTGCAGCAGCTCCGCGACCGCGCGCGTCGTCTTCTTCGCGCGGTCCTCGAACGCGCCCGCGCAGCCGACCCAGAACAGGTACTCGGCGTCGCCCATGTCGCCGTCGAACACCGGGACCTCGAAGTCGAGGTCTTCGGTCCAGGCCAGCCGGTCCTTGGCGTTCTGGCCCCACGGGTTGCCCTTGTTCTCCAGGTTCTTGAACATGCCGTTCAGCTCGCTGGGGAACGACGACTCGATCATCACCTGGTAGCGGCGCATGTCGACGATGTGGTCGACGTGCTCGATGTCGACCGGGCACTGCTCGACGCAGGCGCCGCAGCTGGTGCAGGACCACAGGACGTCGGGGTCGATGACGCCACCAGAAGCACCATCGCCGCCGATCAAAGCCTTTTGCGACTCGGCGATCGCGAGGACGTCGATCCCGGCGTACATGTTCTCGCCGGAGAGACCGACCTCGTCGCCCGCCATGTCGCGCTTGCCGCCGGCCAGCAGGTACGGCGCCTTCGCGTAGGCGTGGTCACGCAGCTGCGTGATGACCAGCTTCGGCGACAGCGGCTTGCCGGTGTTCCACGCGGGACACTGCTCCTGGCAGCGGCCGCACTCGGTGCACGTGGAGAAGTCCAGCCAGCCCTTCCAGCTGAAGTCTTCGATCTTGCCGACGCCGAAGGTGTCCTCGTCGGGGTCGGCTTCCTCGAGGTCGAGGACCTTGCCGCCGCTCATCATCGGCTTGAGCGCACCCAGTGCGACACCGCCGTCGGCCTCGCGCTTGAAGTAGATGTTGAAGAACGCGCTGAAGCGGTGCCACGCGATGCCCATGGTCATCGTGCGTGCGACGACGATCAGCCAGACCGTGGCGCTCATCAGCTTGACGAACGCGAAGACCGTCACCAGGTTCGGGCTGGCCGGCAGCAGCTGGCCGATCGGGTTCGAGACGAAGGACGCCCACAGTGGCCCTTCGTGCGTGTTCAGCGCGGACTTCGCGGCCCGGACGCCGATGATGCCGATGCCCTCGATGAGGACGACGGCCTCGATGAAGTACGCCCACTTGAAGTTGGAGCCGGCGAAGCGCGACTGACGGTCGGCGCGGCGCGGGTGGTTGCGCTGCCGGATCGCCATCAGGACCAGGATGCCGACGATCGTGCCGAGCCCGAGCAGCTCCATGAGCAGCTGGAACGGCGGGAAGTCGTCGAGGACCGGCCAGCCCCACGTCGGGACGAAGACCTCGCCGTAGGCCTCGAACAGGGCGAGCGAACCGAGCAGGAAACCCCACATGACCAGCCAGTGCGCGGGGCCGACGCTGCGCTTGCGGTTCATCCGCGTGTGCGCGGCGAACTCCTTGACCAGGGTCCTCATGCGGGGCATGAACGGGCCGTTGCGCGTCGAGTCGGGCTGCCCGAGGCGGATGACGCGCACGAAACGCGCGATCGTCGCGGCGAACATGCCCCAGGCGACGAGGCCGAGCACGACGGAGATCCCGCCGAGCGTCAGTTGCAGAGCGCCCATCGTTCGGGTGCCTTTCGTCCGGGTGCTGCAGTGATCAAAGCAGTGGTGGTGCCGGGAGACTAACCGTCCTTACTGATGAGTAACCCGTGGAGTGGGCCTAAGTCCCACCGATGTGGTGTACGTCGCTCTTTGTTTTGGGACGATCGTTCAGGTAGTTTTCACCCTATGGTGAGACTGCAAGTCGACGGCCGCAAGGCGCGTGGCGAGAAGCGGCGCACCGAAATCATCGCGGCGACGCTGCGGATCATTGAGCGCGACGGCGTCGCGGGCGTCACCCACCGGACGGTCGCCGCCGAGGCCGGCGTGCCGACGACGTCCACGACGTACCACTTCTCGTCGCTCGACGACCTCCTGATCGCGACGCTCATTTCGTGCGCCCGCGACATGGCGACCGAGGTCTACTGGATGATCGACCGGGCCCGGTCCCGTGGTTCACGCGGTGCCGAGGAGGTCGCGGGCCTGCTCGCCGAGGCGCTGGGCCCGCGGCGCGGGCGCACGATGGCGGAGTACGAGCTGTACCTGCTGGCGGCGCGGAAGCCCGAGCTGCGTCCGGCCGCGCGCCGCTGGCTGGACGTCCTGACGTCGATGGTCCGCCACGACGACGAAGTGGCGTTCCGGGTGTTCCTCGCGGGCATCGACGGGCTGCTCATCCAGGGCCTGATCGACGACGAGCCGCCGTCGGCGGACGAACTGCGGCCGGTGGTGGATTACCTGCTGAAACCGCGTTGACGCCCTGGTTATTTTCGGATCATGCGGACCTTCGGTGCTTACGAGCTCGACGACGACCGGACGCGGCTGGACCTCGACGTGGTGTGGAAGTTCCTCTCCACCGAGGCCTACTGGGGCCGCTGGCGCACGCGCGAGCAGGTCGAAGCCGCGATCGACGGCTCGTGGCGGGTCGTCGGCGCCTACCGCGGCGGGGAGCAGGCCGGCTTCGCGCGGGCGTTCTCCGACGGCGTCTCGTCCGCGTACCTCGCCGACGTCTTCGTCGTCGGCTCCGCGCGGGGCAGCGGGCTCGGCAAGGAGATCGTGCGGGAGATGATCGAGAACGGTCCTGGCGGGCAGTTCCGCTGGATGCTCCACACCGCCGACGCGCACGGGCTGTACCGGCAGTTCGGGTTCGCCGAGCACGCCAAGGGTCACTACCTGGAGCGCGAGGGGCCCAACGCGGCGAACTTCGTCGATTGACGCCGCGCCGGGCCCGTCGCCGGAAACTCAGCCCTTGTTCTCGTACACCGGCGTGATCACCGCGCGGGCCAGGGTGCGGCCGAACATGTTGAAGCCGAGAAGCGCCGGCGTCGCGTCCTCCGGTACGTCCAGTTTGTCGACGTCCAGCGCGTGCACCGCGAAGTAGTAGCGGTGCGGCCCGTGCCCGGGCGGGGGCGCCGCGCCGAGGAACTGCTTGACCCCGCCGTCGCCCTTCAGCGTCACCGCGCCCTCGGGGAGGCCGGAGCCGTCTCCCGCGCCGGACGCCAGCTCCGTCACCGAGGCCGGGAGGTTGAACACCGCCCAGTGCCAGAACCCGCTGCCGGTCGGGGCGTCCGGGTCGTAGCAGGTGACCGCGAAGCTCTTCGTCTCCGCCGGGAAGCCTTCCCACGCCAGGTGCGGCGAACGGTCCTCGCCGCCGGCGCCGAAGATGCCGGACAACTGAGGCGTGGCCAGGGTTTCGCCGTCGGCGACGTCGTTGCTGCGGAGGGTGAACGACGGCACGTCGGGCAGGGATTCGTACGGGCCGGGTGCTTGCGGCATGGATCCTCCTGATCAAGGACGGGAGACTTGCGCCAGGTTAGGCCCCGGGCTCCTCCCGCGCGTCTCAGGGAGGGATCTCAGGGTCTTTCGGGGGGATACCCCCATGTACTGCCCGCTCACCCCGTCATACCGTTTCTCACGCAGAGGAAACAAACTGAGGGGATCAACGACCATGGCGCGCCCGCTTCTGGCTCTGGGTGGCATCGTCCTGATCGGCGTCGGCCTGGTGACCGCGCTCGGGTGGGGCTGGGGTTCGGATTACGAAAACACCCACACCGTTTCGCAGACCATCCGCAGCGTGAAGCTGGCGGGCGACTCGGGATCGGTGAAGATCCGTACCGGTACCGGGCCGTCGACGGTGCACGAAACGGTCCGGTACCACTGGCGGAGCCAGCCGGACGACGCCTTCTACCGCGTCGAGGGCGACCAGCTGGTGCTCGGCCAGTGCGGCCTGAACTGCACGGTCGACTTCGAGGTCGTCGTGCCCGCCGGGGTGCCCGTCACGGGGGACGTCGACTCGGGTGGGCTGGACATCGCCGGAGTGTCGAGTGTGGACGTCCGCACCGACTCGGGGGACGCCCGCGTCGAGGACGTCACCGGCGCGGTGAAGCTCCGGCTGGACAGCGGCTCGATCGACCTGCGCAACGTCGGTGAAGTCCAGCTGCAGAGCGATTCCGGCAGCATCACCGGCCACGAGGTGCGCGGACCCGTCGACGTGCGGGCCTCCAGCGGCAGAGTCGAGTTCACGCTCGCCCAGGCGAACGACGTGAAGGTGCACGCCGACAGCGGCAGCATCGAGCTGGCCGTGCCGGGTGGGCCGTACCGCGTCGAGGGCAACAGCGACAGCGGGCACCGCGAGATCGACGTCCCGACCGACGGTTCGGCCCAGCACTTGCTGGACCTGAACACCGAAAGCGGCGGCGTCACGGTCCGCGCGGCCTGACCTTTCTCTTACTACGGGGGCATTTTCGATGGGCAGGATCGAACGGCGCGTACTGGTGGCGGCGCTGCTGGGGGCGGTCGCGATGTTCGGTGTCGTGGGCTTCGCGCGGGGCGCGCCGGCGGAAACTCCGGCGCAGGGGGTGCCGGTCGCGGTGGATTCCCACTATCGAGTGACTTCGTGGGTCGGTAATCCGGCTGAAGTCGTTGTACAGCAAGGAAACCCGGATTTCTTCTTCTCCTCCTGGACCACTCGCCGCTCCTGAGTTGTCGGTGGTCGCTGTTAGGAAGGAAGCACGCCGAAGGACGGCGTGCAGGGGGAGGAAACACATCATGGACGTGCGCCGGGTTGTCGCGGTCGTCGCGGCGGTCGTGGTCATGGCGGCGGTACCGGCCGTCGCTTCGGCGGCGGCTCTGACGTGGCGCCCGTGCGCCACGCAGCAGGAGCCGTCGGCGGAGTGCGCGACGGTCGACGTGCCGATCGACCGCGCACGGCCCCGGCTGGGGTCGGCGCGGCTCGCACTGGCCCGGCTGCCCGCGCTCGATCCGGCGCACCGGATCGGCTCGCTGCTGGTGAACCCGGGCGGGCCGGGTGGTTCAGGCGTCGGGTTCGCGCAGTTCGGCGGGCTGGCCTCGCCGGGTCTCGCGCCGCTGCGGCAGCGGTTCGACATCGTCGGGTTCGACCCACGCGGCGACTGGTTCAGCACGCCCCGCATCACGTGTGACGCCGCGACGCTGTTCGACCCGGCGCTGGACCGGTTCCCGTCGACCCGGCCGGGGTTCGACGCACTGGTCGCGCACAACCGGAAGGCGGGCGCGGACTGCCTGGCCAGGACCGGGCCCTTGCTGGCGAACGCGGACACGCAGAGCGCGGCCGAGGACATCGAGACGATCCGCGCCGCGCTCGGTGAGCCGAAGATCTCGTGGCTGGGTCTTTCCTACGGCACCGAGCTGGGCGCGGTCTACGCGTCGAAGCACCCTGAGCGGGTGCGGACGATGGTGCTCGACGGCGCGATCGACCACGCGCGGCCGCTGCGGCAGGCGATCGTCGAGGAGGCCGCCGCCACCGAAGACGCGCTGGTCCGGTTCGCGCACTGGTGCCGTGGCTCGGCCGGCTGCGCCCTGCACGGCCAGGACGTCCTCCGCTTCTACGACGACGTCGTGGCCCGAGCGGCTCGCGGCGGGATCTGGTCCAGCGACCTGGGCCGGGCCGCGACGGCCGACGAGGTCTCCGCGGGCGTCTACGGCCACCTCTACATCCGGGACGGCTGGCCGGAGCTGGGGACGGCGCTGGCGGCGGCAGGGGGCGAGGCCCCGGACGCGCGGGGGCTGACCGAACGGAACCAGTTCCTCTCGCCGATCTACGCCGCCTACCGGGGGATCGGCTGCCACGACTTCCCCTCGCCGTTCACCGGACCGGCGGACATGGGCTTGCTGGCCGGGCTGGTCCGCACGGTGGCCCCGCACAGCTGGCGGTACTCGGAGTACTGGGACTTCACCAGCGGGTGCACCGGCTGGCCGATCCCGGCGAAGAACCCACCCCAGCCCCACCCCGTGCACGGCGCCCCGCCGATCCTGGTCGTCGGCGGCGTGCACGACCCGGCGACACCGCTGGCCTGGGCGCGCGGCCTGGCGTCGAGCATCGACGGCGCGGCCCTGCTCACCCGCACCGACGACGGCCACACCGGGCTGTTCAACTCTGCCTGCGCCCGCGCGGCCGAGGTGCACTACCTGGTGACCGGGGTCGCCCCGGGCCGGGGAACGATCTGCCGGTGAACTGCGCACCCGGGAGCGCGGCGCCCGGCCGCGTCCGGACCGCGGCGGGTTGCCGGTCCCCGGCGGGCCGCTACGTCCAGGCCGCGTCCGGCCGCCTCGGCGAACCGGCGTCCACCGCCCTGACCACCGGATCCTTGACCGTGAGCGGCGTCACAGCCGATCGGGACGAGGTCGGTCACCCCACCCGGGAACAAGAACCCGAACCGGCTCGTTAGGCTGGATACAAAGGTTGAGTGCATCCGACTCAAGTCTGGCTTGACGAGGTGTGCGAAGGCCGGATAGAACTTGCCAGAGCCCCGCTCAACATGGGGGCGAACGTGCAGGTCAAGAACCATAGCAGGCAAGCTGCTTACACAGGAGGAAAGCACCATGGCGCGAGCGGTCGGCATCGACCTCGGCACGACCAACTCGGTCGTCGCCGTCCTTGAGGGCGGCGAGCCGACGGTCATCGCCAACTCGGAAGGCTCCCGGACCACCCCTTCGATCGTCGCCTTCGCCAAGAACGGCGAAGTGCTGACCGGTCAGCCGGCGAAGAACCAGGCCGTGACGAACGTCGACCGGACGATCCGGTCCGTGAAGCGGCACATCGGCACCGACTGGAAGACCGAGATCGACGGGAAGAACTACACCTCGCAGGAAATCAGCGCGCGCGTGCTGATGAAGCTGAAGCGCGACGCCGAGGCGTACCTGGGCGAGACGATCACAGACGCCGTGATCACCGTCCCCGCGTACTTCGAGGACGCCCAGCGGCAGGCCACCAAGGAAGCCGGGCAGATCGCCGGCTTGAACGTGCTCCGCATCGTCAACGAGCCGACCGCCGCCGCGCTGGCGTACGGCCTGGACAAGGGCGAGAAGGAACAGACCATCCTGGTCTTCGACCTCGGTGGTGGCACGTTCGACGTCTCGCTGCTGGAGATCGGCGAGGGCGTCGTCGAGGTCCGCGCGACCTCCGGTGACAACCACCTCGGTGGTGACGACTGGGACGAGCGCATCGTCAAGTGGCTGGTCGACAAGTTCAAGGCCACGAACGGCATCGACCTGACCAAGGACAAGATGGCGCTGCAGCGCATCAGGGAAGCTTCCGAGAAGGCGAAGATCGAGCTGTCCAGCTCGAACTCGGCCAGCATCAACCTGCCGTACATCACCGTGGACGCGGACAAGAACCCGCTGTTCCTCGACGAGACGCTGTCGCGCGCCGAGTTCCAGAAGATCACCGCGGACCTGCTCGAGCGCACCCGCAACCCGTTCAACAACGTCATCCGCGACGCGGGCATCGCCGTCGGCGACATCGACCACGTCGTGCTCGTCGGTGGTTCCACCCGCATGCCGGCCGTGTCGGACCTGGTCAAGGAGCTGACCGGCGGCCGCGAGCCGAACAAGGGCGTGAACCCGGACGAGGTCGTCGCGGTCGGCGCGGCGCTGCAGGCCGGTGTCCTGAAGGGCGAGGTCAAGGACGTCCTCCTGCTGGACGTCACCCCGCTGTCGCTCGGCATCGAGACCAAGGGTGGCGTGTTCACCAAGCTCATCGAGCGCAACACCACGATCCCGACCAAGCGTTCGGAGATCTTCTCCACCGCGGACGACAACCAGCCGTCGGTGCAGATCCAGGTGTTCCAGGGTGAGCGCGAGATCGCCGCGCACAACAAGAAGCTCGGCATGTTCGAGCTGACCGGTCTCCCGCCGGCCCCGCGTGGCGTGCCGCAGATCGAGGTCACCTTCGACATCGACGCCAACGGCATCGTGCACGTCACCGCGAAGGACCTTGGCACGAACAAGGAGCAGTCGATGACGATCACCGGTGGCTCCGCGCTGCCGAAGGACGACATCGAGCGCATGGTCAAGGACGCCGAGGCCCACGCCGAAGAAGACAAGACCCGGCGCGAAGAGGCGGAAACCCGCAACCAGGCGGAGACGCTGGTCTACCAGACCGAGAAGTTCCTCAAGGACAACGACGACAAGCTGCCCGAGGACCTCAAGGCCAAGGTCAAGTCCGCGATCGACGAGTCGAACGAAGCGCTCAAGGGCACCGACTCGACCAAGATCCGCGAGTCGATCGAGAAGCTGAACACCGCTTCGCAGGAGCTGGGCACCGCCCTGTACGCCAACGCGAACGCCGACGCGGCGGCCGGTGCGGCCGGTGGCGCGGGTGCGGGAGCGGCCGGGGACGCCGGTGCGGCCGGCGGCCAGGCCAAGGCCGATGACGTGGTGGACGCCGAGATCGTCGAAGAGGACGAGAAGAAGTGACCCACAGCTACGGCGAATCCGAGAACCAGGGCCGCGGCCCCGAGGAGCCGGTGGTCGTGCGGGATCGGCGGCGGGTGGACCCCCAGACCGGGCAGGTCCGTCCGCCCGGTCCGGCCCACGCGGCGCCGGAGCCGGAGGAGGCCCCGGTGGAACACGCGGGCCCCTCGCTGGGCGAGACCATCATGGACGATGCGGTGTCGGTCGTCTCCGACGTGGAGAAGGAGCTGGCCGAGCGCACCGCCGATCTCCAGCGCCTGCAGGCGGAGTACGCCAACTACCGCAAGCGGGTCGAGCGCGACCGCGAAGCGGTCGTGATCGGCGCGAAGGCGACCGTGGTGAACGACCTGCTGCCGCTGCTCGACGACCTCGAGCGGGCCGAGCAGCACGGTGACCTCACCGGGGCGTTCAAGGCGGTCGGCGAGAAGCTGGTCAGCGGTCTGCAGCGCGCGGGCCTGGAGTCGTTCGGCGCCGAGGGCGAGCCCTTCGACCCGAGCGTGCACGAGGCCGTGCAGCACAACACCTCGCCGGACGTGGCGGGTCCGACGGTCACCGTGGTCATGCGCCGCGGCTACCGCTTCGGGGACCGCGTACTGCGGGCGGCGCTGGTCGGCGTGACCGACCACGAGCCCGGCGCGGCCCCGGGAGGCCCGTCCGTCGGTGGCGAGCTGCCACTCGACGGCGGAGTCGATGAGCAACAGCAGTAAGCACTATCCGGTTCAAGTGGAAGGAGGAGGCGCCCGATGAGTGCACGGGAATGGATCGGTAAGGACTTCTACCGTGAACTGGGCGTCTCCTCCGACGCCACCGCGGACGAAATCAAGAAGGCCTACCGGAAGCTGGCCAAGGAGAACCACCCGGACGCGAACTCCGGCAACGCGCAGGCGGAGCAGAAGTTCAAGGCGGTCTCCGAGGCCTACGGCGTGCTGTCCGACGCGGCCAAGCGCAAGGAGTACGACGAAGCGCGGCGGCTGTTCGGCGGCGGGGGTGGCTTCAACTTCCCCGGTGGCGGTGGCACCGGCAGCTTCGACGTCGGCGACATCTTCGGCCAGGCCGGCGCCGGCCAGCAGGGCGGTTTCGGCGGGCTCGGCGACATCCTGGGCGGCATCTTCGGCCGTGGCCGGGGGGCGGCGGGCGCGACGGCGAACCGGCCGCAGCGCGGTGCCGACGTCGAGACGGACGTCCGGATCGACTTCACCGAGGCGGTCAAGGGCGCGACCCTGCCGCTGCGGCTGTCGAGCCCGGCGACCTGTGCGACGTGCAGCGGCAACGGTGCGCGGCCGGGAACGTCGCCACGGACCTGCCCGACCTGTTCCGGTTCGGGGCTGGTCAGCCGCAGTCAGGGCGCGTTCGCGTTCTCGGAGCCGTGCCGCGACTGCCGTGGCCGTGGGTCGATCATCGACGACCCGTGCCCGGAGTGCGGCGGCGAAGGCATCAGCACGCGGACCCGCACGCTGACCGTCCGGATCCCGCCGGGCGTCGACGACGACCAGCGGATCCGGCTGGCGGGCCAGGGCGAGCCGGGCCGGGGCGGCGCGCAGGCGGGCGATCTGTACGTCCGGGTGCACGTGGCCCCGCACGCCCTGTTCGGGCGCAAGGGACTCGACCTGACGATCACCGTGCCGGTGGACTTCACGGAACTGACGCTCGGCACCACGATCACGGTGCCGACGCTCGAGGGCAAGGTCTCGCTCAAGGTGCCGCCGGGTACCGCGAGCGGACGGGTGCTGCGCGTGCGCGGCAAGGGCATCGCCAAGCGCGACGGTTCACAAGGTGATCTGCTCGTCACCCTCCAGGCGGCGATTCCCGCCAAACTGGACGACAAGGCGCGCGAGGCACTGCAGGCGTACGCCGAGGCGATGGCCGGGCACGACCCCCGGCCCGAGATCACCGAGCTGCTGCAAGGTAGGTGAGTGTGATGTTCGGCGGGATACCTCAGGAAGGCGACGAGGAGACCCCGGTGTTCGTCATCTCGGTGGCGGCCCAGCTCGCCGGGATGCACGCGCAGACGTTGCGCACCTACGACCGGCAGGGCCTGGTGTCACCGGGCCGTACCGCCGGTGGCGGGCGGCGCTACTCGATGCGGGACATCGCGCTGCTGCGCGAGGTCCAGCGCCTGTCCCAGGAGGACGGCGTCAACCTGGCCGGCATCAAGCGCATCATCGAGCTGGAGAACCAGGTCGACGCGCTCCGCGCCCGGATCACCGAGCTGACCGAGGAACTGACGGCGGCGTACGTGGCGGCAGAACAGGCAACGGCGGCGGCGCACGCGTCCTACCGCCGGGACCTGGTGCCGCTCAACCAGCAGACGGCACTGGTGGTCTGGCGCCCCAAGCGCCGCTGACCACCGCAGCGACGAAGGCCTCCCCGGGCGACCGGGGAGGCCTTCGTGCGTGCAGAGTGAGCCGCGAGCGGCCCCTCCCGGCTGCTCGCGGCCGCGCCGCGGGTTACGTCTTGGTGGTCAGCAACTGTTTGACCTCCGCCGTCCGGGATTCGATCACCCGGCGAGCCAGGTCCCGGGCCTGCGCGTTGACTCCGCCCGCCGTCCCGTTCTCCGTCCGGGCCAGCTCGACCGCGCCCTGCTGCTGCCCCGTCAGCACGTCCAGGAACCGGCGGGTGAACTCGCTGTCCGGGGCCGACCGGAGCGCGCCCACCAAGTCCGGCGAGGTCAGCTTCATGCCGCCGTGGCCGGCGTGAGCTTGCGGGGCCACCGTCTCGGGCTGGTTCCGGTCGTGGAGCCAGCGCCGCATGTCGTCGACCTCCGTCTGCTGCGTCACTTCGATCGCCGCCGCCAGCTCCTTCACCGAGGCCGGCAACGGCCGGGCCGCGGCCAGGCGGACGATCTCGATTCCCTGCTGGTTCTGGGGAATCAGCATCTGCAGGAACATCACGTCGGCCGCGTTGTACTCCCGCGCGGCCGCCGTCGCGCCGCTGCCGCATCCGGTCAGCAGCAGCGCGACGACGGCCAGGACCACTCTCACTGGCGCTGCCAGAGTGCCGGGGTGTTCGGCGGCTCCCAGCCCGCGATCGCCGTGTGCGGCTGGAGGCAGCGGTAGCTCGCGCCGCCGTAGGTCACCACGTCTCCGGCCTTGTACGCCGTGCCCGCTGCCCACGTGCCACTCGACGGCGGGGTGGTCGTCGGGGGCGGGGTCGTGGTGGGCGGACGGGTCGTGGTCGGGGGCGGCGTGGTGGTCGGCGGCGGGGTGCCGCCCCCGCCGACCTGGAGGTCGATGCAGCTGTAGAACGCGTTGGACGTGTCCGCGATGTTCCAGATCGCCAGCACCTTGATCCGGCCCGAATAACCGGCCAGGTTCACCGTGTGCGCCAGCGTCGACGGCGGCTGCTGGTTGTTGCCGTTGAACACCGCGACGCGGGTGTTGCCGACGTAGTACTCGTAGTTCGACGTCGAGTGCCGGGCGGTGAACACCCAGTTGAACGTCACCGTGGTGCCCACCGACTTCGCGGGCCACGGCTTCGACTCGTCGGTCAGCTCGGCGAACTGGGAGAGCCCGCCGTTGCAGCTGCGCAGCCCCTTCGGGCCTTCGACGCTCTGCGGTTCGTAGATGATCTGGCCGCAGCCGGAGACTTTCCCGGCCGCGCAGTTGGCCTGCCGGCTCGGCGGATCGGACACGTAACCGTGGGCACTCGCGCTGGTGGCGGGGAGGACGACGACCAGCACCGGCGCGAGCAGGGCGCCGGCAGCGGCCGCGAAGAGCTTTCTTTTCCAGGTCATTTCGGCTCCTCGAGGGGGAACAGCGTTGTTCCGGAGGGGAGGACGAACGAGCACGTCCGGGGAAGACGTGGTCTAGACCATAAGGCGATTCGGGCACAACGGTCAACGAACTACCGCCGTTCGACGAAACCGCTGCTCCGGTCGGATCAGTGCGAAGGTCGGGACGGCTCCTGCAGGTGTTCGCCGAAGAAAGACGTCACCCGGCTCCACGCGTCTTCGGCCGATTCGTGGTGGTAGGTGAAGCCGACGACCTTGAGCAGCAGGTTCACCGGGGCCGCGGTGTCGATCTTGTTGGCGAACCCGTGGTTGGCGTCCGGGTACTCCTTGACGTCGTGCGGGACGCCGCGCTCGGTGAGCGCCGTCTCGAGCTTCGCCGCGGCGCCGCGCAGCCCGAAGTCCTTCTTGCCGAAGCTGGCGACGACCGGGCAGGCGTCGTCCAGCACCGAGAGGTTCTTCGGCAGCTGTCCGTAGTACGGCGCGGACGCTTCGAAGCCGCGTGCGGCCGCGACGAGCGCGAAGCCGCCGCCCATGCAGAACCCGGCGACGCCGATCCGGCCCGAGCAGTCCGGTCGCCCGGCCAGGAGCGCGCGGGACGCCTCGATGTCGTCGAACGCCTGGCCGCGGTTCGCGAACATGTCCGAGAACACCCGCCGCACGCACCGGAACATGCCTCCGCGCGAGTACAGGTCCGGGCTGAGCGCGAGATATCCCTCGCGGGCGAAGCGGTCGGTGATGTTCTTCGTGTCCTGGCTCAGCCCGAACGCGTCGTGGATGAGCACCACGCCCGGGTGCGGCCCCGCTCCGGCGGGTTCCGCCAGGTAGCCGCCGATGGTGCCGTCCGAAACCGGAATAGTCATCTCCATATCGGCGAAGATAGCGAGCCGCCGCCGGTTCCGCGCGGGACGCTGAGAGTCTCTCAGCGCATTCCGGACAAACCTCAGTCCAGGGTGAAGGGGTCGTAGGAAATCCGGTCGAGGTCGATCCCCTTGGCCAGCAGCTGCGCGACGGTCGCCTGGATCATCGGTGGCGAACCGGAAACGAGGACGTCGTGGTTCTGCCACGAACCGCGCTGCGTCACGGCGTGGGCGAGCGTGCCGCGGTCGCCGCCGGCGAGCGCGCCCTCCTCGGTGACCGGCGTGACCGTCAGCCATTTCGAAGTCGCCGCCAGCCGGCGCAGGTCGTCCAGCGCGTACAGGTCTTCCGGTCGTTTGCCCCCGAAGAACAGGTGCACGGGCGGGTTCCGCTTCCAGCGGGACAGATCGCCGAGGATCGCCAGCAGCGGCGTGATGCCGGTGCCGCCGCCGACCATGAGCAACCGCCGTTTCGTGGTGGTCGGGCGCACGTTCAGCACGCCCATCGACGGTCCGAGGCGCCAGACGTCGCCGGGTCTGGTGTGGTTGACGATGCTGCCGCTGACCCAGCCGCCGGGCACCGCACGCACGTGGAAGGTGAGCTGGCCGTCGCCGCGTGGCGCGTTCGCCGGGGAAAGGTACCGCCAGAACCGCGGCCGCTGCGGCACTTCGACGCTGACGTACCCGCCGGCGCGGTACGGCAGCAGGCCCTCGGTGTGCACCTTCACCAGCGCGATGTCGCGGGCGAGCTTCCGGTGCTCCAGCACGGTCGCCGTCCACGAGGCCGGCCCCGTCTCCGCTTGGGCGGCCTCGCGCATCGTCTTGGCGATGAGCCCGTAGGCCGCGGTCCACGCGGCTTCCACCTCGAGGGTCCACTTCTCCTTGAGGAACCGTTTCAGCGCGGCGATCAGCGCGACTCCCACGGCGTCGTAGTGGCGCGCGACGACGGCGAACTTGCGGTGGTCGCGGCCGAGTTGCCCGAGGAAGGTGACCAGCTCGTCGGGCCGGTCGACCATCTGCACCACGTACACCAGCGCGCGCAGCAGCCTGCTGCGCTGGGTCGTCATGGTGACCGGGAACAGGTCACGGCAATCGGGCGCGACCACGAACAACGCGCCGTAGAAGTACTGCGCCAGTTCGTCGGCTTTCGGCTCGATCTCCGCGAAGCTTTCACGAATCAACCGGGCCAGTTCGCGACCTTCCGCAGCCGAAACGGGGAGCGGTTCGGACACAGCGGAGATCTTCACGGATTCAGCACTCATCGGGAACGGTAATCTCCAGTCCTGCAAAGGCTTTTTACACCGTGCATGCGACGTCGCTGCGCGGTGCCGCCCCCGAGGCTTCCCGACTGTAGGCGAATTCCCGTGCAGATGCGCGTGATTCCGCGCGTTCCGCTCGAACGGAGCAATTTAGCCACGCGCGGTCAACCGGACCTGGCATAGCGTACAAATGATCACGCCGTCGGATTAATCCGTTACGGGTTGCTGATTCCCGAAGCGTAACGAATTGTTGCCCGGACGGCGGATTGCCGGTGGTCAGTCGATCGTGAACGGGTCGTACTGGATCTGGTCCAGCGCGCTGCCGGCGACCAGCATGCGCGAGACGGTCGCGCGGATCATCGCCGGCGAGCCCGACACGAGGATGTCGTGCCCGGGCCAGGAGCCGTACCGCGTGACGGCCTCGGCCAGGGTGCCCTGCTCGAACCCGGGGACGTCGCCGCCGCGCTCCACGACCGGGGTGACGGTCAGCCAGGGGTTCGTGGCCGCGAGCGCGCGCAGTTCCTCGAGGTCGTAGAGGTCCTCACGAGCGGGCCCGCCGTAGAAGACGTGGGTCTTAGGGTTCTCGCCCCAGAGCGCGAGGTGGTCCAGGATCGCCCGCAGCGGCGCGATCCCCGTTCCGCCGGCGATCATCAGCACGGCCCGCGACGACTCGCGGTCGACGGTCATCCGGCCCAGCGGCGGACCGAGCCGCCAGACGTCCCCGGCCTGGGTGTGGCTGACGATGGCGCGGGAGACCCAGCCGCCGTCGATCGCGCGGACGTGGAATTCGATGCCGCCGTCCTCGCGCGGCGCGTTCGCCGGCGAGAGATAGCGCCACAGCCGCGGCCGCTGGGGCACTTCGACGCTCACGTACTGCCCCGGGTGGTACGGCACGGGCTGGTGGGGCACCAGCCGCACCAGGGCGAGGTCCCAGGTCAGCCGCCGGTGCTCGACCACCGTGGCCTGCCACGACGGCGGGTTCGTGTCGGCCGCGGCCGCGTCCTGCATGGCTCGCGCGGCGATGGTGAACGCCTCGGCCCACGCCCGTTCGACCTCGGGCGTCCACGCCGGGCCGAGGTGGTTCTTGAGGGCCGCCAGCAGTGCGGTGCCGACGGCTTCGTAGTGCCGGGGTACCACGCCGAACTTGCGGTGGTCGCGGCCCAGTTGGCGCAGGAAGGGCGCGAGGTCGTCGGGCCGGTCGACCATCTGCACGATGTGCACCAGCGCGCGCACCAGCCTGCCGCGCTGGATCTCCATGTTGATCGGGAAGAAGTCGCGCGTGGTCGGGGCGAGGGTGAACAGCATCCCGTAGAAGAACTGCGAGATGTCCGCGATGTACGGCTCGGACCGGGCCCAGCTGTCCCGGATGAGCCGGACCATGGCCTTGACGGCCGCGGGGGCTTCACGCGGGGCCGAGGATCTGGGGAGCGGACTGACCGAGTCGGCTGTCATGGGGCGGTCAACGGGTTCGGCGGGTCCAGCGCGGCTTGTCCCCCGGCTGGGGTCCGGTGCGCGGCCCCGGAAGACGCGGTTCGGGGACGGTTGAGCGGCGGCACCCGATCATGCACCGCCGGCCCGGGCGCGGGGACGGCGCTTGCGCTCACGGCCGCCTCCTGGGTCCATCGCCACTGCATCCACCTCGTCACTCGTGGGGACCGCGCGCGCGGTCCGTCCGCAGGGTAGCCGCCGGGCGGCCCGTTGCCCGCATTGTTGCTCCGACCGGGTGTATTCACCCGCGTAGCGCGTGGGGGACCTCACGGAGCCGATGGTTGTCCTCGGCAAGCGTCCGGCAATAAACTTGTATGGCACAACTAAGGGAGGGTGCGATGGGCTTCGACGACACCGACGACGACGTCCGGGTCGAGCTCATGCGTGAGCTGAAGACCGCTTCCCAGCTGCAGCACGCCTGGATCATGCAGGCTTGGCAGAGCGAGCCCGGGCTCCACCCGGCGGCCGCCATGCTGCTGTCCGACCTGGCGAAGAACGGCGAGACCCGGCCCTCCGAGCTGGCGAAACGCCGGTTCGTCGACCTCTCGGTCGTGAGCAGGCAGATCACCCAGCTCTCCGCGGCGGGACTGGTCGACCGCCGTCCGGCGCCCGAAGACGGCCGCGCGTCCCTGGTGAGCGTGTCCGAGAAGGGCCGGACCGAGCTCGCCCGCTGGCGTGCCAACTACGTCGAATTCATGGAGAAGGCGCTCGGCGACTGGGATGACGAGCGCGTCACCGACCTGTCCGGGCGGCTCGCGGAGATGAACGCCGATCTTCGCCGTGCCCTCGGCAGCGACGCCTGCCTGGCTGACACGAACAAGTGACACCGCACGGACGAGGCACACCGGAAGTGGCACTTTCCTCTGTGGAAAGTGTCCGTTCGGTCCTGACTTAGGACCATTCGTCAGGGTTAACGTCGGTAGGTGACGCGTGACCGGGTCGCACTGCTGTGTGCGCTGGGGATCGACAACTTCGGCTCAGGTCTGTTCCTCCCGTTGGCGCTGGTCTACGTGACGCAGGTGGTGGGGGTGCCGCTGGCCGTGGCCGGCACCGCCGTCACCCTCGGCGCCATCGGCGGGCTCGTCGTGCCGCCGCTGGCCGGACGGCTCGTGGACCGCGTCGGGCCCCGCACGGTGGTGATCGGCGCTCAGCTGCTGCAGGCCGCGGGCGCGGGGGCGTACCTCCTCGCCGACGGCGTGGGTCCGGTGGTGGCCGCCGCCGTCCTGCTGTCCGCCGGGCAGCAGCTGTTCTACAGCTCCCTGTTCGTGCTCATCGCCGACGTCGCGGGCGACGGTCCGAAGGACCGGCCGTTCGCCGAGGTGGGGATGGTGCGGGCCGCCTGCTTCGGCCTCGGCGGGCTCGCGGCGGGTGCGCTGCTGACGTGGCTGGGCGGCACCGGCTACCGCATCGCGCTCGCCGTGGACTCGGTGACGTTCTTCGTGGCCGCGTCGATCCTGGCCTTCTTCGTCCCGCTCGCGCGGCCGCACCGGCAGGCCTGCGAACGGTCGGTCCGGGTGCTGCGTGACCGGCCGTACCTCGCGCTGATCCTCTTCAGCGGGCTCTTCGGGCTCTCGCTGGACTTCTTCCTGGTCGGCATGCCGGTCTTCGTGCTCGACCGGCTGCACGGCCCGGCCTGGCTGCCGGGGGCGATCCTCGCGCTGCTGACCGTGCTGACCAGCGTCGGCGGCACGCTCGCGTTGCGGCTCACCGCCGGCCTGACGCGGATCGCGGCGATGCGCGCCGGGTCGGCGTTGTTCTCCGTGTGGTGCCTGGTCAGCCTCGGCGTGCTGCTCGTGCCCGAGGGCTGGCGCGTGGTGTACCTGCTCCTGTCGACCTTGGTGTTCGCTGCCGGCGACCTGGTTTTCGGCCCGCGATCGGGGGCACTGGCCGAGGCCGCGGCACCTCCGGTCGCCCGCGGCCGTTATCTCGCTGCGTACCAGTACGCGTTCACCGTGGCGCAGGTGATCGCGCCCGCCGTGGTGGCGTTGTTCTCGGTGGCCGACTGGTTACCCTGGGTGCTGGTGGGGGCGTGTGCCGGCCTCGCCGTGGCCGGGCTCGGGATGCTCGGTTCGCGGTTGCCGGCGAGCGCGGTGGCTCCGGGGCAGAGTTGAGCGGAACAGACTCAAGTTTCCGTGCGTTAGAGATACTGACGGGTCACGGTCAGGCCTGTCACCTGGACTTTTCGGAAGTACGAGCATGAGGTGAGGGATGGACGCTTTCAACCCGACCACGAAGACCCAGCAGGCGATCTCGTCGGCGGCGCAGGCGGCCACGATGGCCGGCAACCCGCACGTCTCGGCGCCCCACCTGCTGGGCGCCCTGCTGGCGCAGGGTGAAGGGCTCACTGCGCCGCTGCTGACCGCGGTCGGGGCCGACCCCGAGGTGGTGCACAAGGAGCTCGAGCCGCTCATCGCGGCCCTGCCGTCCGCGACCGGCGCGACCGTGTCGAGCCCGCAGTTCGACACCTTCGCCGTCAAGTCGCTGACGCGTGCCCAAAAGCTCGCCACCGAGCTGGGGGACGAATACGTCTCGACCGAGCACCTGCTCGTCGGCCTCGCGACCGAGGGTGGCCAGGTCGCCGACCTGCTCAAGCGCCACGGTGCGACGCCGGACGCGCTGCAGGAGGCGTTCGCCAAGGTCCGCGGCTCGGCCCGGATCACCAGCGCGGACCCCGAGAGCACGTTCAAGGCGCTCGAAAAGTACGGCGTGGACCTCACCCAGCGCGCCCGCGCCGGTGAGCTCGACCCGGTCATCGGCCGCGACACCGAGATCCGCCGCGTCGTGCAGGTGCTGTCGCGGCGCACCAAGAACAACCCGGTGCTAATCGGCGAGCCGGGCGTCGGCAAGACGGCCATCGTCGAAGGGCTGGCCCAGCGCATCGTCGCCGGTGACGTGCCGGAGTCACTGCGCGGCAAGCGCGTCGTCGCCCTCGACCTCGGGTCGATGGTGGCCGGCGCGAAGTTCCGCGGCGAGTTCGAGGAGCGGCTGAAGGCCGTGCTCAAGGAGATCACCGACTCCGCGGGCGAGGTCGTCACCTTCATCGACGAGCTGCACACCATCGTCGGCGCCGGCGCGACCGGCGAAGGGGCGATGGACGCCGGCAACATGATCAAGCCGATGCTCGCCCGCGGTGAGCTGCGGATGGTCGGCGCGACCACCCTCGACGAGTACCGCCAGCACATCGAGAAGGACGCCGCCCTGGAGCGGCGCTTCCAGCAGGTGCTGGTCGGCGAGCCGTCGCCGGAGGACACCATCGCGATCCTGCGCGGGCTGAAGGAGCGCTACGAGGTGCACCACGGTGTCCGGATCACGGATGCCGCGCTGGTCGCCGCCGCAACGCTGTCCGACCGCTACATCACCGCGCGCTTCCTGCCGGACAAGGCGATCGACCTGGTCGACGAGGCGGCGTCGAAGCTCCGCATGGAGATCGACTCGCGGCCGGTGGAGATCGACGAGGTCGAGCGCGCCGTGCGCCGCCTCGAGATCGAGGAGATGGCGCTCGCCAAGGAGAGCGACGCCGCTTCGAAGCAGCGGCTCGGCAACCTGCGTGCCGAGCTGGCCGAAAAGCGCGAGACGCTGACCGCGCTGACCGCGCGCTGGCAGAACGAGAAGGGCTCCATCGAGCGCGTCCGCGAGCTCAAGGAGCAGCTCGAGCAGCTGCGCGGCGAGTCGGAGCGCGCCGAGCGCGACGGCGACCTCGGCAAGGCCGCCGAGCTCCGCTACGGCCGGATCCCCGCGCTGGAGAAGGAGTTCGAAGCGGCCACCGCGGCGAGCGAAGCCAGCCAGCAGAACGTCATGCTCAAGGAAGAGGTCGGCGCGGACGACGTCGCGGACGTGGTCAGCGCGTGGACCGGCATCCCGGCGGGCCGCCTGCTGGAGGGTGAGACGGGCAAGCTGCTCCGGATGGAGGAGGAGCTTGCCAGGCGGGTCGTCGGGCAGGCCGAAGCCGTGCAGGTCGTCGCGGACGCGGTCCGCCGCAGCCGGGCCGGCGTCGCCGACCCCGACCGGCCGACCGGCTCGTTCCTGTTCCTCGGCCCGACCGGCGTCGGCAAGACCGAGCTGGCCAAGGCGCTGGCGGAGTTCCTCTTCGACGACGAGCGCGCGATGCAGCGCATCGACATGAGCGAGTACGCCGAGAAGCACTCGGTGGCGCGCCTGGTCGGGGCCCCGCCGGGGTACGTCGGGTACGACCAGGGTGGCCAGCTGACCGAGGCCGTGCGGCGTCGCCCGTACTCGGTGGTGCTGCTCGACGAGGTGGAAAAGGCGCACCCGGACGTCTTCGACGTGCTGCTGCAGGTCCTCGACGACGGGCGGCTGACCGACGGCCAGGGCCGGACGGTGGACTTCCGGAACACCATCCTGATCCTGACCTCGAACCTCGGCTCGCACGCCATCGCCGACCCGTCGCTCGACGAGCGGCAGCGGCGGGACGCGGTGCTGGAGGTGGTGCAGCGGCAGTTCAAGCCGGAATTCCTCAACCGGCTCGACGACATCGTCGTGTTCCACTCCCTCGGCACCGAGCAGCTGACGTCCATTGTGGACATCCAGGTCGCCCGGCTCGCGAAGCGGCTGGCCCAGCGGCGGCTGAACCTGGAGGTCACCGACGGCGCCCGCGAGTGGCTCGCGCTCAACGGCTTCGACCCGATCTACGGCGCCCGTCCGCTGCGGCGGCTGGTCCAGTCGGCGATCGGCGACAAGCTGGCGAAGGAGCTGCTGTCGGGCGAGGTCCGGGACGGCGACACCGTGCGCGTCGACGGCCCGGAGCTGGAGGCGGGCGATTCACTGACCGTCACCAAGGTCTGACCCGATTCGTGCAGGCCACCTTGAGGAACTTCAAGGTGGCCTGCACGGCTGTCCACAGTGGTTCGTGGCGATTTGTCGACCCGGAACCACCGAAAATGCTCCGAACGGGCGCGGCGACACGGGTACCGGCGATCATCCCCGCGGCGCAACAGGCGATACCCTGGCCGTCGTGGGTATTCCGGCGTGGATCTGGTTCGTCATCGCCGCCGTCGCGCTGGTGGCGGGGCTGGGGCTGCTCGCAGCCGACCGGGCGAAGGAGGGCTCGCGCAACCGCGAGCGAATGCGCTGGGCACAGTTGCGCGGCTGGCAGTTCGTCGAGGAGGACGAGCGGCTGCCGCAGCAGTGGTCGAACGGCGCCATCGGCTACTTCGGCGCGGACGCCGCCGTGAACGTCGTCGCGGGCTCGACCTTCACCTCCGACGGCCGCCGTCCGGTGTTCATCTTCGACATCGAGTCCGAGGGACAGATCCCTGCCGTCGTGGTCGCCGTGCGCTGCAACAAGAAGCACCGGATCCCGATCGAGATGTGGCTGTCCAGCGTCCCGTTCCAGCGCGCGGACATGCCCGAGATGCTCGGCCCGATCGGCTCCCGCTACGCCTTCGCGGACGACGCCGACGGCGCCCGCGTGGTGATCACCCAGGAACTCGTCGACGCGGCGGACCAGCTCGGCGGCGACGTCGGGGTGGCCTGGCTGGAGAACGAGTGGGTGCTCGCCAGCGTCGCCCCGACCGCCGGGCCGTCGCGGCTGGAGCGGCTCCTCAGGGATCTGGGCGAGATCGCCGACATCGTCGACCCGTTCGACGAGGACTACGACGCCGGCCGCCACCAGGCGAGCGCCCCGATCCCGGCGCCGGGCACGGCCACGGCTTCGGCCACGGCCCCGGGCACCCCGGCGGCCGGGACGCCGGTCCCGCAGCCGGCCGCGGAACCGGAGCCGAAGCCGCAGGACTGAGGCTCAGCGCGGCGGCAGCGAAACCACCGGCTGGTCGAGCACCCGCACCGACGCCGACTGGTGCTGGTCCAGCCGGCCGGACACCGATGTCGTCGTGTCGCCTTCGACGTGGACCACGTGGTCCACGCCCAGGTCGCCGCGGATGGAGCCGGCCGGTCCCCCCGTGCCGACGTATTGGCTCGTCCTCGCCAGGCCCCACGCCGGGCCCAGCTGGCCGCCCAGTTCGTGCTGCTGGCCCACGTCGAGGACGCCGGCGAACTGGCCTGTTGCGTGCTGCTCGGACGTCGTGCCGATCGCGCCCAGCTGTCCCAGGTCGACGGCCTGGCCGGACGTCCGGCGGGCCGACAGCGCTCCCTGGAGGTCGCCGGTGATGGTGCCGCGGAGGCCGGTGTCGAGCTGCTCGCCGTTCTGGCTCAGCACGTCGATGCCGTACGGGAGCCAGATGCCGTGGCCGGTGCCTTCGCCGGCGCCGATGCGGCGCTCGGTGGTGGCCGCCAGGCCGGGCGCGAGCGCCAGGTCCCGCGAGGTCCGCTGGCCGAGCCGCTGGTTGTTCGCCGTGGTCGCCGACACGGCGCCGAGCCGCAGGGTGTGCTGACCGGCCCGGGTCACCGATTCGCTCTCCCGCTCCGCCGCCGCGGTCGCGGTCTGCCACCCCTCGCGGCGGACGGCCGCGGACTCCGTGACGTCGTTGACGAGCAGGGCACCGGCGATGTCCTTGGCGACGAAGTCGTGGCGGGTCGCGGTCACGGCCTCGCGGGCGGCCGACGTCTCGTTCTCGGTCGCGGTCGAGATGTCACGGTCGAGCGTGCCGCCGTGCTGGTGGTCGACCGGGAGCGAGATCCGGTCGATCGGCAGCGTGATGTCGGTCTGGGTCGCGAGCGCCGTGGCGGGGGCCGCGAAGAGGAGCGCGACGGGTGCCGCGCCGGCCGCCACCTTGGGCAGATAGCCGCTTTTGCGCCTGCTGTGCTTACCCATGGCGCGGACGATACTTCCCGCCGAATCGCCGCGCACATCCGCCCCTGACCAGCGGGTATGGTTCACCCACATGACCACCACCTACTTCTTCACCGGGGGTCCGGGTGGCGGAGCCCCCGGCCCGGGGCGAAGCCCCGGACATCACACCGCTCTCATCACCGGAGCCACCGCGGGCATCGGCGCGCAGTTCGCGCGCACGCTCGCCGGCGAGAAGTACGACCTGGTGCTCGTCGCCCGTGACAGGGCACGGCTGGAGGCCCATGCCGCTGAGCTGCGCGAAAAGCACGGCATCGCGGTCGAAGTGCTTCCCGCCGATCTGTCCGAAGCAGCCGGACGAGCCGCGGTCGAGGAGCGGCTCGCCGCCGGGCCGGTCGACCTCCTGGTGAACAACGCCGGGTTCGGGCTGAACGGCGACTTCTGGACCATCCCGCCGGACGCGCTGCAGCGCCAGCTCGACGTCAACGTCACCGCCGTCCTGCGGCTCACCCGGGCCGTGCTGCCCGGCATGATCGAGCGCGGCCACGGCGCAATCATCCAGGTCAGCAGCGTGGCGGGCTTCTTCAGCGGCCGCGGTTCGACGTACACGGCCAGCAAGAACTGGGTCACCTCCTTCACCGAAGGCATCGCCGCGTCGCTGCCGAAGGGCGTCCGGATGATGGCGCTGTGCCCCGGATTCACGGCGACCGAGTTCCACGACCGGGCCGGCATCGGCAAACCCGGCCCGAAAATCGCCTGGCTGGGTGTCGAACAGGTGGTCGGCGAGGCGCTCGCGGACCTGCGTCGCGGCAAGGTGATCTCCGTGCCGAGCCTGCAGTACAAGGCCGTCGTCGCGATCGGCGGCCTGCTGCCGCGCGCGGTGCTGCGCCGGATCAGCGGTGGTTTCGGCGGCAAGGGCCGCACCTGAGTAGGGCTGTCCCCACCGGGAAGACGCGCGTCTGCACCAGGGTGGTCCGGGGGCAGGCTCAATAGCGTTTTCCCCATGACAACTGGGTGGCACGAGGCAGCCGACGCGGTTCGGCTGGAGGCCGTGCGCAAGGAGTACGGCGACGGCGTGACCGCGCTGGACGGGGTCTCGATCGCGTTCCCGCGGGGCGGGTTCACCGCGGTGATGGGCCCGTCCGGTTCGGGCAAGAGCACGTTCCTGCACTGCGCCGCCGGCCTCGACCGGCCGACGTCCGGCCGGGTCGTGCTCGACGGCCAGGACCTCGACGGCAAGAACGAGACCTACCTGACGAAGCTGCGGCGCGACCGCGTCGGCTTCGTCTTCCAGGCGTTCAACCTGCTCCCGGCGCTGACGGTCGAGCAGAACGTCGTGCTGCCGCTGCAGCTGGCCGGCAAGCGGGCGGACAAGCGGCTGGTGGAACGGATCCTCGTGCACGTCGGGCTCGACGGGCGCCGCAAGCACCTGCCCGGGCAGCTCTCCGGCGGCCAGCAGCAGCGCGTCGCGATCGCCCGCGCCCTGATCGCGAGTCCCGCGGTGCTCTTCGCCGACGAGCCGACCGGCGCGCTCGACACCCGCACGGCGTCCGAGGTGCTCGGCCTGCTGCGCGACTCCGTCCGGTCGTCGGGCCAGACGGTGATCATGGTGACGCACGACCCGGTCGCCGCGTCCTACGCCGACGACGTCGTGTTCCTGGCCGACGGCCGGATCGCCGGGCGGCTGGCCCGGCCGACCGCGGCAGCCGTCGCCGAGCGGATGACCCACCTGGGGGCCTGGGGCCGGGTGGCGGCCTGATGTTCAAGCTGGCCCTGCGCACCCTCCGCCTGCGCAAAGGCGGCTTCCTGGCGACGTTCGTCGCCGTGTTCTTCGGTGCGCTGATCGTCTCCGCGTGCGGTGGCCTGATGGAGACCGGCGTCCGGTCCGAAACGCCGGTGCAGCGGTTGGCCGCGGCGCCGATCGTCGTCGGCGGGCAGCAGACGCTCAAGCTGCCCGAGGACGACCCGGCGACCCTCGAACCCGGCGACAAGCACAAGTTCGAGAACGCCACCCTGCCCGAGCGCGTCCGGCTCGACGCAGGCCTGGCCGGCCGCCTGCGCGCGGTCCCCGGCGTCACCGGCGTCGTCGGCGAAGTCAGCTTCCCCGCGCAGATCGGGGTGGCGAGCGCGCTCGGGCACGCGTGGGATTCCGCGGTGCTGACGCCGTACACGCTGAAGGGTGCCGCGCCGAAGCCGGGCGAAGTCGTCGCCGACGCCGGGCTCGGACTCACCGTCGGGGACACCGTGCCGGTCGCCGCGCACGGCAGCGTCGGCCGGTACCGGATCTCCGGGATCGCCCAGGCGCCGCAGGCCATGCGCGACGCGGCGGTCTTCTTCGCCGCCTCGGACGCCGGACGGCTGTCCGGGCACCCGGGCCGCTTCGACACCATCGGCGTCTTCGGCGGCGACGTCGCCGCCGTGACCGCGGCCGTCGGCGACGCCGGGGTCGTGGCGACCGGCGTCGACCGCGGCGCCTTCGAGTTGCCCGAAACCGGCCGGAGCGGCGAGAACCTGATCGTCTTGGCCGCCGTGTCCGGCGGGCTGTCGGCACTGGTCATGGTGTTCGTCGTGGCGGGCACGCTGACGCTGTCGACGCAGCAGCGTCAGCGCGAACTCGCGCTGCTGCGCGCGGTCGGCACGACCCCGCGCCAGCTGCGGCGGATGGTGCTCGGCGAGGCGCTCGTCGTCGGCGTGCTCGCGGTCGGCGTCGCGGTGGTGCTCGGCCCGGTGCTGGGCAACTGGCTGTTCGACCGGCTGACCGCGCACGACGTCGTCTCCGACGTGCTGCGCTTCGAGCAGGGCTGGGTTCCGGCGATCGTCGCCGCAGGCGCGGCGCTGCTGGCCGTCGTGACCGCTTCCTTCGTGGCGGGACGGCGGGCTTCGCGGGTCCGCCCGGCCGAGGCGCTCGCCGAAGCCGCCGTGGAGCGGCGCTGGCTGACGCCGATCCGGCTGATCACCGCGATCCTCTGCTTCGCGGGCGGGACGGCGCTCGCCATCGTCACGGTCGCGGTGATGACCGGCCCGGTGGCGGCCAGCACGGCCGGCCCGTCGGTGATGCTGTGGGCGTTCGGGCTCGCGGCGATCAGCCCCGGCGTGACGAAGCTGGTGGCGATGCTGCTGCGCTGGCCGGTGCACGCGCTCACCGGCGTCAACGGCCGGGTCGCGCTGCGCAACACCCGCGTCGGAGCGGTGCGGGCGGCCGGCGCGGTCACCCCGATCATGCTCGCGGTCGGCATCGCGACCGCCAACATCTACCTGCAGACCACGCAGGAAGCCGTCTCGAACCAGGCCTTCACCGAGGACCTGCGCGCGGACGCCGTCATCGGTGCGCCCGGCGGGCTCGACCCGGCGGTGCTGGGCCAGGTGCGCGCGGTACCGGGCGTCGCCGCTGCTTCGGAGTACGTGACCAGCACGGTGTTCGTCGAGAAGCCGTTCGACTCGGGCCAGCACGACGACGGCCGGCCCGCACTGGGCGTCAGCGAGCTGACCGGGAACATCGTCGAGGTGCCTTCGACGCTCGGCCACCACGTCGGCGACACGCTGTCGCTGCGGCTCGGCGACGGCACGCCGGTCGATGTGCGGGTCACCGCCGTCACCGACCAGCGTCCCGGGTTCGAACGGCTCGTGCTGCCCGCCGAACTGCTGGCCCCGCACACGACGCTCGGGCTCGCCCCGCAGCTGCTGGTCCGCGCCGCTCCCGGCGTCAACCCGGCGACGCTGACTTCGCGCCTTCGCGAAGCGACCGCCGGGTTGCCGGTGCTCGTCGGCGATCGCGGCACGCTGATCGCGGCGCACGCCAAGGGCAACGAGGTCGGCGCCTGGGTCAACTACCTGCTCGTCGGGATGATCCTCGCGTACACGGTGATCTCCGTGGTGAACACGCTGGTGATGGCGACCGCGAAGCGGCGCCGCGAGTTCGGGATGCAGCGGCTGAGCGGCTTCACCCGCGGCCAAGTGCTGCGCATGGCCGGTGTCGAAGGCGGCCTGATCGCGACCATCGCGGTGCTGCTCGGGACCCTCGTCGCGGCCGGGGCGATCGTGCCGTTCTGCCTCGTGGTGACGGGTTCGCCGCTGCCGTCGGGGCCGGTGACGATCTACCTGACGGTGCTCGCGATCGCCGTGGTGCTCTCGCTCGTGGCGATCCTGGTGCCGGCCTGGGCCGCGACGCGCGGGCGTGCGGTCGACGCCACATCCGTCGGTGAGTGACCCCGGCCGTGTGTAAGACTCACGGCCGTGGCGAACCCCGGGTTGGATCAAGCGGCGAAACTCGAACTGGCCAGGCTGGTCACCGATCTTTCCGTGGTGCACGGAAAAGTGACCCTGGCGTCCGGCAAGGAAGCCGACTACTACATCGACCTCCGGCGGGCGACCCTGCACCACGCGGCCGCGCCGCTGATCGGCAAGCTGCTGCGCCAGCTCACGGCGGACTGGGACTACGTCGCCGCCGGCGGCCTCACGCTCGGCGCCGACCCGGTCGCGCTGGCGATGCTGCACTCCGCGGCGACCGACGGGGTCGTGCTGGACGCGTTCGTCGTCCGGAAGTCGACCAAGGAACACGGCCTGCAGCGCCGCATCGAGGGCATGGAGGTCCGCGGGCAGCGTGTGCTGGCCGTCGAGGACACGTCCACGACCGGCGGCAGCGTGCTGACGGCGGTCGAAGCGCTGCGCGAAGCGGGCGCGGACGTCGTCGGCGTCGTGACGGTCGTCGACCGCGACACCGGCGCGCGCGAGGCCATCGAGAAGGAAGGCCTGGAGTACCGGTACGTCCTCGGCAAGGACGACCTCGGCCTCGACTGACCACCACCGGGGCGGATCCGTGGATTCGCCCCGGTCGCGGCCGGCGCCCACAATCGGTGCGTGACGTTTTCCGTGCGCCGGTGTCCTCCACTCGAGGAGGTGCCGTGACGACCAGCGCGGAACCCGCGACACCGCTCGACGACGCGACTCTCGTGTCCCGCGCGCGGGACGGCGACGTCCGGGCGTACGAGCAGCTCGTGCTGCGCTACCAGGGGCCGATGTTCCGGCTCGCGGTGCGGATGCTCGCCGACCGTGGCGACGCCGAAGACGTCGTCCAGGAGGTCTTCCTCAACGCCTGGCGCAAGCTCGGCCAGCTCGGCGACGACGCCGCGTTCGCGGGCTGGCTCTACCGGGCCACCACGAACCGCTGTCTCAACGCGATCCGCGCGCGCAAGCCCCAGGCCGACGTCGACCTCGACACCGCCGAGTCGCCACGGGCCGATCTCCAGCCGGAGCGGGCCGCCCAGGTCAGCGGGCAGCTCGCGGCCCTGACCGCGGCGCTGGCGCAGCTGACCCCCGAGCAGCGAGCGTGCTGGCTGCTGCGCGAAGTGCACGGCCGCTCCTACGAAGAGATCGGCGAAGTCGTCGGCGTGACCGCGACCGCCGTCCGCGGCCGGATCGCCCGGGCCCGGGCCCAGCTGGCGGAGGTGATGAAGCCGTGGCGATGACGGACTACGAGCTGCCCTGCGAACGCGATGTCGACCAGGTGTGGCAGCGGCTCGACGCGGTCGGCGCCGGGCTGGCCGACGAGCACGAGCTGACCTGCCCGCACTGCCGCGCCGCGCGCGAGAGCCTGCTGGCCTTGCGCGAGGCCACTTCGGTGCTGGCGGCCGAAGAGGACGTGCCGTCGCCAGACCTGTTCGGGCGGATCATGTCGGCCGTGCGCGCCGAGGTGCGACGCGGCTCGATGGTGCCCCTGCCGACGCCCGAACCCGGGTTCGTCGAGGTCAGCGAGCAGGCGGTGGCCGCGGTGCTGCGGTACGCGGCGGACACGGTCGACGGCGTCCGGGCGCGGCGCTGCCGGGTGCGCGCGGACGGCGAAGGGGCGATCGACGTCGAACTCACCCTGGCGGTGCGGTGGGGGATCGCCACGGGTGGTGCAGCGTTGCCGATGGTGCGTGAGCGGGTGACCGCGGCCGCCGCCGCCCGGGTGGGCCTGCCGCTGGGGCGGCTCGACCTGGTGGTGGCCGACGTGTACGGGGAGCCGGAATGAGCGCGGAGTACGTCATCGCCGACCCGGTGATCGCCGGGCTCGCGGCCCGGGCGGCGAGCACGACCCCGGGCGTCGTCCGGCTCGAGCCGGACCTGCGTGGCCTGGTGACGGCGTGGACGCGCGCGGCTCGTCAGCGCTGGAAGGGCCTCGAGCCGGCTCCGGTGGACGGCGTCCGGGTCCACACGGCGGACGGCCGGGTCACGGTCCGGATCGACCTCGTCACGGCGGGGGCCGACCAGGCGGCGGCGGTGGGCCGGGCGGTCCAGCGCTCGGTCACCCGGTTCGTGGCCGAGCAGACCGGCCTGGTCGTCGACGAGGTGTCGGTGTCCATCATGGACATCGAGCCGGCGGACCGGTGACCGCGGGCGAAACCGTCGAGCGCATCATCGGTGCGCTCGAAGCGGTGGACGGCCTCCGGCCGGCGACCCCGGAGTCCGCGTGGTGGCCGGCGGGCACGGCGGTCGACCTGTCGGCGGAGCGCGTCGAGATCCGGCTGATCGCCACGCGGCTGCCGATCCCGCCGTTGCTCGACCGGGCCGCCGAGCTGGTGCGGCCGGTGCTGGCGGGAACCGAGTGGGCCGGCGCCCGGCTTCGGCTGGTCGTCACCGACCTCGACGGCGCGGCGTTCGGCTGACGGCGAAAACCCGGGGCGGTGGACGGGGTCCCGGGCGTACCGTCGGGCGCATGGACGAGCCGTCGACACCCGGCGAGCCGCCGGAACCGCACCGGCCGCCGGACCCGAACCGGAAGAAACCGGACGGAGCACCGGATCAGTACCCGCACGAAGAGCCGACGCAGTACCCCGCGAAGCGGCCACCCGAATTTCCACCGGGCGTAACGCCTCCGTCACCACGTCGGTGAACGGGTGCTCCGCCTGGGTTAAACATCACACGGATGGGCACTCATAAGGACGGACGACGTCGACCGGCGGAGTAAAGTCGCTGGTAGGGGGATCGGTGGAGGGGGTGCGATGGCGAAGTTCCTGGCCGACGTGACCGTCGCGGTGCACATTCTGGCGCTGTTGCTCATCGGTTTCGGCGGATTCGTGGCTTGGCGCTGGCCGAAACTGATCTTCATCCACCTGCTCGGGCTCGCCTGGGGCATTCTGGTCAACGTGGCGCCGGTGGCGTGCCCGTTCACCGCGCTGGAGAACTACTTCCGGCACCAGCAGGGCCTCGGCGACCTGCCCGGCGGGTTCAACGCCTACTACCTGTACGGGACGGTGTTCCCGCAGTCGTGGCTGCCGGCGATCGGGATCGGCGCGATCGCGGTGGTCGCCTACTCCTACGTCGGCGTGTACCACCGCTGGCGTCACCGCCACGACCACGACCACACCGAGGCCCACGTGCGCCCCGTTCACCTCGGTTAGGCGACAATCGGCGGTGTGACCACACCGCACGACGTCGGACCCACCGAGTGGGTGAGCCGCGAAGAGGTCGGCGTCGGCCCGTGGCCGGGTGAGTGGCCCGCGGACGAGCGGTACGACCCGGACCTGCTGCGGGACGGCGACCGCCGCAACGTCGTCGACGCCTACCGCTACTGGCGCCGCGAGGCGATAGTGTCCGATGTGGACAGCCGGCGGCACCCCTTCCACGTGGCGATCGAGAACTTCCAGCACGACCACAACATCGGCACCGTGGTCCGCACGGCCAACGCGTTCGCCGCGGCCGAGGTGCACATCGTCGGCCGCCGCCGCTGGAACCGGCGCGGCGCCATGGTGACCGACCGCTACCAGCACCTCCGGCACCACGAAGACGTCGGAGGCCTGGCCGGCTTCGCGGCGGAGCACGGCCTCGCCGTCGTCGCGGTGGACAACACTCCGGGGTCGCAGCCGGTCGAGACGGCCGAGATCCCGCGCGAGTGCGTGCTGCTGTTCGGCCAGGAAGGCCCCGGGCTTTCCGCGCAGGCGCAGGAAACCGCATCGCTGGTGGTGTCGATCGCCCAGTTCGGCACGACCCGCTCGATCAACGCCGGGGTCGCGGCCGGGATCGTCATGCACGCCTGGATCCGGCAGCACGCCGATCTCGGCCGCGCCTGGTGAGGGCTACAGGCCCCAGCCCCAGCGCAGCTGCGCCACGCCCGTCGCGTTGTTGGTCTCCAGACCGCTGCCGCTCTGCCGGGTGATCGAGTACGTGTCGCCGGACCGCAGGCCGGGCCAGTAGACGACGCCCATCTGCCGCGACCGCGTCAGATCGGTGGTGGCGGCGAAGTACGCGGTGAAGTTGTTGCCGTCCTGGTGCCCGGCGGAGTAGTCCAGTCCGGTCGTCATCGGGGCGCCTGCCTCGTCGATGACGGTGCGGGACGAGTACGACCCGAGCCGGTTGCTGAGGTTGGTCGTCCACGCCGAGCGGTTCGTGTCGGACGCCCAGTAGCCGTAGAAGTGCAGCGACAGCAGTGTGCCGCTCAGCGCGCTCGCCGCGCCGACGCCGGTGACGTTGTCGTTGTAGCCGGTGCCGCTGATCAGCACCCGGCCGCGGGGGATGCCCGAGTGCCGGGACAGCCAGGACGAGCAGAGCGACACCCAGGCGCTCAGGCTGTAGCCGAACGGCTCGTTCATCGGTTCGAAGTACACGTTGCCGTTGCCGCCGTAGTCGGCGGTGACCTTGTCCCACATGGTGTTCCACGCCGTCGTGTCGTCGACGAAGCCGTCCTTGTTCGCTTCCCAGTACCCGAAGATGACCTTCATGCCGTGGGACAGCGCCGAGTCCGCGGCGCCCTTGTACCGCCCCCACCAGTCCGAGTTGACGCTCTGCGGGTTGATCGGCAGCCGCACGGTGTTCGCGCCCAGTTTCTGCTGGAAGCCGCTGATGATGCCGTCCGCTTTGGTGCGGACGGTGTCGTAGCTGTCCCCGGCGGTGAGGCCGGTCGGGATGACCCACCCGTCCACGTAGTTGTCACGGGAATCCGCCCAGTTGACGCCGCGGAACGCGTTGGTGGCGGCGGAGGCGCTCGGCGGAACCGCGAGCAGGGGGACAGCGAGTGCCACGGCCATCGCGGCGCGTAGCCAGATACGAGTACCACAGCGCTTCATACGAACTCCGATGTCCGAGGGGGCGCGAGAGAGATCGATGTTTACGTCAACATCGAAGGGGAGAATGCGCCCGCGCCCGCGCCGGTGTCAAGCGTCAGGCAGGAACGACCTCGACCGGTATCCCGTTCAACACCGACGTTCCGGACGGAACGTCCAGGAGGGTTTCGTCGGCGACCAGGTTCGAGTTGACGCCGGGGTTCGCGCGCGCCACCCGGGTCCGCGCGCCGTCGACGTCGTGGCCCCAGCCGTGCGGGATGCTGACGACGCCGGGGCGGACCTCGTCGGTCACCTCGACCGGGACCTGCAGTTTCCCGGCGCGGGACGTCACCGAGGCGAGACCGCCGTCGGTGAGCCCCAGGCGCGTCGCGTCGGCGGGGTGGACCTGCACGGTGCACCGGTTGCCGCCCCGGACCAGCGGTTCGAGGTTGTGCATCCACGAGTTGTTCGAGCTCAGGTGCCGCCGTCCGATCAGCACGAGGCCGGTTTCCGCGTTCTTCGCAAGTTCTTCCCGCAACCGCGGAACGTCGGCGACGGCCGGCTCGGGGGCCAGTTCGATCCGGCCGGACGCCGTGCACAGCACCTCGGGGATGCGCGGCTTCAGCGGCCCGAAGTCCATCCCGTGCGGCGCGGCTTCCAGGTCGGCCAGCGTGACGTCGTAGGGGCCGGCGCGCAGCAGCAGGTCGACCAGCCGCGCGGGGCCGGTGCGTTCCCCGGCGACGGCGACGTCGAGCCCGGTGCGCCGCGCGGTCTCCCCGGCGACGAAGGCGTCGAGCGCCGCGACGTCGGCCTCCGGGCCCTGACCGGCGACGATGCCGGTGAGCCGCAGCATCGTCTCCCACTCCTGCGGCAGCGCCGACGGCAGCGTCGCCGGTGTCCAGTTGGCGACGTTGCGGATGGAGAGCTGGTAGAAGGCCAGGTCGAAGTGCGGGCGTTCCAGCGGCGACGGGCCGGGCAGGATGACGTCGGCCAGCCGCGACGTCTCGTTGAGGTAGACGTCGACGGAGATCATGAACTCGAGGTCGCCCAGCGCCGCGGCCAGCCGGCCGGCGTTCGGCGTGCTGAGGCACGGGTTGCCGCTGACGGTGATCAGCGCGCGGACCTGGCCCTCGCCCGGGGTCTCGATCTCGTCGGCGAGCGTCGCGACCGGCAGTTCGCCCAGGACCTCGGGGTAGCCGCGGACGCGGCTGTGCCAGCGTCCGACGGTGAACGGCCGCCGGTTCCCGGTGGGCTGGCACGCGGCCAGCGGGAACATCGCGCCGCCCGGTTCGTCGAGGTTGCCGGTGAGCACGTTGAGGACGTCGACCAGCCAGCTCGCGATCGTGCCGAAGGCCTGCGTCGTGGTGCCGAGCCTGCCGTAGATCACGGCGTTCCCGGCGTCGGCCAGTTCGAGGGCCATGCGCCGGATGTCGGCGGCGTCGATCCCGGTGCGCGGCGCGACGGCCTCCGGCGTGAACGGCTGAGCCAGCTCACGGACGTCGTCGAGGCCGTTGAGGTGCGCTTCGAGACGGCCCGGCCGGACCCGGCCTTCCGCGAACAGCACGTTGACCAGCGCGAACAGCAGCAGCGCGTCGGTGCCGGGGCGGATGGCGTGGTGCTCGTCGGCGAACTGGGCGGTGCGCGTGCGACGCGGATCGACGACGACGATCTTGCCGCCGCGGTCCCGGATCGCGCGCAGGCGCCCGCGGACGTCCGGCGCGGTCATCAGGCTGCCGTTCGAGACGAGCGGGTTGGCGCCGAGGATCAGCAGGTGCCGCGTCCGGTCGAGGTCGGGCACCGGGATGGCGAGCGGGTCGCCGAACATCGTGCCGGAGGAGTAGTGCTTCGGCAGCTGGTCGACCGACGCCGCGCTGTAGAAGTTCTTGGTGCCCAAGGCTTTGTAGAGCACCCGGCCGTAGAGCGTGAGCGCGATGTTGTGCACGCCGGGGTTGCCCGCGTACACGGCGACGGCGTCCCGGCCGTGCTGCTCGAGGATCGGCGGGAGCCGCCGGGCGATCTCGTCGTAGGCCTCCTGCCAGCTGACCTCGACGAACTCGCCGTCGCGCTTGAGCAGCGGGGCGGTCAGCCGGTCGGGGTCGTGGTGCAGCGCGCCCAGCGACGCGCCCTTGGGGCAGATGTATCCCTTCGAGAAGACATCCTGTTCGTCCCCTTGGACCCGCGTGACCCGCTGGTTGGCGTCGAGCGTCACCTCCAGGCCGCAGGTGGCTTCGCACAGCGGGCAGGTGAGGTGGGCCGTCGTCATGACCACCGAACGTACCGAGCGGTATGTCGATCGGCAAGGCACGATTGCGTCATGGACGTCTCGGCCGCGGAACACGCGGTGACTTCGCGGCACCTGCGCCGGGTGTGGACGCTGCCCGGCACGGTCCTGGGCCGCAGCCGCTGGCCGGCTT
This sequence comes from Amycolatopsis sp. NPDC026612, assembly GCF_040638285.1. Lineage (NCBI taxonomy): Bacteria > Bacillati > Actinomycetota > Actinomycetes > Pseudonocardiales > Pseudonocardiaceae > Amycolatopsis > Amycolatopsis sp. NPDC026612. Next base: position 102,334 of record NZ_JBEZYB010000019.1, read on the forward strand.
CCGTCGATCAGCGGCTCCACTGGCACTGGAACTACTGGTGGCAGGCACACCTGCTGGACACACTGGTCGACGCCCAGTTGCGCGCGCCTGCTCCCGCGCGGCTCGCCTTGATCCGCGCGTTCGTGCGGTCGGTGCGGCTGCGCAACTTCGGCAAGTGGACGAACGACTACTACGACGACATCGCGTGGCTCGGCCTTGCGCTGCAACGGGTTTCGTCGTTGGGCATCGACGTCGGCCCGGCGGTGGCGGCGATCGACACCCAGCTCCTGTCGGGCTGGACGCCGGCGGCGGGCGGCGGCATCCGGTGGCGGCGCGGCGACGACTTCAAGAACGCCCCGGCCAACGGCCCGGCGGCGATCTTCCACGCCCGGACGGGGAATCTTCCGCGGGCCCGCGCAATGACGGACTGGCTGACGTCCACTTTGGTCGATCCCGAGTCCGGTCTGGTCTGGGACGGGATCCGAGCGGACACCGGCGAGCTGGTGAAGCACATTTACACGTACTGCCAAGGGGTCTACCTCGGTGCGTGCCTGGAGTTGTCCGAAATGGACAATGCTGCCCGGACGGTGCGGGCGGTGGCGGAGCATTGCGCACCGGCCGGGGTGATCCGCGGCCAGGGCGGCGGCGACGGCGGGTTGTTCGCGGCGATCCTGGCCCGGTACCTGGCCTTGGCGGCTCGTGCCCTGCCGGGGCCGGAAGCTTCGTTGGCCCGTTCGCTGGTGCTGACGTCGGCGGAGGCCTGCTGGTCGGGGGCCGCGGCCACGCCGGAGGGGCCGCTGTTCAGCGCCTTCTGGGACCGTCCGGCGCCTGCGCTGCCGCTCCCGGAAGACGCGCCGGAGCGGGACCTGTCGGTCCAGGTGGGTGGCTGGATGCTGCTGGAAGCCGCGGCAACGCTGTCGTGAGTGGTAATTCGGGTTAGACCCTCATTACCACTCACGACCCTCAGCAGCCGCAGGAAGCGCCGTGGAGGAACCTGGGGGTCAGCCACACCGATTCCGGCGGCCGGTCCGGGTCGGCCATGCGGGACATCAGCAGCTGGACCGCCCGGCGGCCCAGGTCCGCGACCGGCTGGACCAGCGTCGTCACCGCTGGGCTGACGTTGCGGGCCCAGTCCATGTCGCCGTACCCGACCACCGCCAGCTCGGAGCCGATCCGGATGCCGCGGCGGTGGGCCTCGTACTGGACGCCCACCAGCATCGACTCGTCCGCCACCACCAGCGCGGTCGGGGAGGGCCAGCCGTCCAGGAGCTTGGCCGTCGCGCGGGTGGCGCCGCCCGAGTTCGAGAACCCGCTCTCCACCAGTTCGCGGTTGAAGCGCAGGCCCGCCTGCTCCAGCCCGAGGCGGTACCCGCGGACGCGCTCGCGGCTGACCTCCAGGCCGTCTTCGCCCGAGATCAGGCCGATCTTGCGGTGCCGCCGCTCGGTCAGGTGGCGAACCAGCGACGCCACCGCGTGCACGTTCTCCGTGCCCACCTGGTCGACGTCGTTGCGCGCGGCCACGCGGTCCACCAGTACCGTCGGCACGCCCATCCGCACCAGGCCGTTGATCACCGCTTCGTCGCCGGTCGACGGGACCAGCAGCACGCCGTCCACCAGGTCCGCCCGCAGTGCGCGCACCACCGCGGCCTCTTCGCCCACGGCGTCCTCGGTGTCCGCCAGCACGACGTCGCACCCCGCTTGGGCCGCGGCCGCCCTGATCGCGCGCAGCAGTTCGCCGGAGTAGGGGTTCGCTTGCACCCCCATCGCGACGCCGATCCGGTAGGTGACCGGGGGGTCCCACAACCGGAGCTCCGGCGAAAGTGCGGTCATAAGCCCTCGCAGACGCTCAGCGGAAAGGTATCCGCTGAATGGCCGTGCGGCGGCCGCGAGGACCCAGAATCACTGAAGTGAGTGAACCGGCGGGCAGCCGCACGACTCACGGTGACGCAGAGTGGGTGGCAGCCGCACCGTTTCGGCCTTGCGTGCCGGGTCGTTGATCCGGGCCAGCAGCAGCCGGACCGCCTGCCGCCCGATCTCCTCGATCGGCTGCGCCATCGTCGTCAGCGGCGGGTCGACCAGGTCCGCCCACTCGACGTCGTCGTAGACCACCACCGGCAGGTCACGGCCGATCTTCAGGCCACGCCGCCGGGCCTCGTGCAGCACGCCGACCATCATGCTGTCGTTCCCGACGACCAGCGCCGTCGGCGGCTCGGGCAGGGCCAGCAGTGTGCTCAACGCCAGTGCGCCGCCCTCGCGCGAGGAGTTTCCGCAGGCCACGAGCTCGGACGACCACGTCAGCCCGGACCGGCCGAGCCCCAGCCGGTAGCCGAGTACGCGCTCTTCGCTCGTCGACAGCCCGGGCACGCCGCTGATCATCCCGATCCGCCGGTGCCCGAGGGTGGCCAGGTGCGCGGTCAGCGCCGACGTGGCCTGGATGTTCTCCGAGCCCACCTGGTCGACGTCGGTGCGGGTGGACAGCCGGTCGATCAGGACCGTCGGCACGTCCAGGGACACCAGCTCGCCGATCACCGGCCCGTCGCCGGGGGCGGGCGTGATCAGCAGGCCGTCGACGCGGCGGGAGCGCAGCGCGCGCACCGTGTCACGTTCCGTGTCTGCCGTGTCGTGCGTGTCGGCCAGCAGGACGGTGTAGCCGTGCGTCGACGCCTCCCGCTCGATCGCCTGCATCAGCGTGGCGAAGTACGGGTTGGCCACCAGGGAGATCGCCATGCCGATCGACCGGGTGCCCCCGGTGACCAGCGACCGCGCGATCGCGTCACCGGTGTAGCCGGTCGTCTCGATCGCCCGCAGCACCGCCGCCTTGGTGTCCTCGGCGACCGCGCGCGTCCCGTTCACGACGTGCGAGACGGTCGTGATCGACACGCCGGCGAGCTCGGCGATGTCCCGCTGGGTCGGTCGCGAAGACCTCGGCTGAGGCATACCCTTCCTTTCCGGCAAGCGTTTGCGCAAACGCTTGCGCGCAACGAGCAGTCTGTCTACCTTCCCGACCATCGGCAAGCCTCGAACCACAGCGTCTTGGAAAAAACCACAGCGTCTTCGAAAGAGGGCAGGAACCCATGAGACAGCGAAGTCTCACCGCAGTCGTGCTGGCCGCCGTCCTCGCCGCGACGACCGGCTGCACCGTCGAGCGCCATTGGGGCGGCAACACCAACACCGGCGGGAGTGGCAAGGCGAAGGTCGGCCTGGTCACCAAGACCGACACCAACCCCTACTTCGTCGAACTGCGCAACTCCGCGAGAGCCGCCGCGCAGGCCAACGGCGCCGACTTCAACGCGCTCGCCGGCCAGTTCGACGGTGACAACGACGGCCAGGTCCGCGCCATCGAGAACCTCCGGCAGCAGGGCGTCAACACCATCCTCATCACGCCCAGCTCGTCCACCGGCGTGCTCAAGGCGATCAAGGACGCCCGCGACGCCGGAGTGCTCGTGATCGCCCTGGACACCGCCACCGAGCCGCCGGACGCCGTCGACGCCACCTTCGCCACCGACAACTTCGCGGCGGGCGAACAGCAGGGCGCCTACGTCAAAGCCGCGCTCAAGGGCGCCCCCGCCAAGCTGCTCATGGTCGACGGCACCGCCGGCAGCTCGGTCGACACCCAGCGGCACACCGGCTTCCTCAAGGGCATCGGGCTGACCGACGGCTCGCCGGAGATCAAGGGCCACACCGCGGCCAACGGCGACCAGAGCCTCGCCCAGCAGGGCATGGAGAACCTGCTGCAGCGCAGCACCGACATCAACGCCGTCTACTCGATGAACGAGCCGATGGGCCGCGGTGCGTACGCGGCGCTGAAGGCCCGCGGGCTCACCGGGCAGATCGTGATGGGCTCGATCGACGGCGGCTGCGAGGGCGTCCAGAACGTCAAGGACGGCCTCTACGCGGCGACCGTGATGCAGTTCCCCAAGAAGATGGCCGAACAAGGGGTGCTCGCCGCCGTCGAGTACGCCAAGACCGGCAAGAAGCCGACCGGGTTCGTCAACACCGGATCCGCCGTGATCACCGACAAGCCCCTGCCCGGCATCGAAAGCCACGACACCGCCTGGGGCCTGCAGAACTGCTGGGGAGGCACGAAATGACCACGGCGACAGTGTCCACAAGGGACACAAAGGAACGTGAGTCGCTCGGCGAGTTCCTCCTCCGCGCCCCCGCGGTCGGCCCGGCGCTCGCGCTGGTCGTCGCGATCGTGGTGTTCTCGCTGGCCACGGACACCTTCTTCGACCTCGACAACCTTTCGACGGTGGTCCAGCAGTCACTCGTGGTCGGGACCCTCGCGCTGGGCCAGACGCTCGTCATCCTCATCGCGGGCATCGACCTGTCCAACGCGGCGTCGATGGTCGTCGCGACGCTGATCATGGCGAAACTCGCCGCGGCCGGCACCAACGGCTTCGTCGCGCTGCTCGCCGGGGTGGTGCTGACGATCATCGTCGGCATCTTCATCGGCGGGCTCGCGACGCGGATCAAGCTCCCGGCGTTCATCATCACGCTCGGCACGTTCACCATGCTGACCGCGGTGTCCAAGCTGATCGCCGGCGGCCAGGCCGTGCCGGTGACCGACGGGGTGCTGCAGTGGCTCGGCACCAAGCGCTACCTCTTCGGCGGCATCCCCATCACCTACGGCATGACGCTGGCGCTGCTGATGTACCTCGGCGTCTGGTACGCGCTCACGAAAACCGCGTGGGGCAAGCACGTCTACGCGGTCGGCAACGCGCCGGAGTCCGCGCGGCTGTCCGGCATCAAGGTCAACCGCACGGTGCTTTCGGTGTACATCGTGGCCGGGCTGACCTTCGGCGTCGCCGCCTGGCAGGCGCTCGGCCGGACGCCGAACGCCGACCCGAACCAGTTCCAGCTCGGCAACCTCGACTCGATCACCGCCGTCGTCCTCGGCGGCACGAGCCTCTTCGGCGGCCGCGGCTCGGTGCTCGGCACGCTGATGGGCGCGCTGGTCGTGGCAGTGCTGCGGTCGGGACTCACGCAGATGAACGTCGACGGCAACTACCAGGACCTCGCCACCGGCGCCCTGCTGATCGCCGCCGTCGTGGTGGACCGGATCGCGAGGAGGCAGCAGCAGTCATGACCGAACCGATCCTCCAGGCCCGTGGCCTGGTGAAACGCTACGGCCGGGTCACCGCCATCGACGGCGCCGACTTCGACCTGCTGCCCGGCGAGGTGCTCGCCGTGGTCGGCGACAACGGCGCCGGGAAGTCGTCGCTCATCAAAACCCTTTCCGGTGCCGTGATCCCGGACGAAGGGGAGATCAAAGTGGACGGCAAGGCCGTCCACTTCAAGTCCCCTTTGGACGCTCGCCACTACGGGATCGAGACGGTGTACCAGGACCTCGCCGTCGCCCCCGCGCTCGACATCGCGTCGAACATGTTCCTCGGCCGGGAAAAGCGGCTCAAAGGTCCGTTCGGGCTGTTCCGCAAGCTCGACACCGCCACCATGCGGTCCGAGGCGCAGCGGATCCTCGACGAGCTGGGCATCAACATCAAGTCGATCAGCCAGCCCGTCGAGACGCTCTCCGGCGGCCAGCGCCAAGGTGTCGCCGTGGCCCGCGCGGCCGCGTTCGGCACCAAGGCCGTGATCATGGACGAGCCCACCGCCGCGCTCGGCGTCGCCGAGTCCGGCAAGGTGCTCGACCTGATCGGCCGGATCCGCGACCGCGGCCTGCCGGTGGTGCTGATCAGCCACAACATGCCGCACGTCTTCGACATCGCCGACCGCATCCACGTGCACCGCCTCGGCAAGCGCGTCGCGGTCGTCTCGCCGAAGACCCACTCGATGAACCAGGTCGTCGGCCTGCTCACCGGGGCACTGCGGCTCAACGAGAACGGCGAAGTGGAAGAAGCCGCCGCTGCCACGCACGTGGCCGGCTTGAAGTGAGAGTGCTGCTGGCGGGACTGTGCACCGTGGACGTCGTCCAGCGGGTCGACGAGCTTCCGGCGCCGGGCGAGAAGGTGCAGTCGCTGCGGGTGGACGTCGCGGCCGGTGGGCCCGCGACGAACGCCGCGGTGACGGCCGCCGCGCTCGGCGCCGAGGCGACCCTGCTGACCGTCCTCGGTGCACACCCGCTGGCGGCCCTCGCCCGCGCCGACCTCGAAGCCCACGGCGTCCACGTCGTCGACCTCGCCCCTTCGCAGCCCGGCCCACCGCCGGTCAGCGCGGCCGCCGTCCGCGACCGCGACGGCGAGCGAACGGTCGTCTCCCGCAACGCCGGCGAGCGGCACTTTCACGTGAAAGTGCCGCTTTTTGGGGTCGGTGAGGCTGATGTGGTGCTTGTGGACGGGCATCACCCCGAGTTGGCGCTGGCGGTTGCGAGGGGAGCGAGGGCGCGGGACGTGCCGGTGGTGCTCGACGCCGGGAGCTGGAAGCCCGTGCTCGACGAGCTGCTGCTCCTGGTCGACGTGGCCGCCTGCTCCGCGCACTTCACCGCGCCGGAACCCGGCCTCCACCAGCGCGGCGTCGGCACCGTCATCACCACCGCGGGGGCCGGCCCGGTGCGGTGGTCCACTGCGGACGGCAGCTCGGGTGAGGTGCCTGTCCCCGTCGTGGAAGCTCGGGACACACTAGGAGCGGGCGACGTCTGGCACGGCGCGCTCGCCGTGGCCGTGACCCGCGAAGCGACGGTGACGGACCGGATTCGCTTCGCCAACGAGGTGGCCGCCGAACGGGTGCGGCATGTGGGACCGCGGTCGTGGACGACCGCGATCGCAGGAAGGAACAGGACATGACGGCGTTCGACGACCTGCTGGCCCGGGCCGAGGGCCTGACCGTACGCGGGCAGCGCAACGTGCTCGGCATCATCGGCGCGCCCGCGTCCGGCAAGACCACGCTCGCCTGGGCGCTGGCCAACGCGCTCGGCTCCCGCGCGGCGGTGGTCGGCATGGACGGCTTCCACCTCGCGCAGGTCGAGCTGCGCCGGCTGGGCCGCACCGAGCGCAAGGGCGCCCCGGACACGTTCGACGCCGCGGGCTACTACCACCTGATCCGCCGCCTCGCCGAAGGCCGCGAGACGGTGTACGCGCCGGAGTTCCGCCGCGAGATCGAGGAACCGATCGCGGGGGCCGTCGCGGTGCCGCCGGAGGTCCAGCTCGTCATCACCGAGGGCAACTACCTGCTGCTCCCGGACGACCCGTGGAGCGCGATCCGGCCGCTGCTCACCGAGGCCTGGTTCCTCGCCCCGGACGAGCCCGAGCGCATCGAACGGCTCGTGTCGCGCCACCGCCGCTACGGCCGTTCGCTGGTCGAGGCCAAGCAGCGCGCGCTCGGCTCGGACCAGCGCAACGCCGACCTCATCTCGCAGACGCGCGACCGGGCGGACCTGGTGCTGGAGAACCTGCCGCTGGCGAACTTCGCGATTTGACCCTCATCGTCACGGGCGGTAGCCGCGGGATCGGCGCCGCGATCTGTTCACTGGCTGCCTCCCGTGGCCACGACGTCGTGGTCGACTACTCCGGCGACCCCGAACCCGCGGAGGCCGTCGCCGAAGACGTCCGCGCGCAGGGCCGCCGGGCGCTGGCCTTCCGCGCGGACGTCGCGAGTGAGGACGACGTCCGCGCGTTGTTCGCCGCGGCGGCCGAACTGGGTCCGGTAACCGGCCTGGTCAACAACGCGGCCACCGTCGGCAACACCCCCGGCCGGCTCGACGAGTACGAGGTCGACGTCGTCCGGCGCACGTTCGACGTGAACGTGACGGGGGTGTTCCTGTGCTGCCGCGAGGCGGTCCGCCGGATGTCGACCCGCTACGGCGGCGACGGCGGCGCGATCGTCAACATCTCGTCGACGGCCGCGCGCACCGGCTCGGCCGGGGAGTGGGTGCACTACGCGGCGTCGAAGGCCGCCGTGGACACGCTGACCTTGGGGCTGGCGCAGGAGGTCGCCGGGGAGGGCATCCGGGTCAACGCCGTCCGGCCCGGCATGGTCGACACGGGCCTGCACGAGGCGGCCGGCTTGCCGGACCGGATGGCGAAGTACGCACCGCTGATTCCGATGGGCCGGCCGGGCGAGCCGGTGGAGATCGCGGAAGCGGTGCTGTTCCTGCTGTCGAATGCGTCGTCGTTCACCGCGGGCGCGGTGCTGGACGTCGGTGGCGGCCGGTGACCGTCCGGGCACCCTCCGATAATTCGGAATGACCTTCGGTCACCGGCGTCCGCCTGCTGAGACGGCCGGAGACGACGAGATCACGATCGGACGGGGAACTTGGTCACTCGTGTTTTGGCCGTCGAACGCTGTGCAACTCTGGGAAGCCGCCACGCGAAAGGACGGCTTCGGAAGCCATGGCAAAACTCATGTCCGTGCACCACCTCGCGCTCACCGTGACCGACGTGGACCGCAGCGTGCCGTGGTACGTGCGTGTCCTCGACCTCGAGGAGGTCACCCGGCGCGAAGAGCCGGACACCGGACTGCGGAAGGTCGTGCTGCGGTCCGCCGGCGACGAGTTCGCCGTGGTGCTGGTGCAGCACGCGGACACCGGGCGGCGTGGGTTCGACGAACGCCGGACCGGGCTGGACCACGTCGCATTCCGCGTCCATTCCGCCGCTGAGCTGGCCGAATGGGAGAGCCGGCTCGAGGAGTTCGGCGTCTCCTACACCTCGGCCGCGCCGTCGCGCACGTTCGAAGGCTCGCGCGTGATCGTGTTCCGCGACCCCGACGGCATCCAGCTCGAAATCTGGACCGACCCGCAGCTCTGAAGGCTCAGGCGCGGGCGTTGCTGTCGTTCGGTTCGTCCACCGGGCGGCGCATCTCCTGGCGGTAGCGCAGCACGCCGTACCCCGTGCCGAACACGAAGAACGCGATGCTGATCCACAGCGCGGCCGTCTTCAGCCACGGCAGGGCGTCCAGCAGGCCGGCGCCGTAGTAGCCGAGCAGCACCAGCGTCGGCACCCAGAGCAGCCCGCCGAGCGCGGTCGCCGCCATGAACCGGCGCGGATCCATCCGGGCAGCGCCGGCGATCAGCGGGGCGAGCGTGCGGATCCACGGGATCCACCGGGCCGCCACGATCGCGAAGAAGCCCCTCCGGTCCAGGAACCGCTGCGCGCGCTCGAGAGCCTGCCGGTTCAGCACCTTCCCGTCGCGCCGCGCGATCAGCTTCGTGCCGCTGGTGCGCCCGATGTAGTAGCCGATCTGGTTGCCGAGCACGGCGACGATCAGCGCGGCACCCGACAGGAACCACGCGTTCGCGTCCGAACCGTGCTGGGCCAGCACCACGCCCGCCCCGAACAGCAGCGAGTCACCGGGCAGGAACAGCCCGATGATCAGCGCGCACTCGACCAGCACGAAGCTCAGCACGATCACCCAGACGAGCAGCGGCCCGGCGGTGTCCAGCCAGCTCACGCCGACGCCCGCGGCCTCGATGCTCACGACGTTCACCCCCGGAGCCTACGTGGCCCGGGTGAACGCGCCGCGGCGAACGGGCAAATCGAGCCCTTCCGAAGATTCGGCTTTCACCGACCGTGAAGGCCCCCTCACCAGCGGTGAGAGGGCCTTCACGGACGAAGAACCTCAGAACTGCGGCAGTGTCTCGCCCTGCACCGCTTCGACGTCCAGCTCGATCTTCACCGTCGTCCCGACGGCTGCGACGCCGGCGCGGACCATCGCGCTGTAGTTGATCGCGAAGTCGTTCCGGTGCAGCGTCGTCTCGGCGTGGAACGCGACGCGCACGCCGCCCCACGGGTCCGGGCCCCAGCCGCCGTAGGTCAGCTCGAGCTCGATCTCGCGGCGTTCGCCGTGCAGCGTGAGCTCGCCGAGCAACGTCCACGAGTCCGCGCCGCGCTGCCGCATCCCGGTGCTGGTGAACGTGATCACCGGGTGCACGTCGACGTCGAGGAAGTCCGGCGAGCGCAGGTGGTCGTCCCGCATCCGGATGCCGGTGTCGATGCTCGCCGCCTTGATCTCGGCGTGCACCGACGACCGCTCGGCCGGGCGGCCGATCTCGATCCGGCCGGACACGTCCGGGAACCGCGCCTTGATGCTCGCGATGCCCAGGTGCCGCGCGGTCGCGACCACCGACGTGTGCATCGGGTCGATCACCCACGGCCCGGCGGGCGGCAGCTCGATCGCCTCGGCGACCGGGGCCAGCACGACGTCGCCGAGCGAGCCGCTGCCGTCCGAGGCGATCTGCGCCGTCCGGGCGACCGGGGTGTACCCGGCCGCCGTGACGACGGCCGTGTACACCCCCGGCGTCAGCGCGTCGGTGACGACGTCCCCGCGGACGTCCGCGGCCTGCCGGGCGACCTGCCGCCCGGCCGGGTCGGTGACGGTGAGCACCGCGTGCTCCACCGCCCAGCCCTCGGCCGTGCGGAAGGTCGCGCGCAGACCGGTCATGACCGGTCGACCAGCTCGTCGAGGGCCTGGTCGTAGCTCAGCCGGACGTCGTGGTCCGCTTCGCCGCCGGTGAGCTCCACCTGGCTGGTCGCCGGCGGGTAACCGCTCGCGACCACGGTGTACGCACCCGCGGGCAGGTCGCTGACCACGTACCGGCCTTCGCCGTCGGTCCGCGCGACCGCGGCCACGTTGCCTTCGGCGTCGAGCACGGTGATCCGCGCGTCCGGCACGATCCGGTCGCCCTCGGTCCGCGCGGTGCCGGCCAGCAGCACCGAGCTGGCGAGCTCGACGTCGTGGCGCAGCACACCGCTGTCGGGCACGGTGAGCGTCAGCGCGACGGGCCGGTAGCCCGCCCCGCTGGCGACCAGCGTGTACGCCCCGGCGCCGACCCCGACGAAGGCGTACGTGCCGTCCGCGGTCGTGATGAACGCGCCGTTCACCTCGCCCCGGCCGTCGGTCAGCGTCACGGTCACGTTCGCCAGCGGCTCGCCGGTCGTGGCCGCCCGCACGGTGCCGGTCAGCTCGCCGGACCCGGTGAGCGTGACGTCGACCGTCGCCGGCCCGTTGCTGAGCACGACGCTGGAGGCCTGCGGCTGGTGGCCGTGCGCGGCCACGATGAGCACGTACGCGCCCGGGCCCTGGCTGGGCACGGAGTAGCTGCCGTCGGCGGCCCCGGTGGCCCGTGCGACCTGGCGGCCGCGCTGGTCGATCAGGGTCAGCGCGGCACCCGGCACGTGGCTGCCGTCCTGGCGGCGGATGTGCCCGGTCACCGGCAGACCGCCCGCGCCGACGGGGACACCGATCTCGGAGTCGGCGACGGAGTTCGTGATCGGCAGCGCACCCGACACGGCCTGGTAGTCACCGTGCCCGTTGCTCAGCGCGTGCTTCCCGCCGCCCACGAGAGCGGGCTCACGGTCGACCGGACGCGCCGGCTCGACGATCTCGGTCGGCGCGTCGGCGAAGTCGTGGTCGTCCGTGTCGAGCAGGGCCTCGCTGCCCTCCATGGCCGCGGCGGCCGGGGCCGCGTTGGTCAGCGGGATCTCCTTCATGAACAGCAGCACCACGGTGGCCAGCAGCGCCACCGCGCCCGCGATGTAGAACACCGTGGTGATCGACTCGGTGAAGCCGATCAGGATCGGCGTCTTGATCGCCTCCGGCAGGGACTGGATCACGCTGGTGTTCTCGGACAGGTTGCCGACGCTCGCGCCGGCGCCGGCCGGCAGCTGCCCGCCGAACGCCTTCGTGATGTTCGGCATCAGCGTGTTGAACAGGACCGTCAGGAAGATCGCGACACCGGCGGTACCACCGATCTGGCGGAAGAACGTCGCCGACGCGGTCGAGACGCCCATGTCGCTGCGCGGGCCCGCGTTCTGCACCGCGATGATCAGCGTCTGCATGCACTGGCCGAGGCCGAGGCCGATGATGGCGGCCGCGACCAGCGGGTGCCACACCGGCGAGTCGTATTCGACCTGCGCGAAGAAGAACGCGCCGGCGGCGATCATGAGGGTGCCCACGATCGGGAAGACCTTGTAGCGACCGGTCTTGCCGGTGATCCGCCCGGAGACGATCGAGCTGGTCATGATGCCCGCCATCAGCGGCAGCATCAGCAGCCCGGATTCGGTCGGCGTGTAGCCCTGCACGACCTGCATGAACTGCGGGATCATGGTGATCGCACCGAACATCGCGACACCGACGATGACACCGCCGATGATCGCCACGGTGAACGTCGAGTTCTTGAACAGCCGCAGCGGGATCAGCGCGGCGTCCTGCATCCACCGTTCGACCGCGATGAACGCGATCACGCCGACGCCGCCGACGACGTAGCAAAGGATCGACTTGCCGTCGCCCCAGCCCCACTTCTGGCCCTGCTCGGCGACGATCAGGAACGGCACGACCGCGACGACCAGAGCGAGGGCGCCCCACCAGTCGATCTTGTGCTTCTGCGGGATGTGCGGCACGTTCAGCACGCGGGCGACGACGAACAGCGCGAGGATGCCGATCGGGACGTTGATCAGGAAGACCCAGCGCCAGCCGTGGATGTCGTAGCCGAAGATGCTGCCGGCGTGCTCGATGCCGGCGAAGAAGCCGCCCAGCACCGGGCCCAGCACGGTGGACAGGCCGAACACCGCGAGGATGTAGCCCTGGTACTTGGCCCGTTCCCGTGGCGGCACGATGTCGCCGAGGATGGTCATGGCCAGCGACATCAGACCGCCGGCGCCGAGGCCCTGCACCGCGCGGAACGCGGCCAGCTGGTACATCGACTGCGCGAAGGCCGAGGCCAGCGAACCGACGACGAAGATCGTGATCGCGGCCAGGTAGAACGGCTTGCGCCCGTAGATGTCGGACAGCTTGCCGTAGATCGGCGTGACGATCGTCGAGGTGATCAGGTACGCCGTCGTCGCCCACGCCTGCAGGTCGAAGCCGTGCAGGTCGTTGGCGATCTTGACGATCGACGTGCCGACGATCGTCTGGTCGAGCGCGGCGAGGAACATGCCGCACATCAGGCCGCTCAGGATCGTGACGATCTGGCGGTGGCTCAGCCGAGGTGGTTGCTTCACCTCGGCCGGAAGCGGTGCTTCGGTGGTGGAACTCATGCGTTGGCCCCCTTGGCCGGTGCACTGGCGGACGCTTGCGCGTCGGCCAGCTGTGGAGAGTGGTTCTCGATACCTGTGTTGAGCCGGCCGAACAGGCGGTTCAGGGTCTGGACCTCCCCTTCGGTCCAGTCCCCGAGGACTTCGGCCAGCCATTGGTTGCGTTGCTTGCGGTTCTCTTGGAACACCCGCATGCCCTCGGTCGTCGGCGCGAGCAGGCAGGCCCGGCCGTCTTCCGGGTCGGCCTGGCGCTCGACCAGGCCGTGCTGGACGAGCGAGCTCGACTGCCTGCTGATCGTCGAGATCTCGGAGTGGAGCGACTCGGCCAGCCTGCTGGTGCGCTGCGGGCCCTCGTGGATGAGGGTGAAGAGAATCGCGTACGCCGCCCGCTCGATGCCGTCCGGCCCCTGCTTGGCGACCTGCGACTTCGCCTTGTTGATCAGGCGGACCAAGCGGACGAGCTCGTGCCCGAGCTGGTCGGCGAGGTCCAGTTCGGCCGTGGGCCGGCCGGTGGGCGGGTTCGGTGCCATGGTGATCCTTCAAGGCGTTGGTTGGCGACTGCAACTAGTTGCCTCAGGCAAGGATGTGCCTTTGCCGGTGGTTGTGCAAGCGGAGTACCTCGTGATGTGGCAGAACACACTTTAGTTGCCATATGCAAGCAGATTTCCTCCGGGCTGCTTTCGGAACAAAGCCGGCGGCCGCCGGTTGGAAGGGGTATGACCGACGACACAGCTTTCCGGGACTTCCTCTCCGCGCACTGCCACGGCGTCCTGGCCACGATCCGCCGCGACGGGCGGCCCCAGCTGTCCACCATCACCCACCTGTACGACCCGGAGTCGCACACGATCACCGCGTCGATCACCGAGACCCGGGCGAAGGCGAAGAACATGCGCCGCGACCCGCGGGTGACCTACCACGTGGGCAGCGAGGACGGCTGGAGCTACGTCGTCGCCGAGGGGCGCGCGGAGCTGACGTCGCCCGCGGCCGCGCCGGACGACGCGACGGTCGAGGCGCTCGTCGGCTACTACCGGCGCGCGGCGGGCGAGCACCCGGACTGGGCCGAGTACCGCGCGGCCATGGTCACCGACCAGCGGGTGCTGCTGACCATCCACATCGAGAAGCTCCTGGGCCTGGTCCGCTGACGCGCTGCTCCGTTACGGCTGGTTTCGAAAGAAGATTTCCGCAGTGCGGAGTGTCCGGGCTTACCATGAGGCCATGAGCGACGAAGCTTTGGTCACCCGGCTCCGCGACCTGCTCGGCAAGAGCGCCGTGCTCACCGACTCCGACGTCACCGCGTCCTACGCCCGCGACATGATGCCGCTGGCGCCGTCGGGCCGGCCGCTCGCCGTGGTGCTGCCCGCGAACGCCGAACAGGTGCAGGCCGTCGTCAAGGCGTGCGCCGAGGCCAAGGTGCCGATCGTGCCGCGCGGGGCGGGCAGCGGCCTGTCCGGCGCCGCGAACGCCATCGACGGCTGCGTCACGCTGTCGCTGACCAAGCTGAACGAGATCGTCGAGATCGACCCGGGCAACCGGCTCGCCGTCGTGCAGCCGGGTGTCGTCAACCTGGACTTCCGCAACGCGGTGGAGAAGCAGGGGCTGTTCTACCCACCGGACCCGTCCAGCTACGACTGGTGCACGATCGGCGGCAACCTCTCCACCAACGCCGGCGGCCTCTGCTGCGTGAAGTACGGCGTCACCACGGACTCCGTGCTCGGCCTCGAAGTCGTCCTGGCCGACGGGTCGCTGCTGAAGACCGGACGGCGGACCGTGAAGGGCGTCGCCGGGTACGACCTCGCGCGGCTGTTCGTAGGCAGCGAAGGCACGCTGGGCGTCATCACGCAGGCCACGGTGCAGCTCAAGCCGCTCCCGCAGGCACCGGCGACGCTGGTGGCGGGCTTCGGCACCACCGAAGCCGCCGGGGAAGCGGTGGCGCGGGTCGTCCGCGAAGGGCTCGTGCCGTCGCTGCTGGAGATCATGGACGCTTCGTCGATCAAGGCGTCCGAGACCTACCTCAAGACCGACCTCGGGGCGGGCTCGAACTGCCAGGCGCTGCTGCTCGGCCAGTCCGACGCGGGCGGCGAGGTCGCCCGCCGCGAGCTGGCGGCCCTGGAGCGGATCTGCGTCGACTGCGGCGCGGACCTGGCGTACACGACCGAGGACCTCGAGGAGGGCCGGATGCTCCTGCAGGCCCGCCGGGTGGTGCTGACGGCGCTGGAGACGTACGGCCTCTGGCTCACCGACGACGTGTGCGTGCCCCGCACGCGCATCGCCGAGCTGATCCGCGGCTGCGAGAAGATCAGCGCCGAGGTCGGCTTGCGGATCGCGGTGGTCGGCCACGCCGGCGACGGCAACATGCACCCGACGATCGTCTACCAGCCCGACGACCCGGACGAGTTCGCCCGCGCCCAGCGCGCGTTCGACGAGATCCTCGAGGTGGGCCTCGCCCTCGGCGGCACGGTGACCGGCGAGCACGGGGTGGGGAAGATCAAGCGCGAGTGGCTGGCGCGGGAGATCGGGCCGGTGGGGCTGCGCGTGCACCGGCAGATCAAGCAGGCGCTGGACCCGGAGAACCTGTTCAACCCGGGCTCGATGTTCTCGATGACCTGACATGACCTGACCCGCGCCGCGAGAGGTCACCCGCCCAGGGGACCCCCGGATTTCACGTTACCGCGGGGGTCCGACAGTTTCGGGCGGCTCAGTCCTTGATGCGCGGGATCCGCTGCGTGACCTCGGGGTCGGTCTCGGCCACGGCCTTCTTCTCGCGGCGGCTCTTCAGGTACTCGAGCACGATCGGGACCACCGAGATCAGCACGATCAGCACGAAGATCGCGTCGATGTTCTTGCCGATGAAGGGGATGTCGCCGAGCAGGTAGCCGAGGATCGTGATGCCCGCGGCCCAGCAGATGCCGCCGATGACCGTGTACGTGAAGTAGCGCTTCGGGTCCATCCGGCCGACGCCCGCGATCCACGTGATGAACGTCCGGACGAACGGGACGAACCGGGCCAGCACGACCGCCTTCGGGCCGTGCTTCTCCAGGAACGCGTGCGTCTTGTCGACGTGTTCCCGCTTGAAGAACTTGGAGTCCGGCCTGCTGAACAGCTTGGGCCCGGCGAAGTACCCGATGTAGTACCCCACGACGTTGCCGAGCAGGGCGGCCGCGGTCACGAGGACGCAGGTCAGCCAGAGCGGCAGCAGCTTGTCCCCGGCGATCAGCAGACCGGCCGTGAAGAGCAGGGAGTCACCCGGCAGCACCGGGAAGATGCTGCTTTCGATGAAGATGACGAGGCACAGCACCGCGACGGCGGGACCGGCCACGCCGTCGAGCAGGACGTACGGGTCCAGCCAGGACGGCAGCAGCGACATCGTGTGGACCGTGCTCTGGGCGAGAATCACCCCGAAAACGGTACAGGGTCACCCTGAGTCGTGACTGAGACCCGGTCAGACCAGCGTGAGCAGGCCGACCACGGACCCCGCGGCGAGCCCCAGCAGTACCGCCAGCAACAAAATCCAGTACGCCGGCAGCTGCGCCGACGTCCGCGCCGGTTCCGGGGCCGGGGGACGCGGGGCGAACGTCGTCGGCGCCTCCGAAGACACCGAAGAATTCGAGGCCACGTCCAGGGCCGCGCGCTCGCGCTCCAGCGAATCCGCGCTGGCGCCCGAAAGCAGCCCGTACGCCGACGGCAGCTCGTTGATCGCGCTGGTCGGGACCGCATCGGTCACCGGCTCGGTGTCCCGGGCCGGAGCCGGGGGAGCCGGCGGTGGGGAATGCGGCGGCGACGCCTGCGGGGCGAAGACGGCTTGCGCGCGAAGGGCGTCCGCCAGCAACTGCTCGGGGTCCTTCGGCTCGCTCATCTCCGCCCGTCCGTCCGTAGGAACTAGGTGCTCAAGGTAGCCGTACCCACCTCGGCCACCCATTCTCCCCGCCGCAGCACCTTCGCGGGCCGCAGGTCCTGGTCGAGGACCACGACGTCGGCCTGGTAGCCGGCGCACAGCATCCCGGTCCGGTCGGCGATGCCGAGCAGTTCGGCGGGCCGCTGCGACGTCGCGTGCACCGCGTCGAGGATGCCGAGTTTCGCACCCCGGACCAGATTGCGGAAGGCGGTGTCCATCGTCAGGGTGCTGCCGGCCAGCGAGCCGTTTTCGGCGAGGGTGGCGACGCCGTCGTGCACGTCGACCTCGAGCCGGCCCAGCGTGTAGCGGCCGTCCGCGGCGTCGGTGGCCGACATCGCGTCGGTGATGAGCACCGTGCGGTTCCGGCCCGCGTGCTTCGCCGCCAGCCGGACCACCGTGGGGTGCAGGTGCACCAGGTCGCAGATGAGCTCGATGGTGATGCGCTCGTCGTCCAGCAGCGCCCCGACCGGGCCGGGCTCGCGGTGGTGCAGCGGCCGCATGCCGTTGAACAGGTGGGTCGCTACGCTCGCGCCCGCGTCGATCGCGGGCAGCAGCTGCTCCTCGACGCCGTCGGTGTGCCCGATGGCGGCGATCACGCCGGACTCGGCCAGCTGGCGGACGGCCTTCACGCCGCCGTGCAGCTCGGGGGCGATGGTGACCATCCGGATCGCGCCCTGGCCCGCGCGCAGGAGCTTCTCGACCGTGCCGGTGTCCGGCTCGAGCAGGGTCTCGGGGTCGTGCGCGCCGCAGCGAGCCTTCGAGATGAACGGGCCTTCCAGGTGGATGCCCGCGACCTCGCCGTCCTGGACCAGCTCACGCAGCGCGGCGACCTGCTCACGCAGGATGTCCACCGGGTCGGAGACCAGGCTGGCGAGCATGGTCGTGGTGCCGTGGCGGCGGTGCGCTCGCACCGCCGTCAGGAGTTCTTCAGGATCGAGGGAGGTGAACGAAGCACCTCCTCCGCCATGGCAGTGGGTGTCGACGAACCCGGGCACGACCAGTGCCCCGCCGACGTCGACGTGCTCGCCGGACGGCGGGGTCCCGGAACCCACGCCGGCGATCCGCCCGTCGGAGACGGCCAGCCAGCCGTCGTCGAGTAAACGGTCCGGGGCGGCGACCCGGCCGCCCATGATCACGAAATCTCCGGCGCCTCTCACGCACCCCAGCATATATTGGTCTGGACCAAGCATGGTGATACGACTCAGTGATCGGAGTGGTCCACCCGGGTCACTGTGGGGCCTGCATGGCCTTCTGGAGTGCCTCGAGCGCCCGGCTGGCGGTCGACTTAACGGTACCCTTGGAGATGCCTGCGGCCTCAGAGATCTCGGCTTCGCTCAGCCCGCCGTAGTAGCGCAGCACCAGCACTTCGCGCTGGCGGGGCGGCAGCTTGGACAACGCGCTGACGACCGCCTGGTGCTCGTTCGAGAGCATCGCGAGGCTCTCGGCGGACCGTGCGTTCACGGCGTGCGGCGGCACGTACTCACGGGCCGTCTTGCGGCGGCGGAGCACGCTGCGCGACCCGTTGACCACGGCGGTGCGCAGGTAGCCGACCGCGGCCGCGGCGTCCCGGAGCCTGCTCCAGTTGCGGTGCAGGCCGGTGAACGCCTCCTGGACGACGTCTTCCGCGGTCGCGGGCTCGTCGACCAGCAGAATCGCCAGCCGGACCAGCCGCATGCGGTGCTGGCGGTAGAGGTCTTCGAGGGTCAGCGGCGTCGGCGCCTGCGCCGGAGCCGGACCGTCCATGACCCGCAGGTGGCCGAGGGTCGCCTCGACACTGCGTTCCGCATTGCCCTCGAGCATGAACCCCTGCCTGTTCTCGACCCCGGTTTGCACGGTGTGCCGCGTCAGCAGGTTCACGGTATTCACAGCGCTCACACAGGTACTGACGCACGCCCAGCCTATCGGGTTCGACTGCCCGTGCCACAGATCGGCTGCTGGTACAGAACCGTGACACGGGTAGCGTCGGATCCGTCCCGCCCGCCCGACCCCGGAGATCCACATGGCCTGGTTCCTCGTCGAAATCACCTACGTCCAGGAAAAGATGCCGGACGTCCGGCCGCGCCACCGCGAGTTCCTCCTGAAGCTGGCCGAGGAGGGCCGCGTCGCGGTCGCCGGCCCGCTCGGCGACGGCACCGGCGGCATCACGCTCTACCAGGCCGACGACGAGGCGCACCTGAAGGAGACGATCGACCAGGACCCGTACTTCCTGGAGGGGGTCGTCGCCGAGCGCAGCGTCCGCGAGTTCAAGCCGGTGATCGGCGCCTGGCTGCCGTCCTAGGTGTCACAGCTCCAGCACGGTGCTGCCGCGGTCGACGCAGAGCCGCATGGATCCGCCGCCGGTCACCGGCACCGCGCAGGTTCCGCAGAAGCCCTGGCGGCACGAATACGGCGTGCCGGGCCGTGCCTCCCGCAGGACGTCGAGCGCCGTCCGGTCGCCCGGCACCTCGAGCACTCGGCCTGACCTGCGCAAAGTCAGCCGGAACGGCGCGCCCGGGACGATCGGCGGCGGCGCGAACCGTTCGAAGTGGACGGCTGCGGCCGTGGTCAGCGCCAGGTCGGCCCGGACGCCGGTGATCATCGGCACCGGGCCGCAGCAGCAGACCGACGCGCCGTCCGGGAGCCCTTCGAGGAGTTCGGCGCCGGACGCGGGGATTTCGCCCGACGCGGCGCCGATCCGCCGGACGGCGATCCGGTAGTGCGAGCGGTCGGCGGGGTCGCCGCAGAGCGAATACTGCCTGGTCAGGCCGGCGGGCAGCACCAGGTCGAGGTGCGCACCCGGTCGCCAGGCCGGCAGCGCGCCGCCGTTCCCGAGCCGAAGGCTCACGACGTCCTCGGCTTCCGGCCTGATCGTTTCGACGTCCAGCGAAAGGTCGCGGTCCACGGTGCGCACGAGAGGTCGTCGCTTCCCGCTGAATTGCGACAACCGGCGGTAAACGCCCACGACGCCGACCAAAGTGGACATCAGGTGATCGGTGTGCGCGCGCTGCCGTCCAGCCGGGTGGGCCGGCCGAGGGTCACCCCGCCGCCCGGGCCGCGGGCGAACTCGCTAGGTAGGCCACCGCCTGCTCGGTGTTCCCGGTCCCGGACGGGTGGTAGCCGCGGCGGAAGTACGGCCGGATCTCCCGCAGCAGCTCCCGCCCGGTCGGCAGCAATCCCCGCTTGGCCGCCCGGCGGTATCCGCGCAGTGACGCCCGGCCGGGCGCGGCCGGGTCGTTGCGCATCAGATATCGCGTCCCTCGGGCGAAGACCCAGGCCAGCACCGGCGTCACCGCCGCCATGCTGCGGATCCGCCTGCCGTACCGCCCGTCGAGGTGCGTGAACACGTCGAACGCCACCGACCGGTGTTCGACTTCTTCGGCGCCGTGCCAGCGCAGCAGGTCCAGCATCACCGGGTCGGCGCCCGCCTCCGCCAGGGGCGCGTCGAGCACCCACTGGCCGAGGAACGCCGTGTAGTGCTCGATCGCCGCGATGATCCCGAGCCGCTCGACCAGCCACTCCTCGGCGGGCCGCCCCGTCGGGCCGCGGTCGCCGAGCAGCTTCCGGAACAGCCACTCCATCTGCGCGACGTACGGCCGCACGCGCACGCCGGCCGCTTCGAGGTGGGCCGCCGCGCCGTCGTGCGCCTCGGCGTGCACCGCCTCCTGGCCGATGAAGCCGAGTACGTCCTCCTTGAGCCGCGGGTCGCGGATCAGCGGCAGGGCCTGCTTGAACACTGCGCCGCCCAGTCGAACCGCACGTCCCGGGCGCGCAGGACGAGCTGCTCGTCGTCGGGAGTCATGACGCCCGGCCGCTGAGTTCGTAGTCGGCCGGGTCGACCTTCCGGGTCTCCAGCCAGTAGCGCCAGGTGAAGCCGGGCCAGATCGTCCGGTTCACACCCTGGGCGTCGAGGTACCAGCTCTTGCAGCCGCCCTGCGTCCAGACGCCCTTGACCAGTTTGTCCTGGATCTCCCGCTGGAACGCCTCCTGCACACCCGGCCGGACGTCGAGCGCGGCGGCGCCGCGGGAATCGGCGAGCTTGATGGCGTCGACGACGTACCGCGCCTGCGACTCGATCATGAACACCACGGAGTTGTGGCCCAGCGCGGTGTTCGGGCCCAGCAGGAAGAAAAGGTTCGGGTAGCCGGACACGGTGATGCCCTTGTGGGTGTGCATGCCCTCGCTCGCCCACTCCTTGGCGAGGTTGCGGCCGTCGACGCCGGTGATGTCGAGGTACTCCAGCGCGTCGGTCACCTTGAAGCCGGTGCCGTAGACGATCGCGTCGACCTCGTGCTCCACACCCGCGGAGTCGACGATCGAGTGCGCCTTGACCTCCTGGATCCCGGCCGTGTTCACGTCGACGTTCGGCCGGGCCAGCGCCGGGTAGTAGTCGTTGGAGATCAGGACGCGCTTGCAGCCCATCGTGTAGTCCGGCGTGACTTTCTTGCGCAGTGCGGGATCCTTGATCCCCTTCGCGATGTTCCGCTTCGCGATCAGCTCGCCGGCCTTCATGATCGCCGGGTGGCCGTTGAAGCCGATGGCCCGCGCTTCGAGGAGCCAGTACAACGCGTCGCGGTAGAGGCGCTGGACGCCGGGAACGCGCTTGAACAGCGTCCGCGCCCACGACGGCATCGCGTGGTCGGGCTTGGGCATGATCCACGGCGGCGTCCGCTGGAACAGCGTCAGCTCGGCGACGTCCGGGGCGATCTTCGGCACGAACTGGACGGCGCTGGCGCCCGTGCCGACCACGGCGACCTTCTTGCCGCGCAGGTCGTACTCGTGGTCCCAGCGCGCGGAGTGCCAGGTCCGGCCTTCGAAGTTCGCGATCCCGGGCAGGTCGGGGATCTGCGGGATGTGCAGGCCGCCGACGCCGGAAACGAGGAACTGCGCGACGAACTCGCGGCCGTCCCTGGTCGTCGCCGTCCAGCGGCGGTCCCGCTCGTCCCAGTGGGCGCCGGTGAGTTCGACGCCGAACCGGATCTTCTCGCGCAGCCGGTACTTGTCGGCGACGCCCTTGAGGTAGCCGAAGATCTCCGGCTGCGGCGAGAACGACCGCGACCAGTCCGGGTTCTGCTCGTACGAGAACGAGTACATGTGCGACTGCACGTCGCACGCGCACCCGGGGTAGGAGTTGTCGCGCCAGGTGCCGCCCACCTCGGCGGCCTTCTCCAGGATCACGTAGTCCCGGATGCCGGCCTTCTCGAGCTGGATCGCCTGGCCGAGCCCGGAAAACCCGGTGCCCACGATCACGACCTTGAACCGCTCGGTCATCTGTCGGCCTCCGCTGCGTCGGGAATCCTGCGCAGATGACGTTACCTCAGGTAACAGTTACTTGGAAGTACCGGCTACTGATCAGTACGTCCCGCCGAGCTTGCCGTGGTTCCAGCTGACGACCTTGGTCGGCCGGAAGATCAGTCCGACGCGTTTCGCGGCCTGACCTGCGATGAAAGCCTGCATTTCGGTCGGCGCGGGGTCGCCGGGCTTGGCGCCCGAGTAACGCTGAAGCAGCGCGGTCCCGATCCGGGTGACCTCTTCGATGTCTTCGACGATCTCGACGTCGGCCTCGAACGAGACGCCACGCAGCTTCTCGTAGCTGTCGCCGTCCTCGACGAGCACGGTCGCCTCCGGCAGCCGCCGGAAGTTCTTCGCCTTCTGGGACGTGCCGTACGTCCAGGTCGCGACGCCGTCCTCGTGCGGGAAGTACCAGAGCGGCGCGAGGTGCGGGCGGCCGTTCGGGCCGACGCTGGCCACGTTGATGACCTTCTGGCCGGCGAGGTACTCCCGCACCTCGTCCTCGGTCATCCTGATCTGGTCGCGACGGGACATCTTCACCCCTTGGTGGCGGCCCGCCCGCCGTGGCCGGTGACCGCCGACTCGAACGCGCCGCGGGCCTCGATGTCGGCCAGCGCGGCCTTGTCCGCCGAAGGTACCCGGCTGCGCGAGCCGATCTCGATGATCGGCGGCAGAAAGGCGCGCACCAGCTTGAGCCCGCCGACCCAGCGCGGCACGTGGATGGTCCGGGCGCGCTTGAGGATGCCCGCCTCCAGGTCGTCGAGCGCGACGTCCAGCGGGTAGGTCTTGCCGATCAGGCCGGGCATCGACGCGCGGAGCTTGCCGAACACCGGGTGCGCGTCGGCGCTCTCGACGAGGTCGGTGCGGATCCACGTCGGGTGCGCGACGCCGACCTTGACACCAAGGTGGGCGACTTCGGCGCGGAGGCTGTTCGAGAAGGCTTCGACGCCGGCTTTGGCGGCGGAGTAGTTCGCCATCCCCGGCGCGTGCGTGATCGCGGCGAGCGACGAAATCGCCAGCAGGTAGCCCTTGCGCTCGATGACGTGCGGGAGCGTGACGCGGAACGTCCGCCAGACGCCGAGCAGGTCGACCTCGATGACCTTCTCGAACGCGGCCCGGTCGACCGAGCGGACGAAGCCGGCGGTCGCGATGCCGGCGTTCGCGATGACGATGTCGATCCCGCCGAAGTGCGCGACGACGCCGGCCGTGGCGCGCTCAAGGGCGTCCCAGCTGGTGACGTCGGCTTCCCAGGATTTCGCGTTCGGTCCGATCCGGTCGGCGACCTTCTGCTGCTCCTCGGCTTCGAGGCCGACGAGGGCGACCTTCGCGCCGCGCGCGGCCAGCCGTTCGGCGAGCCCGGCGCCGATGCCGCGGGCGGCGCCGGTGATCAGCACGACCTTGCCGTCGACCTTCTTGGTGCCGCTGAACAGCGAAAAGGGGTTGGCCACGGTGCCCTCCTGGACGTCGAACGTCACTCTCGGAGGGCACCGTACCTCACCTTACCCGCGGTAAGCTACCCATGAGTAAGGTAGCTTTCACGTGAAAGCGACCATCAGGGAGCGCCACTTTCACGTGAAAGCGACGCTATTTCTTCGGTAGTCAGCTCCAGGGTGACTGACGCGATCAGGTCGGTGAGCTGCTCGGGGGTCCGGGCGCTGGCGATCGGGGCGGCGACCGTCGGCTGCCGCCGCAGCCACGCGAGTGACACGGTGGCGACCGAAACGCCGTGCGCCGCGGCGACTTCGTCGAGCGCGGCGAGGACGCGCTCGCCACCGGCGTCCAAATAGGACGCGGCACGCGCGGCACGCGGGCTGTCGCCCGGCTCGTCCTTCGTGCGGTACTTGCCGGTGAGGAATCCCTTCGCGAGGGCGAAGTACGGCAGGGTGGCCAGGCCTTCACGCTGGACGAGCGGAGCGAGGTCGCGCTCGTAGTCCCGCTCGACCAGGTTGTAGTGCGGCTGCAGCACGGCGTACCGCGCGAAGCCGTTCTGGTCCGAAGTGGACAGTGCTTCGGCGAGCCGCTCGGCGGAGTAGTTGGACGCGCCGAGGTGGCGGACCTTGCCCGCGCGGACCAGCGCGTCGAACGCCCCCATGGTCTCTTCGAGCGGGGTGTCCGGGTCGTCGCGGTGGGCGTAGTACAGGTCGATGTGGTCGGTCTTCAGGCGGCGCAGTGAGTCCTCGGCCGCGGCCTGGATGTTCTTCGCCGAGAGGCCCGGCCGGCCCTCCCACATGCCGACCTTGGTCGCGACGACGACGTCGTCGCGACGGCCGCGGGCGGCCAGCCAGTTGCCGAGGATCTCCTCCGAGCGGCCCCCACCGCCGTAGAGGTCGGCGGTGTCCACGAAATTGCCGCCCGCCGCCGTGTAGGCGTCGAGGACGGCGAAGGACTGCGGCTCGTCGGCCGTCCAGCCGAAGACGTTCCCACCGAGGTTGAGGCCGTACACGTCGAGGTCGGTGTTTCCGAGCTTGGTCATGCTTCCGACGTTAGTCCTTCCCGCGATGCGGAACCCGGGAGGAAAATGGCGGTCCCGTGCGTTGGAGTGTTCCATGGCTATCGAACTCGGCAAGCTCGGAATCTGGCGTTACCACGGAGGTGTCGACGCGAAGTTCGCGGCCGACGCGGAAGCGCTCGGCTACAGCGCGATCTGGCTGGGCGGCTCGCCCAGCGGCGACCTCGCCTCCGTGGACGACCTGCTGGCGGCGACGGACTCACTGGTCATCGCGACCGGCATCGTGAACATCTGGCAGGACGAACCGGCGTCGATCGCGAAGGCGTACGAGCGGATCGCGGGGAAGTACCCGGATCGCTTCCTGCTCGGCGTCGGCGCGGGCCACCGCGAAGCGACGACGGAGTACAAGAAGCCGTACGAGGCGCTGGTCGACTACCTCGACGGCCTGGACGCGGCGGGCGTACCGGTCGGCGGCCGGGCGCTGGCGGCGCTGGGCCCCAAGGTCGTCAAGCTGTCGGGCGACCGCACGGCGGGCGCGCACCCGTACCTGACCACGCCGGAGCACACCCGCGGCACCCGCGAGCTCCTCGGCGCGGGCAAGCTGCTGGCTCCGGAGCACAAGGTGGTCCTCGGCACGGACGTCACCGAGACCCGCGGGATCGGCCGTCAGACGGTGAAGTACTACCTCGGCCTGTCGAACTACGTCGCCAACCTGCGCAAGCTCGGCTTCACGGACGAGGACCTCGAAGGCGAGGGCAGTGACCGCCTGATCGACGCGCTGGCGTTGCACGGCGACGCGGAGACGGTGGCCCGCGGTCTGTCGGCCCACCTCGAGGCGGGGGCGGACCAGGTGGTCGTCCAGGTGCTGAACGAAGACCCGTGGCCCGCGTACCGGGCGCTGGCCGCCGAACTCCGGTGAGTTCCGCCCGGCCGCCGGCACGCCGGCGGCCGGGCTGCCTTCTGAACCGATCCGACGTGCGGAGAAGTTTCTGCGTGGGGACCGGTGTGCGGCGGCGGCACACCTCGTACGATGCGGTCGGGACCCACCCTGTGCCAAGGAGGAGTAACGATGCCCATCGCCACCCCCGAGGTCTACGCGGAGATGCTCGACCGGGCCAAGGCGAACGAGTTCGCCTACCCGGCCATCAACGTGACCTCGTCCGAGACCGTGAACGCCGCCATCCGCGGCTTCGCCGAGGCGGAGAGCGACGGCATCATCCAGTTCTCCACCGGCGGCGCGGAGTTCGCCTCCGGCCAGAAGGTCAAGGACATGGTCGTCGGCGCGACCGCGCTGGCGGAGTTCGCCCAGGTCGTGGCCGCTCGCTACGACGTGAACGTCGCGCTGCACACCGACCACTGCCCGAAGGACAAGCTGGACGGCTTCGTCCGCCCGCTGATCGAGATCTCGGCCGAGCGCGTCAAGAACGGCCAGCACCCGCTGTTCCAGTCCCACATGTGGGACGGCTCGGCGATCGACCTCGACGAGAACCTCGAGATCGCCGCGGAACTGCTCGCCAAGACGGCGGCCGCGAACATCATCCTCGAGGTCGAGATCGGCGTGGTCGGCGGCGAGGAAGACGGCGTCGAGGCGGAGATCAACGAGAAGCTGTACACCGCCGAAGGCGACTTCCTGAAGACGATCGACGCGCTCGGCGCCGGCGAGAAGGGCCGCTACCTGCTGGCGGCGACGTTCGGCAACGTCCACGGCGTGTACAAGCCGGGCAACGTGAAGCTGCGCCCGGACGTGCTGAAGGGCGGCCAGGAAGCGGCGTCGAAGAAGCTCGGCCTCGACGCCGGTTCGAAGCCGTTCGAGCTGGTCTTCCACGGCGGCTCGGGCTCGCTCCCGGAGGAGATCCGCGAGGCGGTGTCCTACGGCGTGGTGAAGATGAACGTCGACACCGACACGCAGTACGCGTTCACGCGCCCGATCGTGGACCACTTCTTCAAGAACTACGACGGCGTCCTGAAGATCGACGGCGAGGTCGGCAACAAGAAGGTCTACGACCCGCGTTCGTACCTGAAGGCGGCGGAGGCCGGGATGGCGGCTCGCGTCGTGGAGGCCTGCCAGGCGCTGGGCTCGGCCGGCACGAAGCTCAAGTAATCACGTCCGAAGGCCGCCACGGTTCTCGTGGCGGCCTTCGTTGTGTTCAGACCTCGACGACTTCCAGCAGGCTCTCGAGGCCGCGGAAGTCTTTCGTGTTGCGGGTGTACAGCGGCAGGTTCCGCACGGAGGCGATCGCCGCGATCATCAAGTCCATCTTGCGCGGTCGCGGGTCACGCTTGGCTGCCACGGTGAGTGCTGCCAATGAGCCGAACCGTGTGGACGCGTCGGCGTCGAACGGAAGCGCCACGTAGTCCACCATCGCCGCCGCGAGGTCTTCCGTGCGCGCGGCCTTGGTGACTGGGTTCTTCGCCAACGCGACGCCTTGGTGGAGTTCGGCCATCGTGACTGTCGTGATCTGGTGGACAACCGGCAGCTTCTCCGGATCCAGGTCGACGAGGTCGAGGTAGGCGCAGGTGTCGAGCACGCCCAGTTCGTGCCGCTCAGCCACGAGACCGTTCCCAAGGGTTGTCGTAATCGGTCAGGCGATCCTCGCCGAAGAACTCGTCCGCCTCGCGGCGCAGCTCTGCGGCGTCCACGCGGGGTAGCCGCCGACGACGGGCGATTATTTCCTCGGTAGTGAGCTGGCGCCGCTGGGTCAGCGGTCGCAGCTCGGCGATTTCCACGCCGTTCCGCGTGATGTGGAAGGTCTCGCCGGCTTCGACGGCGTCCATGACCGCGGCGGAGCCGTTGCGGAGTTCCCGCTGGCTGATGATCTTCACGAATCGAGTGTAGCACCGTGTGCTACACGAGCGCCTCGTCGAGCTGACCACCTGCGGGAGGCAGGCCCGGCCGCCGCCCAAAGCACGAACACCCCGCCCAGCACGACCAAAGCCGTCCAGTAGGCCGCCGGCGGGGCCGATTCCGTGTGCGCGTCCCCGAGCACCCACGGGCGGAACTGCGACTGCAGCCAGAACGCGCCGTAGCCGAACGCCGTCACCAGCAGTGCTCCGACGCCCGCGGTCAGCAGATCGTGGCCGCGGCCGATGGCGAACGCCAGGTCCACCGCGAGACCCACCGCCAGCAGGTAGAACGGCACCGTCGACACCGGGAAGCCGAGCCCGAGCAGCAGCGGCCACATCACCGACCGGTACGCGACGTACGCCAGCGCCACCGCGGAAGCCGACAAGCGGAAACCCAGCGTCCGGCGGGCCAGCACCAGGATCAGCGCCATCACGCCGATGCCCCACAGCGGGTACACCCACTCCGGGATCGGCATCGTGAAGTGCAGGACGGCGGCCCGGTCGACCGGGTGCCCGATCTGGTTGGCCGCGAAGTCCAGCAGGGACGGCTCGGCTTCCGGCGTCCCGCGCTCCCAGGCGCGCAGACCCAGGATCCCGTACTCCTGCTGGCCGTTCGGGAAGAACGTGTTCTCCAGGAAGAACGCCCACAGTGCGAGCAGCACACCGGTGCGGAACCGGCCCGGCGGCGCGGACCGCAGCCAGCCCAGCAGGACGCCGGCCTGCATGATGCCCGTGCCCAGGTAGAGCATCATGTGCGACGGGCTCCACGCGGTCAGGTCGAGGCCGTTGACGCGGTGGTTGATGACGTCGAGCGGCGCCGCCACCAGGAACGTCAGCAGCCCGATCTGCATCAGCCGCAGTGACGTCTTGTCGGCGCCCAGGCCCGTGTAGCTGTGGATCGCCACCAGCACGACGATGATCACCGTGCCGACGGTGTTGATGAGGTGCGGCGGGGCCAGGTCGTCGCGCAGCCACATGAAGTGCCACGACATGTCCCACGACGAGCCGAGCAGCTTGAAGGCGAACGCCGCCAGCCACATCCCGTAGCAGAAGCGCAGCACCCAGTCCGGTGTCGGCTGCCCGGGGGCGCCGCGGTGCCAGTGCCGGGTGAAGAACAGCCGCGTCTTGCCGATGGGGCTGCGCGGGATCACGTCCACCGGGACGTCGACTGCCTTGGCCATGCCGGACATCATGGCCGGTCATGGTCACGAGTGGGCCAAGACGGTGGCGAACGACGCGAAAATCGGGGTTCGCGCCCGGGTTCACCCCTACGGGTGGACGACTTGCTTTCGCTGGGCACGAGTTGGCAGGGTGTGCCGCCATGATGCCGAAACGAGTTGTCGCGGGTGTGCTGGTGGCCGCCCTGCTGCTGGCCGGAGCCGGGGTGCTCGGGAGTCTCTTCCTCTGAGGAAGAATGGCCGACATGACCCACAACCTGCTCGGCCCCGAGCCGACGATGCTGCCCGAGCACACTCCCGCCCAGGCCGCGCTTGACGCCGGGAACGACCCGGCCACCGTCGCGGCCGAACACCCCGACTACAGCGAGGCGTGGGCTTCGCTGGCCGAGAAGGCTTTCGACGCGGGTGAGACCGTCGCCGCGTACGCGTACGCCCGCACCGGCTACCACCGGGGTCTCGACCAGCTGCGCCGCGCGGGCTGGAAGGGCTTCGGCCCGGTGCCGTGGGCGCACCGCCCCAACCAGGGCTTCCTCCGTGCCCTCGCCGTGCTCGGCAAGGCCGCCGGGAAGATCGGCGAGACCGAGGAGTACGAGCGCTGCCGGACCTTCCTCGCCGACTCCGACCCCGCCGCCGCGGAAGCCACCGGCCTGAAGTGACCCACCGGTCGTGAGTGGTGGTCCGGGACGTCGGCGGCCGCGAGCCGCTGCGGCCGGAGATCGATGACATCTACGACGCCTTCCAGCAC
>NZ_JBEZYB010000020.1:0-131113 GCF_040638285.1 Amycolatopsis sp. NPDC026612
CCGGGAGCCCGGGCGAGTTGGCCGCGGCGGGCGGTGAGTTGGCTGCACCGGCGACCGGTAAGTCGCGCGGATTCGCCGACTTGGGCCTCCCGCGGGTGGAACGGGTCATCCGCTGCGGCCTGCCGCGAAGGCCCGCCGCGGAGGCCCGCCACAGCGATCGACTTTGCCGGAACCCTGCCTGGGAGGGCGGGGGCTGCTCAGCCCGCCTTGGCGACGATCCGCGCTGTCCCATCGCGCAGTTCCTCGAGACCCCAAACCTCCGGCAGTCGCACGTCCTTCTCCATCCGCACCACCGTGTTGTACAGCGAAACCGACTCAGGCAGCGCCGCGAACCGCAGGTCGGTCTGGCCTTCGAACCGGGTTCGGCGAAGCTCCAGTGAATCCGTCGCGCGCGCTCCGGTGAATTCGGCGTCGCCGGCGAACTCCGCGTCTTTGAACGTCGTCGGCCCGGCGAACATCGTCTCCGAGAAGTCCGCCGTCTCGGCGAAGGTCGTTCCGCTGAACCAGGCGTGGCTTTCGAAGATCGCGCCGCGGCAACGGAAGTAGCCGATCAAGCGCCCCCCGCCGGTGCCCGCGGCCGTCAGGTACACGCGCCGTGTGAAGCGGCAACCGTTGAAGTTCGTGCTGCTGCGCAGCGACGCGTACCGCAGCAGCAGACCGCCGACCAGCTTGCCCGAGAGAGTGAAGTACTCCAGCGTCGCGCCGGTCAGATCCAGGTCGTACTCGGGGCCCTCGGCGTCGCGCGCCGGGAGCAGTTCGGTGAGCAGCCGCTGCGCCGTGAGCCGGACCGTCAGCTCACGGTCCTCCTCCGGGCTGCTGTCCTCCTCGGTGTCGTCGGAAGCCTTGTCGTCGGCAGCCTTGTACCGCGGATGCTCGAACGGCCGCCGCAGGTAGGAACACAGCACATCCAGCACCGTCTGCGTGTAGGCCGGCCGGCTGCGCGCCAGCCCCGCCAGCGCGTGGAGCGCCCCCACCCGCACCTGGTCGGCCGCGTGCCCGAGCAGCTCGACCGCCTTCGCGAACCGCTCGTCGGCGACGCGCTCGCGGTCCTGTTCCGCGCGCTGGGCCTCGAGTTCGTGCCGTTGCCGCTCGATGTCCTGGCGCCGTTCCTCGACCCGGCGCCGCCGGTCGTTCAGCCACAGCGCGTACAGCGCCACGATCGCGCCGCCGGCGAGGCCGCCGGTCTTCAGCGCGTCACTGCGGCTGGTGGCGGGGTCGGTCAGCAGCCAGCCGCCGACCCCGAACAGCAGCACCGCCGACGCGAGGAACGTCCACGCCAGCGGCGATCGCCACAGCTTCACCGGCTCAGGAGACCAGCATGGTGCTGACGCAGAAACCCTTTTTGTCGAAATTCGTGGCGCTCAGCGTGCCCTTGACCGGCTTGCCGGCCGCCGTCCCGGTGACCTCTCCCGAGACCAGGTACTTGTCCGCCGGCACCTCGCCGAGCTGCAGCTGCAGCGGCGGCTTGAGGAACGTGTCGAGCCACGAGCTCAGCAGGTCCTTCGAGTCGGCGCAGCCCATCGCGACCGCCCCGTTGTTGTCGCCCGCGTTCAGCTTGTCGATGAAGCCCTGCAGCACAGCCTTCGCGTCGGAGTTGCCGCCGCCGGCCGCCGGCGGCTCCGTGGCGCGTGTCGTCGACTTCCTGGACGTCGTCTTCGGCGCCGACGGCTTGGCGGACGTGCTCGACGCCGGGGCCGCGGCGGTGTTGTCGTCCTTCGACAGGAAGAACCCCGGCGCGACGAATCCCGTGATGCCCACCAAGGCGAGCACGACGACCACGGCGGAGCCGATCGCGACCCACATCCCGGTCCGGCTCTTCTTCGGCGGCGCGGGCGGCCCGCCGAAGCCCTGCGCGTAGCCGCCGGCCGCCGGGGCCCAGCCGGACACCTGACCGCCCGCGTTCGGGTCCCAGGTCTGCTGGCCGTACTGCTGGGCGTTCGGGTCCGCCCACGCCGACTGCTGCTGGCCGTACTGCTGCGTGGTGGGGTCCGCCCACTGCTGCTGGGCGTACGGGTCGCCCCACGCCGGCTGCGGGTTCGCCGGGAAACCGCCCGAGGGCGGCGGGTAGCCCTGCTGCTGGTTCGGGTCCCAGCCCTGCGGGTACTGCTGCGTCGGGTACGGCTGCTGCTGGTTGGGGTCCCACCCGCCCTGCTGCGGGTAGCCGCCGGACTGCGGCTGGCCGTACGGGTCGGGCTGACCGGGCTGGCCCGGCTGAGGCGGGTACGTCATCTTTCCATGCCTTCCGGGCGCTGGGGGTTCGTGCGCTTCCGACGTCCGGCGGAGGCGTGCGGTTCCCCCAGGACGTGGCTGCAGCATTCTGCAAGCTCGGACGGTACGGCATGGAACCGGCTCCCGGCCGTGATGACGCGAAGCCGTCACGATCCGGGAGCCGGGCCGGGCGGATCAGCCGACGGCGAGAGCCTGGAGCCGGTCGTAGGCACCGTTGAAGGTGTCCTGGTCGAGCGGGCTCGAGGTGTACTGCCAGACGGTGTGGAAGCCCCAGTTGTACGGCAGGCTGCCGACCGTCGAGGAGTACCGCGCGATCCACAGCGGGGCCGTGCTGGAGAAGTCACCGCTGACGCACTGGCCCCACCAGTTCGTCGACGTGTAGATCACCGGGTACCGGCCGGTCTTGGCGTGGTAGGTGTCGTGGAAGTCGAGGATCCACGACGTCATCGCCGCCTTGCTCAGCCCGTAGCAGGTCGCGCCGTACGGGTTGTACTCCATGTCCAGCGCCCCGGGCAGCGTCTTGCCGTCCTTCGACCAGCCGCCGCCGTGCGCGACGAAGTACGTCGCCTGCGCCGCGCCGCTCGAGGTGTTCGGCGTGGCGAAGTGGTAGGCGCCGCGGACGAAGCCCTGGTTGTAGGAGCCGGTGTACTGCTGAGCGAAGTACGGGTTGGTGTAGCTGGTGCTCTCCGTGGCTTTGGTCCAGACGAACCGCTTGCCCTGGTTCCACCAGTTCGCCCAGTCGACGTTGCCCTGGTAACCGGCGACGTCCATGCCGGCCACGGTGGCCAGCACCTGGCCGGGGATGGCCTGGCCGGGCTGCGGCAGCTGCGCCGCCTTCTGCGTGTCCGGGGTCGACGTGTCGCCTTCGACGCGCCGGATCTGCGACCCCAGTTCGTGGTCGTGCTGCGCGATGTCCGCGTTGATCGCGGCCACGGGGTCGACTTCGGGGGAGAAGGTCGTCGCCTGGGCCGTGCTGCCGAGCAGGAGCAGCGTGGCCGGGACGACCAGGGCAGCGAACAGCCGCCCTCTTCGGGAAGTGGACATCGTTGGATCCCTTCACAGATACCCTCGCTGAGGGCGGCTTACTGCAGGTAGCCGCCCGTGCACGATTGTTGGGGACGAAGTGGCGTTTGTCACTCAGTTCCGTGAAATTGGGTATACGTGTGGGTGATTTTCCCGGGCAAATGATCTTTAATTGGTTACCGGTTAACACCTATTACCACACCGTTGCGCCGTTCAGCCCAACGCGAGCGCGAGCAGCCGGTCCGCCGGGCCGTTGAACCAGTTCTGGTCGCCGGGCAGGGTGCCGCGATCGGCGAACTGCCAGATCGTGTGGACGCTCCAGCCGGACGGCAGCTCGCCGATGAAGGTGTTGTAGCGCGCGATCCACAGGGGATTGGCGCCGAACCCGCCGTTGTTCGCGGTGCACCGCTTCCACCAGCTCGTCGACGTGTAGATCGTCGGGAACCGGCCGGTCGCGGCCCGGTAGGTTTCGGAGAAGTCGCGGATCCAGGCGCTCATGCCCGCGGCGTCCTTGCCGTAACACGTTTCGCCGTACGGGTTGTACTCCGCGTCGAGTGCGCCGGGCAGGGTCTTGCCGTCGGCCGACCAGCCGCCGCCGTGGGCGAGGAAGTACCGGGCCTGCTCGGCGCCGCCGGAGATGTCCGGGCGGGCGAAGTGGTACGCGCCGCGGATCAGGCCGGCGTTGTAGGCGCCGTTGTACTGCTGCGCGAACTGCGGGTTGACGAAGCCGGTGCCCTCGGTCGCCTTGACGTAGACGAACTTGGCGCCCGCGCCGGCCGCGCCGGACCAGTCGACCGGGCCCTGGTGCCCGCTGACGTCGTGCCCGAGCTGCTGCTCGTCGCCTCCGTACAGCACTCCGGGAACCCCGCCGACGCCCTCGACCTTGGCGATCTGCGAACCCGCGTGGTGGTCTTCGGCGCCGCCGTAGGCATCGACGGCCTTCGCCGGCGCCTGCCCGGCCGCGAGGAACGCGGCGGCGAGGACGGCGGCGAAGGGCAGCGAACGTCGTTTCACCCTCTTGCTCCCCACCGATCTCGTGAGACTTCTTCAGCCTCACGATGCACCGGTGTCGCCGGATCGGCGACTCGATGATCACTCGATGGGGTGAAACTCGCAGGTCAGCGCCGCTCGTCGGCGATGGCCTTCATCAGGTGCTCCGCCGGCACGACGGCCGTGATCAGGTCGTGCGGGTTGATCGCGACGGGGTGCCCGCCGAGCAGGTCGACGATGTCGCGGCCGAGCACGGCGCGCGCGTGCGGCCACTCGCGCGGCACCAGCGCCTTGCGGGTGTAGGCGGGCACCATGACCCGGCCGTCGGTGTTGTGGAAACCGATGACGGTCCGCTGCACCGGCGACATCGCGTAGACGAACAGCGTCGCGTCGAGAACGACCTTCGGGAGGTCCGACGGCGGGCGGTGCTCGGTGCGGACGAGCTGCAGCAGGTGCTCGAGGTCGTTCGCCGGGTCCGGGAAGCCGAGCGCCTTGGGCGAGGGCCGGTAGCGGTCGTTGGGGTGGAAGTCGGCGACGACGTCGCCGGCGGCGTTCACCGGGTAGGCGCCGACGACCGCCCAGGACGGCACCGGGCCGTTGGGGTCGAAGGCTTCGTCGATGACGTAGAGCCAGCTGTTGGGGTTGGCGCGGGCGTTCGCCCGCATTTCCGCGGTGATCTCGGGCGTGCCGTGCTTGCCCGAGCGTCGTGCCTGCTGACCGTCGCGCCGTGCGGCCCGGTTGTCCTTGCCGTGCCTGCCGGGGCGATCGGCTCCGCTTCCGGTGGGCTGCTGCGAAACCACTCGATCCGCCTCGTCCCGCTGCGCCATCGTCATCCCCATGTTCTCGGATGTGCCTGCCAAGTCTTGGAGCGCCACTCTACTGTTTGCCCATGGCCTCTTCGCGTTCGGTCGACCCCGGACAGTTACGTGCGGCGGTGCTGGCGGTTTTCCCGTGGTTGCAGGGCGATGCGCCGGCTCCGGCCCGCCCGGAACTGGCCGCGGCGGTCCGGCTCAGCCTGCGCGCGCTGGCGGCCGACGCACCGGGCCGGACGGTCGAAGTGCGGGTGCCGCCCTTCGCCGCGGTGCAGTGCGTGGAGGGACCGCGGCACACCCGGGGCACCCCGCCGAACGTGATCGAGACCGACCCGCGCACGTGGCTCGAACTGGCCACGGGCCAACTGGACTGGACCACGGCGATGGCCGACGGCCGGGTGTCCGCGTCGGGCACCCGGGCCGACCTGTCGCACTGGCTCCCGCTGCTCCGCCTTTGACGGGCGGGGGCCGCGGCTACGGCTTGCGGCCGATCCCGCCTGCGATGGTCCGCTGGGCCACGTTGAGCTCCTTGAGCCGCGGGCCGTCCGGCCACCAGTCGGCGCACCGGGCCACGCCCGGGGGCACCATCTCGAGCCCGGGGAACAGCCCCTCGATCTCCTTCTGCGTGCGGAAGGTGCCGGAACCCATCGGGCTGTGCAGGAAGAAGTCCTCCATCCGGCGGGCCGTCGCGGAGTCCTCGTCCTCCGGGTCGAAGAAGTGCGACACCGCCACGAACGAACCCGAGGGCAGCGCGTCGATGTACTCCTTCATGATCTCGGCCGGCCGTTCCGCCGGGCCGTTGTAGTGGTGCAGCGTGCCCATCTGGAGGAACGCGACCGGCTGCGAGAAGTCGATGTGCTGCCGGACCACCTCGTGCTCGAGGATCCGCTGCGGCTCGAAGATGTCCTCGGCGACGAAGTGGGTGTTCTCGTTCTCCTCGAGCAGCGCGCGGCCGTGTGCGAGCACGACCGGGTCGTTGTCGACGTAGACGACCCGGATTTCCGGGTTGATCCGCTGGACGACCTGGTGGGTGTTCTCGGCGGTCGGCAGGCCGGAGCCGCAGTCGAGGAACTGGGTGATGCCCGTCTGGCCGGCGAGGAAGCGGCAGGCGCGGATCAGGAAGCCGCGGTTTTCGAAGGCGAGGTCCTGCGCCTCCGGGGCGGCCTTCTGCACCTTGTGCAGGACCTCCCGGTCGATCTCGTAGTTGTCCTTCCCGAGCAGGAAGGCGTCGTAGACGCGCGCGATGCTCGCTCGGGTCGGGTCGACCCCCACGGGAACTCGTTCGGTCCGGGTCGCGGCGTCGGGCATTTTGAACCTCGCAAGTTCTGTGTCGAAAGTCTCGTACTCTACGTAGAGTAGGACTCCGCACGCATGCGGTAAACCGGGTCACCTCTTTGCGCAGGACGGCCCAACGTGTACTTTCGGTAGTCGGGCTAGAACCCCCTGGTGACGTGAGCGCGGAAGGTTCCGGGAATGAACGCGGTGAACGCGTCCGCAGGTGAACAGAACATCGGCCCCACGGCGCGCAGGATGATCCTGGGCTCGCAGCTTCGCCGACTCCGTGAAGAGGCCGGCATCACCCGCCAGCAGGCCGGTTACAACATCCGTGGGTCCGAGTCGAAGATCAGCCGGCTGGAGCTGGGCCGCGTCGGGTTCAAGGAACGCGACGTCACCGACCTGCTGACGATGTACGGCGTCGACGACCCGACGGAGCGCCGGACGTTCCTCGAGATGGTCAAGCAGTCGAACGAACCGGGCTGGTGGCGGCGCTTCGGCGACACCATGCCGAACTGGTTCACCGACCTCGTCGGCCTCGAAGAAGCCGCCGCGCGAATCCAGATCTGGGAGCCGATCTACGTCTCCGGGCTCCTGCAGATCGAGCCGTACGCGCGGGCCATCTTCAGCCACGGCCGCCCCGACATGGCCGACGAGCGGGTCGACCAGCTGGTCGCGCTGCGGATGCGGCGGCAGAAGATGTTCAGCAGGCCGGACGCGCCTCGCGTGTGGATGGTCCTCGACGAGTCGGTGCTGTACCGCCCGATCGGCGGAATGAAGGTCCTCAAACAGCAGATCGAATACCTGCTCGAGATGAGTGCGCTGCCGCACGTGTCGGTCCAGGTGCTGCCGTATTCGCGCAGCGGGCTCTCCGCGGAGCACGCGTTCTCGCTGCTGCGGTTCGGCGAGCCGGAACTCCCGAACATCGCGTACGTCGAATACCTGACCGGCGCGCACTACATCGAAAAGCGCGAAGAGATCGAGAAGTACAGCCGCGCTCTCGACATGCTGGCCGTCGACGCGGAGACGCCGGAGCGGAGCCGGTCGATGCTCGGGAAGCGTCGCCAGGAGATCTGACTGCCCTAGTCAGGGGCCTGTGAACGCTGACCGGCCGTAGTGATACCGCCGATCGGGTAGGGAGCGATCACCCGATAGGTTAACCGCACTCTTGTGATTTCTTACCGTCAGAAAACTTTGCAAGAACTTCTGCACGTGCATTTACCGTTGCAGCCACACGTGCTAGCCTCGAATACGCGGGCAAATGCACATGCAGATGCATAGCCCCGGAAGATTTTTTGCTTCGAGAGGTGGACCATGGCTGAGCGATTCGAGAACGGCATCCCGGCCGATCGGCTGTCGGATGCCCAGTGGCGCAAGGCGAGCTACAGCGGCGCGGTGGGCAACTGCGTCGAAGTTGCC
Source organism: Amycolatopsis sp. NPDC026612 (assembly GCF_040638285.1). Lineage (NCBI taxonomy): Bacteria > Bacillati > Actinomycetota > Actinomycetes > Pseudonocardiales > Pseudonocardiaceae > Amycolatopsis > Amycolatopsis sp. NPDC026612. The sequence goes on from NZ_JBEZYB010000020.1 coordinate 7,749, forward strand.
CCGCTGTCCAACGGGGAGATCGCGATGCGCAACTCGCGGTTCCCGACCGGCCCGGCACTTGTGTACACGCGTGCCGAGATGGCGGCGTTCCTGGCCGGCGCCAAGGACGGTGAATTCGACGATGTCCTCGGCTGAGGTCGTCGTCCCCGTCTTCGACATCGATACCGGACTGCAGGAGCTGGTGGCCCGCGGCTACCAGTTCGTGCACCCCGCCGACGACCGCGGTGAAGTCCTCGCCGTCGTCGGCGTGCGGGTGCACGACGACGTGGTGGACGTGGTCCGGCTCAACGCCGAGGACGACGTGGTGGCGACCAGGATGCCCGGCACCGAAGAGAACATCTTCGAGCCGGAGCGGTGGCTGTGGCGCCGCTCCGGGGAAGGTGCGCAGGTGCTGACGGAGATCCTCTCGTTGCCGGATGCGTGTTAGACGTGCGAGCTTGCGGGCCCCGTCCGAAGTGGTCAGTACCACGTCGGGCGGGGCCTGACGCATGTTCGCACCGTCTACACTGAAATCGGCCTGACCACGTCTTCCCAGGAGCTCCTCGGTGGTTTCCGACCCGCAGCTCGTGTCCGACCAGCCCGAACCGGAACCCCGTGAGGAGTGTGGCGTCTTCGGCGTCTGGGCTCCCGGGGAAGAAGTTGCGAAGCTGACCTACTACGGCCTCTACGCCCTGCAGCACCGAGGGCAGGAGGCGGCCGGCATCTCCGTGTCCGACGGCTCGCAGATCGTGGTCTTCAAGGACCTCGGCCTGGTCAGCCAGGTGTTCGACGAGCAGATCCTGCAGTCGCTGCAGGGGCACATCGCCGTCGGGCACTGCCGGTACTCGACCACCGGCGCGACCATCTGGGAGAACGCGCAGCCGATCTTCCGCACCACCGCGACCGGCAGCGGCCTTTCCTTCGCGCACAACGGCAACCTCGTGAACACCGCCGAGCTGCGGGAACGCACCCTCGCCGCGGGGCTCAAGCCGCACGCGGGCCTGACCGGCTCGTCGAGCGACTCCGACCTGATCTGCGGCCTGCTCGCCGCGAACGCCGCCGACAAGGGCATCGAGGCCGCCGCCATGGAGCTGCTGCCCACCCTGAAGGGCGCCTTCTGCCTGGTGTTCGCCGACGAGAACACGCTCTACGCGGCGCGCGACCCCCACGGCGTGCACCCGCTGGTGCTCGGCAGGCTCGAGCGCGGCTGGGTCGTCTCGAGCGAGACGGCGGGCCTCGACATCGTCGGCGCGTCGTTCGTCCGCGAGGTCGAGCCGGGCGAGCTGATCGCGATCGACGCCGCGGGCCTGCGTTCCTCGCGGTTCGCGAACCCGGACCCCAAGGGCTGCGTCTTCGAGTACGTCTACCTCGCCCGCCCCGACACGACGATCGCCGGCCGCGGCGTGCACGCCACCCGCGTCGAGATCGGCCGCCGGCTGGCCACCGAGGAGCCGGTCGAGGCCGACCTGGTGATGCCGGTGCCGGAGTCGGGCACCCCGGCCGCCATCGGCTACGCGCAGGGCTCCGGCATCCCGTACGGCACCGGCCTGGTGAAGAACGCCTACGTCGGGCGCACCTTCATCCAGCCGTCCCAGACCATCCGCCAGCTGGGCATCCGGCTCAAGCTGAACCCGCTGCGCGACGTCATCCGCGGCAAGCGCCTGGTCGTGGTGGACGACTCGATCGTCCGCGGCAACACCCAGCGCGCGCTCGTCCGGATGCTGCGCGAAGCCGGCGCGCTCGAGGTGCACGTCCGGATCGCGTCGCCGCCCGTACGCTGGCCGTGCTTCTACGGCATCGACTTCGCCTCGCGGGCCGAACTGGTCGCGAACGGCGTCGACCTCGACGGCATCCGGCGCTCGATCGGAGCCGACTCCCTGGGCTACATTTCCCTGGACGGCCTGGTCGCGGCGACGGAGCAGCCGAAGACGCGGCTGTGCACGGCGTGCTTCTCCGGCGAGTACCCGATCCCGCTGCCCGAGGACGCGCTGATCGGGAAACACCTGCTCGAAAGCCTCGACGCGGTCAATGGCGCGGCGACCCCCGTCAGCCCCGCCGGGTACGGTGCCGAAGACGCCGTCCGGCGTCCCTAGCAGTTCCTTCCAGTAGGGAGTCCTTCCACCGTGAGCGAGTCCACGAGCGCCACGTACGCCGCCGCCGGCGTCAGCATCGACGCCGGCGACCAAGCCGTCGAGCTGCTCAAGCCGCACGCCGAGCGGGCGACGCGGCCCGAGGTCCTGGGTGGTGTCGGCGGTTTCGCCGGGCTCTTCTCCCTGAAGCTCGACAAGTGGAAGGAGCCGGTGCTCGCGTCCTCGACCGACGGTGTCGGCACGAAGATCGCGGTCGCGCAGGCGCTCGACAAGCACGACACCGTCGGCATCGACCTGGTCGCCATGGTGGTCGACGACCTGGTCGTGACCGGGGCCGAGCCGCTGTTCCTGCAGGACTACATCGCCGTCGGCAAGGTGCACCCGGAGAAGATCGCCGCGCTGGTCGGCGGCATCGCCGAGGGCTGCGTCCAGGCCGGCTGCGCGCTGCTCGGCGGGGAGACCGCGGAGCACCCGGGGATGATGGGCGAGCACGACTACGACATGTCGGCCACCGGCGTCGGCGTGGTCGAGGCGTCGCGGCTGCTCTCGCCGGAGAAGGTCCGCCCGGGTGACGTCGTGCTGGCCCTCGGCTCGTCCGGATTGCACTCGAACGGGTACTCGCTGGCCCGGCACGTGCTGCTGGACATCGCCCGGATGCCGCTGGACGGGCACGTCGAGGAGTTCGGCCGCACCCTCGGCGAGGAGATGCTGGAGCCGACGCGGATCTACGCGAAGGACTGCCTGGCGCTCGCCGCGGAGACCGAGGTCCGGACGTTCGCGCACATCACCGGCGGTGGCCTGGAGTCGAACCTGGCCCGCGTCATGCCGCGCGGCCTGGTCGCCCGGCTCGACCGCGGCACCTGGTCGCCGTCGGCGGTGTTCGCGCTGATCGGGCACCGCGGCAAGGTCGAGCGCGCCGAGCTGGAGAAGACGTTCAACATGGGGGTCGGCATGGTCGCGATCGTCGGCGCCGAGGACGTCGACCGGGCGCTGGCCATGCTCACCGCGCGGCACGTCCCGGCGTGGGTGCTGGGCGACGTCCAGCCCGCCGACGACGTCGACGGGCCGAGGGCGATCCTTTCGGGCGATCACCCGCGCTTCTGACAGCGTCCTTTCAAGAAGCCACTTGATCGTGGCTGTCACACTTGAGGGTGTGGCAGCCGAAGACGTGGTGATCGGCTCCCGGTTCGTGATCCCGGGAGCCGAGTTGAGCGAGCGCTTTTCGCGCTCGTCCGGCCCCGGCGGCCAGGGCGTGAACACCACGGACTCGCGGGTGGAGCTGTCCTTCGACGTCGCTTCCTCGCCGTCGATCCCCGAGCACCTGCGTGACCGGGTGCTGGCCGGGCTCGGCTCGCGGCTCGTCGACGGCGTCCTGACCATCGCGGCCAGCGAACACCGGTCGCAGCTGCAGAACCGGGAAGCGGCGCGCGGCCGGCTGGCGAACCTCCTGCTCGACGCGTCGGCGCCGCCGCCCGCCAAGCGGCGCCCCACGAAGCCGTCCCGCGGTTCGAAGGAGCGCCGCCTGGCGTCGAAGAAGCGCCGGAGCGACGTGAAACGAGGCCGCTCCGGCCGCTTCGAGGACTAACTGGTCACTGAGCTCAGGTGCACGCACTCGCCCGCCGTCCGGTAGCCGACGCGGGCGTAGACGTTCCCGATCCCCAGGTCACCGGGGGTGAGGAACGCCGTGTGCGCACCGGCTTCGTGCACCTCGCGGGTGAGGTGCGCGGTGAGCGCCGCGGCGATCCCGCGGCCGCGGTACGGCTCGAGCACGGCGATCCCGGCGATCTCGGTGGTGCCGTCGACGATTTCGAGCGCGAGCCCGCCGCCGACCACCGCGCCGGACGCGATGTCCTCCGCCAAGAGGTACCGCCCGCCGGCGCTCGGTTGCGGAACTTCGTCGTCGACGATCTCCGCGGGTTCGCCGAACGCGGTGTTCTGCGCCGACCGCATGCGCCGGAAGTCCTCGCCGGACTCCGGCACGCGCAGCCGGATACCCGCCGGAGCCGGCTTGTCCACGCGGGCGGCCGGCGCGCACGTCATCAACGGCACCCGTCGTTCGAGCTCGTACCCCGCGTCGACGAGCCGGTTTTCCAGGCCGGGTGCGACGTCGGTGAAGTACTCGAGCCGCGGGAGCAGGTCCCGCCGCCGGTACGCCTCGGTCAGCGCGCCGATCTCGGCCATCGTCGGCTTCGCGCCGTCGTCCGGGATCGCGTAGTTGAGCATCGGGTGGGCCGTGCCCGGCGAATAGGTGGCGAGGAACGGGCCGAGCCGCTCGGTCTCCCGGCCGCGGGGCGCCGTGGTGCGGACATAGGTCTGGATAGCAGACATTGCTGGTGGGAGCTCTTTCGAGAGCACGTCAAGGAACCGCAGCCGCTCAGCGGGCGTGCGGGCAGGGCGCTGGGCGTCGGGCCTAGCGGGGGCCGACGCCGGAGACGGCGCCAGGCATAGGCAGTCATTCCTTGACTCGATGGTGCTCTTCCCGGCCATCATCGCACGGCCGGCCACCGGTTTACCGGCGTTCCGGGTGCGCGATGGCCGCGTAGCGCGTGTCCCACACCGAGCGCGGCACCCGCAAGGTGAGTTTCGGAGCTTCGCAAATGGTGCGGCGCGGTACCGGGATCACCACCGGCACCGGCGGTGGGGCGTCCAGCGCGCGCCAGCCGCGACGGCTGAGGGCCGCGCCGAGCGTTGCGCCCGCCGTGTTGAGCAGGACGTCGTCGGCCGACGTCACGCGGCCGGTGTGGATCAGATATTGCGTACCTTCCACCAGCACGGACGCGATCAGTGCGGCCAGCGCGATCCGCGGCAGCACGCGCAGGCGGCGGATCCGCAGCGGGAGCAGGGCGCCGAGCGGACAGAGCAGCAAGACGTTGCCGACCACCTGCCAGAGCGAGCCGTCGCTGGCCATCGCCGCGGTGATGTCGGCACCGGGCACGAGGTCGAGCGTGCTCTCCCTCGAGCCGCCGACGGGCATCGTGACCAGGCAGAACACCAGGAAGACGACGAGGGCGGCGGCGCAGTCGACCGCGGCCGTCGCGCTCGCTCGGCGAGCGGCCATTCTCCGGCGGCGCCTCGCCGCGAGCAGTGGCCAGCCGAGCAGCGCGTACGGCAGCGCGATGGCCGAAATGGGAACCATCCCCCAGAAGGCGCGCAGCAGAGCTTCCATGCGCTTCCCTTCTTGAACCCCTCAAGATCATCGATGCGCGATGAAACGACCCCTAGCAAGATCACCTTCGCATCACAAGATCGACTCGGCAGTCCGAGCGGGCCGCACTATTCGGTGATCTTTCCGGTGGCGCCGATTATCTTGACGTGGTTCGGTCAGGGGGCCATCGTCCACAGTGGAGCCTGTGGACAACCCTGTGGATGAATTCCCGTGCCCGAGGGGAAAGCCTTGTGCTGCAAGGGAAAGGGTTGAAGTGTCCCTGTGGACTACTTTGCGGCCAGTTCCCGCGCCTGCTCGAGCAGAACCTGCAGGTGCAGACCACGCCGGACGTCGCAGGGGTGCGTCGTCGCGCCGCTCGCGATCATCGCCGCGAAGTCGTCCAGCAGTGCGGTGTAGGACGCCTGCGCCGAGCCCGTTTTGCGCCCGAGCGTCCGGTAGCCGTGCTCACCCCAGACCGCGACCTCGACGACGGTCGGCTGCACCGGCAGCCGCAGCGCGAGCGTGGCCGTGCTGATCACGCCGCCGTCGTGCGCCAGCATCAGGTGCCAGAGGTCGCCGGGGCTCCGCCGGGCCGCCACGACCTCGGTGATCGGGCCGAGCGCGGCGTCCAGCACGTCCAGTGCGTGCGGGCCGACGTCGAACAGCGCGCCGCCGTCGTCCTGCCGCCACTCCGAGGCGGCGTACTGACCGCCGAGCAGGGCGCCGGACAGCCAGCGCGCCCCGCCGCCCGCCCAGCCGCCCGCCTGGGCGAGGTCGGCGAGCCACTCCTGGGTCTGCGCCGAGTAGCGCAGGGTCAGCATGACGAGGGCGGTCACGTCGGCGGCCGCGACCGCGTCGGCCAGCCGGCGCGCGCCGTCGAGGTCGGCGGCGATCGGCTTCTCCAAGATCAGGTGCTTCCCGGCTTCGGCCGCCCGCACGCCCAGCTCCGCCTGAACCGACGGCGGGACGGCGAACGCGACCGCGTCGACCTGCGCGAACAGCTCTTCGACGCTCTCGGTGGCGGTTGCGCAGTGCGTCTCCGCAAGCGCTTGCGCGGCCTCTGGCCGACGGCCCCAGACCGCGGTCAACGTCGTGCCGGGATGATCCGCCAGTCCGGGCGCGTGCACCGTCGTCGCCCACGGGCCGGCACCGATCAGGCCGACGCGCAGCTGTCCGTCCGCGATGAGCTGTCCCACGGCTCGCAGTCTAGGTGTGTTCCGCGTCGCGCCGGAACCGCACCTTCGGCGGGCGCCGGCGTGGTTAAAGTGCCTGCATGATCGCCTCCCGGTTCGCCGTTGCCTGCGCTCTCCTGTTCGGCGCCGCCTTCGTGGGTGCTGCACCCGCTTCGGCGGCGGGCACCGACGGGGCCTGCGCGGAGGGCGGCGGCGTGACGGTGGTCGTCGACTTCGGTGACCTGGGCCCGCAGCCGTTGATCCGCTGTGCCCCCGGCGTGCCCGCGAACGGCATCGCCGCCCTGCAGGAGGCCGGGATCGAGGTGGCCGGTTCGCAGAAGTACGGTCTCGCCGTGGCCTGCCGGATCAACGGGCAGCCCGACGCGAGCGTCGAATCCTGCGCGGGGATGCCGTCGGCCACGGCGTACTGGGGCTACTGGCACGCTGCCGCCGGCGGGACCTGGACGTCGAGCCAGGAGGGCGCGCAGACGGCGAAGCCGGCCCCCGGCGGGTTCGAAGGCTGGGCGTTCGCCCGTCCGAAGTCCGCGAACGACCTGCCGTCGCCGCCGCGCGTGCCGCCTGTCCGGCAGCCGGTCGCATCGGCTCCCGCGCCTGCTGAACAGAGAAGTTCGTTCCCCTGGGGCCTGGTGATCGGGGCCGCCGTGATCGTGGTGGTCGGCGGCGCGGGGATCGTCGTCGCCCGTCGCCGGCGTGCGCAGTAGGGCGCTGCACCCCGGCGCCTGGTGGGCCTGGGCGCTCGCGCTGGCCGTCGCCGCGAGCCGCACGACGAACCCGCTGCTGCTCGGCCTGATCATCGCGGTCGCCGGGTTCGTCGTCGCGAGCCGGCGGAGTGACGCGCCCTGGGCGCTGGCGTTCCGGCTGTACGTCTACGTCGGCGCGCTGATCGTCGCCTCGCGCGTGCTGTTCCGGATCCTGGTCGGCGGCGAAGACGGCGGGCACGTGCTCTTCACGCTGCCGCGGATCACGCTCACCGCCGGCTTGTCCCTGCTCGGGCCGACGTCGGCGGAGGAGTTGCTCGGCGGCTTCTACGACGGCCTTCGGCTGGCGACGATGGTGGTCTGCGTCGGCGCGGCGAACGCCCTCGCCAACCCGAAACGCCTGCTCAAGACCGTCCCGGGAGCGCTGTACGAGGTCGGCACGGCGGTGACGGTGGCGTTGACGGTCGCTCCGCAGCTCGTCGAGAGCGTGCAACGCGTGCGGCGGGCCCGCCGGCTGCGAGCCGGCCGGACTCGCGGGCTGCGGGCGGTCAAGGGCATCGTGGTCCCGGTGCTGGAGGACGCGATGGACCGGTCGCTGCGGCTGGCGGCCGCGATGGACTCCCGCGGCTACGGCCGCCGCGGTGACCTGAGCCGCGGGCTGCGGCTGCTGATCGGCGGCTGTGTGCTGGCCGGGCTGGTCGGCGTGTGCGTCGGCGTCTACGGCGTGCTCGACGGGACGGCGTCGTTCTGGCTCGGGGTGCCGCTGCTGGTGGCCGGTCTCGCCGTGGCCGTCGTGGGCTTCGTCCTCGGCGGGCGGCGGGTGCGGCGGACGGCGTACCGGCCGGATCCCTGGCGGTGGCCGGAGACGCTGGTCGTCGCGGCCGGCGTGGGGGCGTGCGCGCTGCTGTTCGTGACCGCGCGCGTCGATCCGGGGAACCTGTACCCGTCGCTGAGTCCGCTGCGCTGGCCGGAGGTTTCCTGGGTGCACGCGTTGTCCCTGCTGGTCGCGGTGCTGCCGGCGTTCGTCGCGTCCTCGCCGCCGTCGTCGGAGGTCGTCCGGTGATCGAGTTCTCGCGGGTCACGGTGACCTACCCGGACGCGGCGCGGCCGGTGCTCACCGACGTGTCGCTGCTGGTCGAGGAGGGTGAGCTGTGCCTGGTCGCCGGGCCGACCGGGGCCGGCAAGTCGACGTTCCTCGGCGCGATCAACGGGCTCGTGCCGCACTTCACCGGCGGGCGGCTGTCCGGCCGGGTGCTGGTCGACGGGCTGGACACTGCTTCGCACCCGCCTCGGGAGCTGGCTTCGGTCGTCGGTGTCGTCGGGCAGGATCCGCTCGCCGGGTTCGTGACCGACACCGTCGAGGAGGAGCTCGCGTACGCGATGGAGCAGCTGGCGGTGCCGCCCGAAGTCATGCGTAAGCGGGTTGAGGAAACCCTGGACCTGCTGGGGATCGCGGAGCTGCGCAACCGTCCACTTCGGACATTGTCGGGCGGGCAGCAGCAGCGCGTCGCGATCGGCTCGGTGCTGACGGCGCACCCCCGGGTCCTGGTGCTCGACGAGCCGACGTCCGCATTGGACCCGACGGCCGCCGAGGACGTGCTCGCGTCGATCACGCGCCTGGTGCACGACCTCGGGACGACGGTGGTCGTCGCGGAGCACCGGATGGAGCGCGTCGCGCAGTACGCGGACCGGCTGCTGTACCTGCCGGGCGACGGTTCGGTCCGGTCGGGACCGCCCGCGGAGATCTTGGCGACGTCCGCGATCGCGCCCCCGATCGCCGAGCTGGGGCGGCTGGCGGGGTGGTGGCCACTGCCGTTGTCGGTCCGGGACGCGCGGCGGGTGGCCGGGCCACTGCGCGCGCGGCTCGCGGATCGTCGGAAACTGTCGGTGGGGGGTCGTAGTCTCTCGGTGACCGGTTCGACACTGGATGTGAGAGGGGTGGTGGTCCGCTACGGAGATGTCCTGGCGGTGCGCGGGGTGGACCTGCGCGTCGGGCAGGGGGAGGTGGTCGCGCTGATGGGACGCAACGGCTCCGGCAAGTCGTCGCTTCTCTGGGCGGTGCAGGGCAGCGGGCCGAGGTCGGCGGGGAAGGTCGACGTCGGTGGAGCGGATCCTGCGTCGCTCAAGCCACGGGTGGCCCGTCGGCGCGTCGGGCTGGTCCCGCAGACCCCGGCCGACCTGCTGTACCTCGATTCGGTGGACGCCGAGTGCGCACAGGCCGACGCGGAATCGGAGGTACGGGCAGGAACGGCCCGGGAGCTGCTGGACCGGCTGACCCCCGGCATCGCCGGTGAAGCGCACCCCGGCGACCTGTCCGAAGGGCAGCGGCTGGCACTGGTGCTGGCTGTCCAGCTGGCGGCGGCACCGCCGGTCGTGCTGCTCGACGAGCCCACCCGCGGCCTGGACTACCACGCGAAACGGCGCTTCGCCGCGGTCCTGCGAGAGCTGGCCTCGCAGGACCGGGCGGTGGTGCTGGCCACCCACGACGTCGAGTTCGTGGCGACGGTGGCCGACCGCGTGGTGGTCATGGCCGAGGGCGAGGTGGTGGCGGACGGCCCGACGAAGGAGGTGATCGTCGCCTCACCGGCGTTCGCACCGCAGGTGGCGAAGATCCTGGCACCCGAGCAGTGGCTGACGGTCGACGAGGTAGCGGAAGCCTTGGCATGAGGACGCGGGCAAAAGCGCAGCTCGCGCACCGGCCGGTGCGGCGCCCGGGCGCGGGCATCCCGACTGGGGGCGCACGCTGCGCAGGTAGCGGTGCCTCACAGTCGGCTCCGGCCGTGGCTTGGCGTCGCGGTGGAGGCCGGGCATGACTGGTGGTCTCGTGGCGTTCGCCTGGTCGGTGCTTTCCCACCTCCCGCTCGTGCGTGCCCGCGTAGCGGTGGAGGCGGGGCATGACCGGTGGTCTCGTGGCGTTCGCCTGGTCGGTGCCTTCCCTCCGCCCGCCCGTGCGTGCCCGCGAAGTGGCGGAGGTCCAGGCATGACCGGCTGTGTCGCCTCGCCTCGCGCGGTCCACCGGGCCGGCGCCTTCGCGCGCCCGGCCGAGGCTCTGCGGACCTCGGCCGTCGGCGGGCGCCCAACCCTGCGTGCCCGCTTAGCACCGGCGGCTCCGGCATGACCGGCTTCCTGAGCCCGCCGCCGCGCGTCGTCCGGCTGACGCTTCGGTCCGCACTGGTCCTCGGCCTCGCCGCCCTGCTCGGCCTGGCCATGTTCTGCTGGCCGCTCCTCGCACACCCCCGGCCCGGCGGGGCCGCGCACGCCATGGATGCGCCGTTCGTGTTCATGGCGACCCTGCCGGTGCTCATCCTGGTCGTGCTCGCCGAGCTGTCCCGCGGCGGCATCGACGCCAAGGCGCTCGCGCTGCTGGGCGTGCTTTCCGCCGTCAACGCCGGGCTGCGGCCGCTCGGCGCCGGGACCGGCGGGATCGAGCTGGTGTTCTTCCTGCTCGTACTCGCCGGGCGGGTGTTCGGGCCCGGCTTCGGGTTCGTCCTCGGCTCGACTTCGCTGTTCACGAGCGCGCTGCTCACCGCCGGTGTCGGGCCGTGGCTGCCGTTCCAGATGCTCGCGTCGTCGCTGATCGGGCTGGGTGCCGGGCTGCTACCGCGAAAACCGCGCGGTAAAGCGGAGATCGCCCTGCTGGTCGCGTACGGCGTCTTCGCGGCCTACTTTTTCGGGCTCCTGATGAGCCTGTGGTCGTGGCCGTTCCTCGCCGGGGATTCCACCCAGCTCGGCTTCGTGCCCGGCGCGCCGCTGCCGGACAACCTCCACCGGTTCGCGGTGTACACCGTCCTGACGTCGACGCTCGGCTGGGACACCGGCCGCGCCGTCACCAACGCGGTCGCGATCGTCCTGCTGGGACCCGCCGTTCTGGCGGTGTTGCGGCGTGCCGCAAGACGGGCGGCCTTCGACGCGCCCGTGACGTTCGACCAGAGTCAGCTGTAGGAGTAGAAACCGCGGCCCGTCTTCTTGCCGAGCAGGCCCGCGTCCACCATGCGCAGCAGCAGCGGCGGCGACGAGTACAGCGGCTCCTTGAACTCCGCGTACATCGAGTCCGCGATGGCCTTGATCGTGTCCAGGCCGATCAGGTCGGACAGCCGCAGCGGGCCCATCGGGTGGGCGGTGCCCAGCTCCATGCCGCGGTCGATGTCCTCGGCCGAGGCGAAGCCCGACTCGATCATCCGGATCGCCGAAAGCAGGTACGGCACCAGCAGCGAGTTCACGATGAACCCGGCGCGGTCCTGCGAGCGGATCACGGTCTTGCCCAGCGCCGTCGTCGCGTGCTCCTCCGCGCGGCGGGCGGTCTCCTCGCTGGTCAGCAGCGAGGGCACCAGCTCCACCAGCGGCAGCACCGGCACCGGGTTGAAGAAGTGGATGCCGACCACCTGCTGCGGCCGGCTCGTCGCCATGCCCAGCTTCATGATCGGGATCGACGACGTGTTGGACGCGAACAGGGCGTCCTCCGCCTCGACGATCTTGTCCAGCTGGCGGAAGACCTCGACCTTCGCCTGCTCCTGCTCGAGGATCGCCTCGATGACCAGTTCGCGGTCGGCGAACTCGGCGATGTCCGTGGTGAACCGGAGCCTGGCGAGCGCCGCGTCGGCGTCCTCCGCGGTCAGCTTGCCGTTCTTGAGGCCGCGTTGCAGCGACTTCTCGATGCGCGCCCTGCCGGCGTCGAGCGCCGGCTGGTTCACCTCGGTGACCACGACGTCCAACCCGGACCGTGCGTGCACCTCGGCGATACCGGACCCCATCAGGCCCGCTCCGACGACTCCAACCCGACTTACCACCGGCTCACTCCCTCATCGCTTCGCAGCCCCGCACGCCTTTTGGGCAGCACTGTGGGCAGCACACAACGCGCGAGGGTGGTTGCCGGATGTGGCCCGGCTCCACCCTCGCGCGTTTACGCGTGCTCAACGACGGTACTCGTCGTACCCGTCGTCATATGGGTCTGGATCATCGCTGGCGGACTCCTCGTAATGACTACTGGAGGAGTTACTCGACAGCTCGCGCTGCAAAGCATCGAAGTCGGTCTCGTGCGAGCTGTACTTGAGCTCACGCGCCACCTTCGTCTGCTTGGCCTTAGCCCGGCCGCGCCCCATGGCTCGACCCCCTCGCACAGGGGCGGGGCGGCCGGGGGAATCGGCGGCCCCGCATCGTCTCGACAATTCTTTCCTGCTCACACCGTACCGTGTCCGGGGGGTTCGATGCGACGTGGCACGGTGTGCCGATCGCGACAGCGTTCGCCGGACACCGGTTACCGGCCGGTCGGTGACGATCGGTGCAGGTAGACGTGCCACGATCTAACCGTGCTCCGTCCCTTTGTGGCTTACCTGCGGGTGTACGAACCCCTGCTCGCCCTGGGTGATCCGCCGGACGATCGGCTGCGTGCGGCCGTCGCGGCGGCCAAGCTCCAGCGGACGGACGCGGGGGCGCGTGAGCAGGCCATGTGGCTCAAGTCACAGGTGGCTGCACCGCGGCGGCTCCTGCCCGCCGAGCTCGCCGACGGCCGTCCCGCGCCGAGCCTGCTGACCGACGTCCTGGTGCTCGACCCCGAAGAGGTGCCGGGCGGCAAGGCCGAGCTCGGTCCGCTCGTCTGCCCGCTCGAGCTGCGGGCCCGTTCGGCCGCCGCGCTGGTCACCTTCCTCGGCGACGCCCACCCGGCGCTGAAGAACGTCGTCCTCGACGAGGGCGGCTTCACCCAGGAGACGATCCGCGGCCGGACCAAGTCGGCGATGGCGGACCTCAGCACGTCGGCGGCGCACACGTTGTCGACCACCTGGACCATCCCGCTGCCGTGGTTCGTGCTGATCGAGCCGGAAGAACGACGCCTGGTGCTCGGCGCCGGCCGCACCGACCCCCGCCGGGAGTTGTCCTGGCGGGCGACCCTCGCCGACGCGCAGCACCGCGCGCGCGAGGCCGGCGAGCTCCTGGAGCAGACCTTCGGCGACTCCGGCCCGGGACGCGTGCTGTTCGAGACGCGGCGCTGGCTGGACAACTTCCACGCGGACTCGGTGGTCGAGCTCGACTACGGCGGTCTGGTGCAGCTGCTCACGGACCCGGTCCTCGAGGCCGACAACACGGCCGACGAGGTGCACGACATCTTGGACGCACTGCGCTCGGGCAACGTCGAGGAGCTGGCCGAGCTGTTCTCCGACCTGCGCGAATTCTGGGGCGACGTGGCCGCCCGCGAACGCGCCAACTAGCCGCGCGGGCAACCAGCCTCGCGGGCTGCGCCGGCGACCGAACCTCTCGCGGGCTGCGCCGGCGACCGAACCTCTCGCGGGTTGCGCCGCCGACCGGCCCTTCCGCGGCTGCGCCGCCGACCGGCCCTTCCGCGGCTGCGCCGCCGACCGGCCCTAGCGGCGGCTTGCAACCCGGAACTGTCGGCCCCCGCCGGTAGCGTGGAAATCGGGGGCTGCTCAGCCCCGCAGCTCCGGCACCCGGAGCTCGCCGACCGGGTGGCCGCCGCCCAGTACCGGACCGTGGGCGAGCTCGGTCAGGCCGGACACGTCCACTCCGAGGTACCGCAGCGTCTCCACTGCCAGGGGTGCGCAGGGCCGCTTTGCGCCGTCGTCCATCTTGATTGCCGCCGCGAAGCCGTCCGGTAGGGCGAACGCCTGGACTCCTTCCGCGCCGGCCTTGGCGATCAGACCCTCCACAGCGGACATGAGCTCGGTGTCTTCGCGTCCCGTGCCCGCCACCAGCCACGGGTGCGCGCGCATCGCCGAAGCCACTGTCCGGGATGGGCCCTCCGTTGCCCGGGCGATGCGGCCGAACGCGCGGGCCAGGCCCGTCAGGGAGAACGCGAAAAGCGGTGCGCCGCAGCCGTCGATGCCTGTGTGGGCGATCGGCTCGCCCGTCAGGTCCGCCACCGCTGTGGCGAGCGCCTGCTGCAGTGGGTGGTCCGGTGCTTCGTAGCCGGACACCGGCCAGCCGGCCTCGACGCAGGTCGTGAGCATCGCCGTGTGCTTGCCCGAGCAGTTCATCGTCACCCGTCGCGGCTCGGCGGCGTCGCGCATGCTCGGGACGTGGAGCGGGAAGCCGGGTGGGCACGCGAGGTCGTCTTCGCTCAGCCCGGCCGCCGTCAGCAGCTCCAGCACTCCCTTGACGTGCGCGGGTTCGCCCGAGTGCGACGCACACGCCAGCGCCAGGGCCTCGCCGGTGAAGCTCAGCCCGGCGCGCAGCATGCCGACCGCCTGCAGCGGCTTGTTCGACGAACGGGGGAAGACCGGGGAAACCACGTCGCCGAGGGCCAGGCGGGCGTCGCCTTCGGGGCCGGTCACCACGAGCGCGCCGCGGTGGACGCTCTCGACGAAACCCGACCGCACGACTTCGGCGAGCACGGGGTTGGTCACTCGGCGCGGCCGCCTTCGTTCTCCAGCAGCTCGTCCACAGTGGCCGATCCCTGCTGGTAGCGCTGCGCGATCTCCGCGTTGAGCGTGTCCATCACGCCCTGGACCTCGCGGCGGAAGGACGACACCGACAGCTCTTCGCGCGCGTAGGTGTCCAAAGCGGAGGTGAGCTTCTCGTCCGACAGCGACCCGACGTCGGTCAGGTCGGTGTCGCCGATCAGGGCCTCGGCGTGCCGCCGGTGCTCGCCGGCCCGGGACGGCTCCAGCTGCTGGTGGCGGCCCGAACCCGCCGCCGGACCCAGCGCGTTGTCGGCCAGGATCGTCGCCAGCTGGTCGACGATGCTGTCTTCGCCGCCGGAACTGCGCCGCGCCTGTTCCGCCCGGACGATGTCGATCCGGGCGTGCAGGAGACGGCGCAGGTAGGACAGATCAGTCTCTTCCTGTGCGGCTTCGTCGCGCCGCTCGCGCAGCACCTTCAGCGGCAGATCACCCAGGCCGCTGAGGTACCCCGGGCCGAGCACGCGGTCGATCCGCCGCCTGCCGCCGGGCCGCACTTCGATCACAGCGCAGTTTATCCCGGTTGAGCGTGATCTCGCTGTCAGGGGCTTTCGTTCAGCCACGAAGTCGGGCGGCGGCCGCCCGTCCGGGTGCGGGCTGCTCCGAAGGCACGGAGTCCGGGTCGATCGCCGCCTGGATCAGGTTGTCCTCCGACCCGGCCAGCAGCTCCGCGCCGACCGGCGTTGATCGCTTGACCAGGGCCAACGCGATCGGGCCGAGCTCGTGGTGCTGGATCACGGTGCCGATCCGGCCGACCGTCCGGCCGTCCAGCAGCACCGGGTCGCCGGTCTCCGGGGTGACGTCGGGCGAGCCGTCGAGGTGCAGCAGGAGCAGGTTGCGCGGCGGACGTCCCACGTTGTGGACCTTCGACACCGTCTCCTGGCCGCGGTAGCAACCCTTCGCGACGTGCGCGGCCGACCCGACCCAGCCCACCTCGTGCGGAATCGTGCGGTCGTCGGTGTCGACGCCCAGCCGCGGGCGCACCGACTCGACGCGCAGGGCGTCGAACACCCAGCTGCCCGCCGCGCGGGCGCCCGCGTCGGTGAGCCGTTTCCACCAGCCGGCGAGCGACTCGCGCGGCACCGCCAGGTCCACGCTGGACCGGCCGGGCCACGGCATCCGCCGCGCGAACCCGCCACCCGGCAGCGCCGCGACCGCGTACGGCTCCGGGCCGACCCCGGCGCCGGCCGCGCTCAGCACGCGCTCGGCGTCCGGGCCGAGCACGGTGAGCAGTGCGAGTTCGCCGGTCGCGTCGCGGATGTCCACCTTGGACCAGAACTTCATCGCCTCGAGGTACTCGTGCAGCGTCTGGGGGCCGCCCTTGGGCAGCGCGCTGGTCACGCTCGAACCCGGGTCCGTGTCGAGGTACACCGTGCCGTCGAGGTGCGCCAGCACCATGTGCGTCTCGACGCGGCCCTGGCTGTCGAGGACCAGCGCCTCGGTGCCGGAACCCTCGGCGAGCTCGGTCACGTGCTGCGAGATGACCAGGTGCAGCCACGACAGCCGGTCTTCGCCGGTGACGGCGAGGACTTCGCGGTTCGACCGGTCGATCACGACCACGCCGCGCGAGGCCGTGCGCTGCTCCGCGAACGGGTCACCCCAGTGCCAGGGCACCCCGGCCTCGGGGTACGCGGTGTCCGACTCTGGTGGGGGGATCGATCCGGGCACGTCCAGCAGCGGCGAGCGGTACGGCATACCGCCCAGCCTAGGTGAGTACCGTGTCGGCATGCGCGTGCTCGTCTTCTCCGACGGAACCCCGGCGGACCCCGACGTCGCCCAGATCAAGGTCGACGACCTCGGGCTGATGCGCGGCGACGGCGTCTTCGAGACGATCCTCGTCGTCGACGGCCGGCCCCGTGAGCTGCGGCCGCACCTCGAGCGGCTGACCCGCTCGGCGGCCATGCTCGACCTGCCCGAGCCCCGCCTCGCGGACTGGGAACGGGTCGTTTCGCTGGTCGTCGAAAGGTGGGCAGGCGGGGCGGAAATGGTGCTGAAACTGGTGTACACGAGAGGATCCGACGGCGATCCGGCCGCGACGCCGACCGGGTTCGCGCTCGGCTCCGAGGTACCGCCGTCCACCCTCAAGGCCCGCGCCGAAGGTGTCGCCGCGATCACCCTCGAACGCGGTTTCCCGCCGGACCTCGCCGAGCGCGCGCCCTGGCTGCTGCTCGGCGCGAAGCCGCTGTCCTACGGCGTGAACATGGCCGCGCTGCGCGAGGCGGGCCGCCGGGGCGCCGGAGATGTGATTTTCACCGCGGCCGACGGTTCGGTGTTCGAAGGCCCGACGTCGACCGTGGTGCTCGCGAAGGGACGCACGCTCTACACGCCGCCGCCGAGCATCGGCATCCTGCCGGGCACCACCCAGGCCGCGGTGTTCCGCGGCGCCGAGAAGGCGGGCTGGGCGGCCAAGGTGGAGCCGCTGACCGTCCGCGACCTCGTCGAGGGCGACGGCGTGTTCATGGCCTCCAGCGTCCGCAAGCTGACCCGGGTGCACACGCTCGACGGCGACCGGCTGCCCGATTCCGAAGCGGTGTACGCCGAGATCGTCGCGGCCTACGAGGGCGAATACGCCTGACCTTGGGTGATCCGGACGACGGCGGGGGCGACCTCTTCGGCGCGGTAGGCGGCGATCTTGTGGTGGCCGTCGATGATCAGCTCGCGGTCGTCGTCGGCCAGCACCACCGCGACCGGCCGGTGCCCGGTGCGGATGGCGGCCCGGTAGTAGCCGACGCGGGCCTCGTCCGACGGCGGCCAGGCGTCGGACGGGGTGAGTTCCTGGCCGTCCGGCAGCCGTTCCGGGCCGCTCACGCGGTAGTCGCCGTCCACGAGCAGGTCGAGGACCGGCCCGAGCGTGGTGGCCAGCGGCCGGCGCAGCTGCCCGGTGGCCAGTGCGATCCGCAGCGATTGCGGCAGCTCCGCCCGCGCTCGCGTGTTCACGTCGAGAAAACCCGTGCCACCGCTGATCGTCACCTGTTCCACATCCATCAGGACGGGTGACGGCGCGACAAGGTTCCAGCCCCTACCCGGACGGGCGCACCGCGTGATCCGGGTCTCACCCGCGTGGCGGTAGGTCTTGCTCAGGAAGGCCGGAACCGGATTCGGGTACCCGGCCGAACCTGCGCGAGCGCGCTCAACGCGGCCGCCCGCACCACGGCCGCGACGGGGTAGCCGCCGGTGGTCGGGTGGTCGGCGAGGAACACCACCGGCAGCCCGCTCGGCGGCACCTGGATCGCCCCGGTGACGACCCCTTCGCTGGGCAGCTCGCCGTCGACCGCGCGGCGCAGCGGTGTCCCGTCCAGGCGGAGGCCGACGCGGTTGGACTCCGGCGTCACCGTCCACCACGCCGAAAGCCCGCGGGCCGGGTCGTCCAGCCAGTCGTCGCGGGGGCCGAGCGTCACCGGCACCACCACGTCGGCCGGCGCCGCGGCCGGGACGACGACGTCCGCACCTGCCGGGACGCCGGTCGGCGTGCCGAGCGGAAGCACGTCTTCGGCGCGAAGCGGGGAAGGGCCGATGCCCGACAGGACGTCCCGGGACCGGCTGCCCAGCACCGCCTCCACGGCGATCCCGCCGGACACCGCCAGGTAGCAGCGCAGCCCGGTCGGCGGCGTGCCCAGCGTCACCGTCTGCCCCGCCCGCACGGCGACGGGGACGTGGGAGCCGACCGCGCGGCCGTCGACGCGGACCTCGACCGGCGGGCCGGTCACCGCCACCGTCGCCGCCGCGGTGCACCGGACCGACAGCCCGCCGAGGAGGGCTTCGATCCCCGCCGCCGCTTCGGCGTTGCCGGCCAGCCGGTTGGCCAGCCGCAGCGACGCCGTGTCGAGCGCTCCCGAAGGCGCGACACCGAGGTGGGCGTAGCCGGGCCTGCCCAGGTCCTCCACCAGGGCGTACCGGCCCGGGTCGAGTACTTCCAGGCTCCTCATCGGCTGCTCCGGAAGCGGACGCGGGCACCCGGCGCGAACAACGCGGGCGGGTCCGCGTGGGGGTCGAACAGCGTCGCCGACGTGTGCCCGAGCAGCCGCCAGCCGCCCGGCGACTCGCGCGGGTAGACGCCGGTGAACTCGCCGGCGAGCCCCACCGAGCCGGCCGGGACGCGGGTCCGCGGCGACTCCAGGCGGGGCTGCCGGAGCTGCGGTGGAAGCCCGGTCAGGTAGCCGAAGCCGGGGGCGAAGCCGGTGAACGCCACGGTGTAGACGGCTTCGGTGTGCAGCGAGACGACGGCTTCCGGGGACACTCCGGCGTCCGCAGCGATCAGGGAAAGGTCCTCGCCGTCGTAGCGGACGTCGAGGGTCACTTCGCGGGGCTCGTCCGAGGGAGGGTGCGCGAGATCGGCGTCCGCCAGCAGCGCCCGCACGGCCTCGACACCTCCGACCACGAGCAGGCTGCGCGCCCCCGGCACGAGCTCGACGACCCCGGGCGGGCGCGCCGCCGAGACGGTCGCGTGCGCCGCCCGCATCTGGTCGAGCGAGTCGCAGTCGAGCAGGGCGGCGTCCTCGCCGCACCGCCGCCAGCGCACGGCCTCAGCCGACGATGCGGTGCAGCAGGGCCGAGGTGTGCGGCTGCAGTTCGTGGCCCACCATCGCGCGCTCCTCGACGTAGCCGAGGGAGCCTTCGATCAGGCCGTACAGGCGCTGGGCCGCGGTGACGTCCTTGGCCGTGGCCGTGCGGATCAATGCGTCGGTGCCGAGTTCCCAGGACGTCTGGTTGCGCGGCTTGCCGTAGTACAGCTCCACGATGCCGGTGTTGTGCGTGAGCAGCAGCTCGATCGTGTCGTCCGCCTGCGGCCGCCAGAACCCGGACTCGCGGGCGGCGGGGCGGATGACGGTGCCGTCTTCGTCCAGCAGCCACGAGCGGGACTCGTGGACGAGGAACGGGCGGCCGTCGTGCGAGATCGTCAGCTGCTGCGCGAACTTGCGCGGGCCGTCGATGGTCGGGTAGCCGACCTCGCCTTCGCCGCGCCAGACGCCGACGAGCGGCAGCAGCGCGAGACAGGCGTCGTTGAGGTTCGGCCCCTCGCGCAGGTTCGCGGTGTCATTGGGGATGGGCAGGTCGTCCCACAGCGGGAGGTTGCGGGCGCGGGTGCTTTCCGCGCGCCTCTCCGCTGCCACGATGGCTTCGTCGCCGCTGGCGGTCATGGGTCAGCGCTGGTCCGCGTACAGCCGGTAGACGACGTACACGGCGAACCAGGTGATCGCGACGCCGGCGAGGACCAGCAGAGTCGTAAACAGAGCTTCCACGGGGAGCAGAATAGTCCGCCGCCGCTCACCGGGCCCGGCGCAGGGTCGCCGCGGTGAGCACGGTCACCGCTCCGGGACCCGGAAAGCCGTGAAGGCCACCTTGAAGTTCCTCAAGGTGGCCTTCACGAAGCACGGGACTCAGGCGACGGAGATGGCCAGCTGGTGCACGCCGGGGCCCTCGGCGGTGACCGAGGCCTCGCCGTTGCCGGTGCGGTGCAGCGCGCGCACCGTCCACTCGCCCGGCGCCGCGTAGAAGCGGAAGTCGCCCTCGGCCGAGGAGACGACCTCCCCGGTGAAGTCGCCGCCGCCGTCCAGCAGCCGGACGAACGCGCCGCCGACCGGCCCGTTCGCGCCGGTCACCTTGCCGGCGAGCACGACCTGCCCGCGCGTGTCGTAGTCCGCGGGCGTGGCCTCCTGGACCGGTGCGCCGCAGCTGTCGTCAACCGCCATCACTTGGCTCCCAACTCGACCGGCACGCCGACGAGCGAGCCGTATTCCGTCCATGAACCGTCGTAGTTCTTGACGTCCTCGTAGCCCAGCAGCTCGTGGAGCGCGAACCACGCGATCGAGGAGCGCTCGCCGATGCGGCAGTAGGCGATGGTGCCCTTGCCCTCGTCGATGCCCTCGTCCTTGTACAGCTCCTTGATCTCTTCCTCGGTCTTGAAGGTGCCGTCTTCGTTGGCGACCTTCGCCCACGGCACGTTCAGCGCGCCGGGGATGTGGCCGGGAACCTGGGACTGCTCCTGCGGCAGGTGCGCCGGGGCGAGCAGCTTGCCGGAGAACTCGTCCGGCGAGCGGACGTCGACGAAGTTCTTCGACCCGATCGACTGGACGACCTCGTCGCGGAAGGCGCGCAGCGAGAGGTCCTGGTCCTGGGCGTGGTACTCGGTGCGGTCGCGCTTGACCTCGTCGGAGTTCAGCTCACGGCCGTCGAGCTCCCACTTCTTGCGGCCGCCGTCGAGCAGCTTGACGTTCTCGTGGCCGTACAGCTTGAAGTACCAGTACGCGTACGCGGCGAACCAGTTGTTGTTGCCGCCGTAGAGGACCACGAGGTCGTCGTTGGAGATGCCCTTCTCCGAGAGGAGCTTCTCGAAGCCCTCCTTGGAGACGAAGTCGCGGCGCACCCCGTCCTGCAGGTCGTTCCGCCAGTCGAACTTCACCGCGCCCCGGATGTGGCCGGCGTCGTAGGCGGTGGTGTCCTCGTCGACCTCGGCGAACACGACGCCGGGGGTGTCCAGGTTCTCCTCGGCCCACTGGGTGGTGACCAGGACGTCTTCACGGCTCATGAACTGGACTCTCTTTCTGGGTTGTTTCTCAGGACGCGCGGGCGGGGCTGAAGCGTTTGATCAGCAGGTACATTTCGCAGCCGAGGCAGAAGTTGAAGGCCGCGTTGAGGAAGGCCGCGAACAGGGCGAACGCCGTCGCGACGATGCCGAGCGGGGTGACGTCGAGCGCGAAGCCGATCGTGCCGGCGAGCGCGAACACGAATCCGACGGCCTGGGCGAACCGCAGCGGCGCCGCGTCCTCCCGTTCGTCGGTCGGGCCGAGGCGCGGGGCCAGGAGCGCGCGGTACACGATCGAGTAAGGCGCCGGCTTCAGCCCGACGAACGCGCCGACGGCGAACACGACGGTCTGGATCGCCAGCAACGGCCACCACTGGGTGACCAGGACGACCGCGAGCACGATCGTGGTCAGGATGGCGGCGAACCGCGGGCCTCGCGGGTCGACGGCCGGTCCGGCGGACATGGTTCCTCCAGCTGGAGCTCCAGGGGGGTGCGTGCGAACGGCACGCTTCAGCGGCATCGGGGCTGGGCGGGACCGGACGTGCTTCAGCGCCGGTCGGGCTGCGTGCGACACAGGCTGCTGCGGACGCGGCAGAGGTCCACTGCGCGTCGCTGCGTCAAGAAGGTGTTCAGCCCGGTCACGGGTGCGAGGGTACCCAGTGCTCCCTCAGAGTGGGAACCACGTTCATACCTTGGGACGAGTCCCGGTTTCCGGGACGAACTCCTGGTCAGGACGTCCGGCTGGTGAGATGCGGGCGCAGGGCGTCCAGCAGTTCCGGTCCCTTGGGGACGCCGCCGACGCGCAGCAGCTCCCGGCCGTCCGGGGTCAGCGCGATCGTGGTCGGCGTCCGCAGCACGGACAGCGACTGCGCGACCTCGGGCTGGTTCGTCACGTCGAGCTCGACGTGGTGCAGGCCGTCGGTGCGCTCGGCCAGCGGCGCGAGCACGGCCTTCGCGTGCCGGCAGGGCGCGCAGAAGGTGGTGGAGATCTGGACCAGCGTCACCGCGGACGCCGGGTCGAGCACGGCGGCGACGGGCGCGGGCAGCTCACGAGCGGGTTTGGCGTCGCGCACCCGGCCGTTGCGGGCCTTGAGCAGCCCGCCGACGGCCAGTGCGGCGACCAGCGTCGCCACGAGCACCCACAGCCCCGTCACCGGCCGCTCCTCACTTGCTCAGGTCCGCGAACGACACGTTCGCCGCCTTGCCCTTGATCGTCACCGATCCGCTCTGCACCTGCACGCCGGTCGGGGTGACCGACAGCGGGAGGTCCTTCGTGCTGATCGAGGCGTTGAAGTTCGGCATCAGCGCCTTCTGCACCGCCTGCGGGACGACCGTGGTCTCCTGGTCGTTCCCGAACTGCAGCCGCTTGGGCAGGAAGTTGATCGTGCCCTTGGCCGCGTCCGCCTCGATCATCGCGAAGCAGAAGATTTCCAGATCCTTGCCCGCGAACCGAAGGTGTCCCGAAATGCGGACACCGGTGCTCGACTCGTCCTGGTCGGCCTGACCCTCGGTGGTCTTCGTGGTGGTCGGCGTCGGCTCGCTCTGCCCGGCGTCACCGTTTTCGACGTACTGGGTGGTCGACGGCTCGATCCGCAGGTCCTTGAGGTTGTCCAGCGGGGACAGGCGCGCCAGGTCGGCGGCCTTGATGGTGACCGCCCCGGTCAGCTTGCCGATGGTGATCGCCTTCGTGTTGCCGTTCGCGAGGTCGGACAGCGGCGCCTTGACGTCCTCGAGCTCGGCGTTCACCGCGACGTCCCGCAGCTTGTCGGCGACCGGGATGCCGGCGGCCGAGACGCTGATGTGACGGTAGTCACCACCCAGCGCCTGGGTGAGGAAGGGGAAGCCGTGGATCGTGACCGACGGGTCGTCGGTCAGCTGGAGCTGGGTGCGTGCCTTCTGCGAGATCATGTGCTCGGCGTACGCGGCGGCCCCGAAATCGGCGCCGACCAGCAGCAGGACCAGCACGACCAGTGCGATCACCCAGCGCCGGGCGCGGCGGCCGCGGCGCCGTGCGTCCGGCCTCGGTGCGGGTCGGTCGTCCCGGGTCACGGGCCTGCTCACCATCGCGTCCGTACTCCTGTTCGTCGGGGACACCGGGATTCCTCCAGGTGTGATCGATCCAGCAAGGGTTAGGTGCCCGGCCGTTCAGCCGCTATTCTCACTTAGCACCGACCACTGCCGCCGTGCGGCGACGACTCGAGAAGGCGGTGCGGCTGATGAGCCTGGACCTTCTGGTACTGACCGCGGAGGCCGACGCCACTTCGGTGCTTCCCGCACTGGACCTGCTGCCGCACACCGTACGCGTCCGTGCCCCCGAGGTGACGGCCCTGCTCGACGCGGGCCACCGCGACGTGATCCTCCTGGACGCCCGCAGCGACCTCGCCTCCGCGAAGAGCCTCTGCCGGCTGCTCAAGGGCACCGGTGAGGACGAGGCGGCCACTCCGATCATCGCGGTCGTCGGCGAAGGCGGCCTGGTGGCGGTCAGCGCCGAGTGGCGCACCGACGACATCCTCCTGCCGACGGCGGGCCCGGCCGAGGTCGACGCCCGGCTGCGGCTGGTCACGACCCGCGACGGCGGTTCGCAGCAGGTCGACGCCGAGCTGCGGGTCGGCGAGCTGGTGATCGACGAGGCGACCTACACCGCCCGCCTCCGCAAGCGCACCCTCGAGCTCACCTACAAGGAGTTCGAGCTGCTCAAGTACCTCGCGCAACACGCAGGCCGGGTGTTCACCCGCGCGCAGCTGCTGCAGGAGGTCTGGGGTTACGACTTCTTCGGTGGCACCCGCACGGTCGACGTGCACGTCCGGCGGCTGCGCGCCAAGCTCGGCCCCGAGCACGAGCAGATGATCGGGACCGTGCGCAACGTCGGCTACAAGTTCGAGCGGCCGGCCAAGAGCGGCGCGCCGCGGCCGGGCGTGCCCGCGCAGGCGAGCGCCGAGCCGGCGGCCGAGACTCCCGAACTCGCCCACTGATCCCCCTTCCGCGCACGGAAGACGTCTCGCACAACCGTCGCGTTGCGTCCGGCGCGGGTACGGTCTCAGGGTGAGCGGAGACGGCGAGTGGCGCCAGGAACTGGACGATCGGCAGCTCGAGGACGTGCGGCGGCTGTTGCTGGCCGTGCGCGCGGCGGACGGGCGGCCCGAGGTCGCCGCCGAGGGGCCGCTGCCCGGCGAGTTCGACGGCGGTGAGCACCTCGTCGCCTGCGTCGAGGACGACGTCGTCGGCTACGCGCACATCGACACCACGGGCGACTCCTTCGGGCACCAGGTCGCCGAGCTGTTCGTGCACCCCGCCCACCGCAACCGCGGCTACGGCGCGAAGCTGCTTCATGCGCTCGACGAGCGTGCCGCGGTCGGCTTCCGCGTCTGGGCGCACGGCGACCACCCGGGAGCGCAGCGGCTGGCCCGGGAGGCCGGTCTGGAGCGCAAGCGCGAGCTGCTGATCCTGCGCGTCGACGTCGAAGGCGCGGACTGGCCGGCGCCGGTGCTGCGCGAGGGCGTCTCGCTGCGCACGTTCGTGCCGGGCCAGGACGAGGACGCCGTCGTCCGGGTGAACGCGCGGGCCTTCGACTGGCACCCCGAGCAGGGCGCGCTGACCGTCGAAGACGTCCGCGCCGACGAGCGGCGGCCGTGGTTCGACGCGGACGGCTTCTTCCTCGCCGAACAGGACGGTGAGGTCATCGGCTTCCACTGGACGAAGGTGCACGAAGCGGTGCCGGGCCGGTTCGGCGGCGAGCGCGTCGGCGAGGTGTACGTCGTCGGCGTGGACCCGGCGGCACAGGGTGGCGGCCTCGGCCGGGCGCTGACGCTGGCCGGGCTGCGGTACCTCGCGAGCCGGGGACTGCGGCAGATCATCCTGTACGTCGAGGGCGACAACGCGCCGGCGCTGGCGGTCTACACCAAGCTCGGGTTCACGCGTCACGAAACCGACGTCCAGTACGGTCGGTGACCACGGTCGACGCGCTGCGAGCGGCTCGTCACTGACCGCATACCTGCAGGTCACGGCCCGGACACGACGACCTCTCGGGCCAGTAGCACTGCTCACATCCAGGGGTCTGTTCACTTTGCGTTCATTTGTTCAGGGGTGACCGTCCATCAGCGCTGCCTAGTGTCCGGTTTCGGCACGGCGACCACCGCCGCGGCCGAACCGGTGAGCTCCTGATGGAGGAAACAGCAGTGAAGATCATGCGGCCCCTGAGCGCGGTGGGCATCGTCGCGAGCGCCGCCCTCGTACTCGCCGCCTGTGGCACCGACCCCGCGGCGTCCAACAGCAGCGGTTCGAGCTCCGCTGCTGCCCCCGCCGCGACCGAGACGGCCGACGTCCAGTGCGGCGGCAAGAGCCCGCTGTCCGCGGAAGGTTCGTCGGCGCAGAAGAACGCGATCGACATCTTCACGCAGCAGTACACCAAGAAGTGCGCGGGCCAGCAGGTCAACTACAACCCGAGCGGCTCGGGTGCGGGCATCAAGCAGTTCAACGCCAACCAGATCGACTTCGGCGGCTCCGACTCGCCGATCAAGGACGCCGACGCCGCGGCCGCCAAGGCCCGCTGCGCCAGCGACGCCTGGAACATCCCGCTCGTCGTCGGCCCGATCGCGGTCGCCTACAAGCTGTCCGGTGTGGACAAGCTGACGCTGACCCCGGCGGTGACCGCCAAGATCTTCAGCGGCGGCATCACCAAGTGGAACGACCCGGCCATCAAGGCGGTCAAGGGCAACGAGAGCCTGAACCTGCCGGACAAGGCCATCCAGGTCGTCTCCCGCTCCGACGAGTCGGGCACCACCGACAACTTCCAGAAGTACCTGGCGGCGGCCGCGAAGGCGGACTGGACCAAGGGTGCCGGCAAGAAGTTCAACGGTGGCGTCGGCAACGGTGCGCAGGGCTCCAACGGCGTCGCGACCGCGGTGAAGGCCTCCGACGGTGGCATCACCTACGTCGAGGGCGCGTTCGCCAAGGACGGCCTGACCCCGGCCCTGATCGACAGCGGCTCCGGTGGTGTCGAGCTCACCTCGCAGAACGTGGCGAAGTCCCTCGACGCGGCGAAGTTCCTCAAGGACGGCACGAACGACCTCGCGCTCGACCTCAACGGCATCTACGCCAGCAACAC
This sequence comes from Amycolatopsis sp. NPDC026612, assembly GCF_040638285.1. NCBI lineage: Bacteria > Bacillati > Actinomycetota > Actinomycetes > Pseudonocardiales > Pseudonocardiaceae > Amycolatopsis > Amycolatopsis sp. NPDC026612. The sequence goes on from NZ_JBEZYB010000020.1 coordinate 33,890, forward strand.
CCCGGGTGCCTACCCGCTGCTGCTGACGACCTACGAGATCGTCTGCTCGAAGTACGCGAACCCGGATGTCGCGAAGGCCGTCAAGGCGTTCCTGACGGTGGCCGCCACCGCCGGTCAGCAGCCGCTGTCCGCGAAGGGCTACGTGCCGATCCCGCAGTCGCTGCAGTCGAAGGTCCTGACCGCCGTCAAGGCGATCTCCTGACCGCGTTGCGACTGAAGTCCGACTGATAGAGGCTGGTCAGAAGTCACTGATGAGCGAGTCATCCTCGACGCGAACGCCCACCGGCGACCCCGGTGGGCGTTCGTCGTCCGTCACGACGCCCCCGGAGGTCCCGATTTCGGAGCAACCAGCCTCGACGGCGGCGCCGCAGCCGCCCGCGAGCGAGAAACCGAAGAAGGTGCGGCCCGGTGACCGCATCTTCCAGAACCTGACCACCGGGGCCGGGATCTTCGTCGTCGGCCTGATCGGCCTGATCGGGCTCTTCCTGCTCATCCAGGCGATCCCGGCGCTCAAGGCCAACAAGGCCGACTTCCTGACCAACCACGGCTGGTCGACCAGCGACCCCGCGAACATGGCGTTCGGCATCCTGGACCTGCTCGAGGTCACGGTGGCGACGTCGCTCGTGGCGCTGGTCATCGCGATGCCGGTGTCGCTGGGTATCGCGCTGTTCCTGACCCAGTACGCGCCGCCGCGCCTCGCCCGCCCGTTCGCCTACGTCATCGACCTGCTCGCCGCGGTACCGTCGATCATCTTCGGGCTCTGGGGCATCCTGGTGTTCGCGCCGACGATCGAGCCGTTCGCGCAGTGGATCAACGAAACGTTCTCGTGGTTCCCGCTGCTGGCGCCCGGCAACGTCGCGCCGAGCGTGCGCGGCACGATCTTCACCGCCGGCATCGTGCTGGCCGTGATGATCCTGCCGATCATCACCTCGCTCTCGCGCGAGGTGTTCGAGCGGACGCCGACCCCGCACATCGAGGGCGCGCTGGCGCTCGGCGCCACCCGCTGGGAGGTCATCCGCACCACGGTGCTGCCGTTCGGCAAGGCCGGGTACGTCGGCGCGTCCATGCTCGGCCTCGGCCGCGCGCTGGGCGAGACGATCGCGCTGGCCGTCATCCTGCTGATCCCGCAGGGCAAGAACTTCGACTGGAGCCTCTTCGACGGCGGCGCCACCTTCGCCTCGAAGATCGCCGCGAACTACAGCGAGTTCAACAACGAGGTCTCGGCCGGCGCGTACATCGCCGCCGGACTGGTCCTGTTCGTGCTCACCTTCCTCGTCAACTTCGCGGCGCGCGCCGTCATCGGCAAGAAGGGGGAGTGAGCATGTCCACCACCTCGCTCGAAGCGCCCGCGACGACTCCGGCGTTCCAGCAGGTCAGCTTGGCCCGCAAGGTCAAGAACGGCTTCGCCACCACGCTGGTCTGGTTCTCGTTCGTGATCGCCGTCGTCCCACTGGTGTGGGTGCTCTACACGGTGGTCGTCAACGGCATCAAGCGCCTCCCGTACAGCAACTGGTGGACCGAGGACTTCGGGGACGTGCTGTCCGACGAGGTCGGCGGCGGTGTGGTGCACGCCATCATCGGCAGCCTGCTGCAGGGCCTCGTCTGCGCGATCATCGCGGTGCCGATCGGCATGCTCGTCGCGATCTACCTCGTCGAGTACGGCCGCGGCAAGCTCGCCAGGGCCACCACGTTCATGGTGGACATCCTCTCCGGTGTCCCGTCCATCGTGGCCGCGCTGTTCATCTACGCGCTGTGGATCACGACGCTGGGCCTGCCGCGCAGCGGCTTCGCCGTCTCGCTGTCCCTGGTGCTGCTGATGATCCCGGTGGTCGTCCGCTCGTCGGAGGAGATGCTGCGGATCGTCCCCGACGACCTGCGCGAGGCGTCGTACGCACTGGGCGTGCCGAAGTGGAAGACGATCATGAAGATCGTCGTCCCGACGGCGCTGTCCGGCATCGTCGGCGGTGTCATGATGGCCCTCGCCCGCGTGATGGGCGAAACCGCGCCGCTGCTGGTCCTGGTCGGTTACTCGGCCTACACGAACTGGGACATCTTCCACGGCGAACAGGCCGCGCTGCCCCTGCTGATGAACAACGAGCGGGTCAGCAACCCGATGGACCCCGGCTCGGTCGGCTTCGACCGGATCTGGGGCGCGGCACTGACCCTGGTGCTCATCATCGCGCTGATCAACCTCCTCGCCACCGTGTTCGCGCGCCTCGTCGCCCCGAAGAAGAAGTGAGCTGTTCCTGATGGCCAAGCGAATCGACGTCAAGGACGTGGACATCTTCTACGGCAAGTTCCACGCCGTGGACGGCGTCACCCTTTCCGTGCCGCCGCGCAACGTCACCGCGTTCATCGGCCCGTCGGGCTGTGGCAAGTCGACGGTGCTGCGCACGCTCAACCGCATGCACGAAGTGATCCCCGGCGCCCGCGTGGACGGCCAGGTCCTCCTCGACGGCGAGGACATCTACGCGTCGGCGGTCGACCCGGTCCAGGTGCGCCGCACGATCGGCATGGTGTTCCAGCGCCCCAACCCGTTCCCGACGATGTCCATCCGGGACAACGTCGTCGCGGGCCTGAAACTGGGCGGTACCAAGGGCAAGAAGGCGCTCGACGAGATCGCCGAGCGCGCTCTGCGCGGTGCGAACCTGTGGAACGAGGTCAAGGACCGCCTCACCAAGCCGGGCGGCGGGCTTTCGGGCGGTCAGCAGCAACGGCTGTGCATCGCCCGCGCGATCGCGGTCCAGCCGGACGTGCTGCTGATGGACGAGCCGTGCTCGGCTCTGGACCCGATTTCGACGCTGGCGATCGAGGACCTGATCGGCGAGCTGAAGAAGGACTACACGATCGTCATCGTCACGCACAACATGCAGCAGGCGGCGCGGGTTTCCGACCAGACCGCGTTCTTCAACCTGGCGGGCGTCGGCCAGCCGGGCCGGCTGGTGGAGCTGAACGACACGGAGAAGATCTTCTCCAACCCGGAGAAGAAAGCCACCGAGGACTACATTTCCGGCCGCTTCGGCTGAGTTGCCGTTGCGGGCCGGTTCCGCGATCCGCGGACAGTCCGATGAGGACGGTGCCGGCCCGGTGGACCGCATGAGAAAGCCCCCGACTCCGGTCGGGGGCTTTCTCCGTGCGAGAACTCAGGCGTCGTCGTCGGAACCGTAGCCCGGCATCTTGCCGGTGACCACGAAGATCATCCGCTTCGCCACCGACACCGCGTGGTCGGCGTAGCGCTCGTAGAAGCGGCCCAGCAGCGTCACGTCGACCGCCGCGGCCACGCCGTGCGGCCACTCGCGATCCATCAGGACCGTGAACAGGTGGCGGTGGATGTCGTCCACCTGGTCGTCGTCGGACTCGAGCGTCTTCGCCGCTTCGACGTCCTTCGTCTTGATGACCTGCTCGGTCTGGTGCGCCAGCCTGACCGCGATCTCGCCCATCTCGGCGAAGTACGGCCGCACGGCCTCCGGCAGGACCGGCTCGGGGTGACGGCGCCGAGCGGCCTTCGCCACGTGCAGCGCCAGATCGCCCATCCGCTCCAGGCTTTCGGCGGCGTGGATGGCCGCGAGCACCGTGCGCAGGTCGGTCGCCACCGGCGCCTGCAGGGCCAGCAGGGCGTACGCCTGCTCCTCGCACTGGGCGCGGGCGTCGTCGACCTTGGCGTCGTCGCTGATCACCTGCTCGGCCAGGCTCAGATCGGCCTCCAGCAGTGCCCTCGTGGCCCGCTCCATCGCTTCGGCGACCTGGACCGACATCGCGGCCAGGTTGACGGCGAGCTGTTCGAGTTCGACATGGTAAGCCTCACGCATGGCCCAACCCTACGGCCAACCGGGGCCGAATACCGCATCGCCGGGTGAACCGCACGTGAACCCGGTCTAACGATCCTCGCGGCTCAGCCGGTGCTGCCGCTCTTCTTGCTCGTGGACGTCGGCTTGGACGAGCCCGGCTTGGCCTTCGACGTGCTGCTGGTAGGCGGAGCCTGTTCGCGTACCGGGACCGGCGCGTTCGGGTCGGGCAGCGAGGTGTTGTTGCGCAGCGCGTCGAAGAGGGCCTTCGTCTTGCTGACGACGAGGACCTCGTTGCCGCGGCTGTTGGCCATCCCGACCGTCGGCACGGTGAGGAACGTGATCTTCGACGGGTCGAGACCCTTCATCGACTGCGCCAGCGTCATCATCTGCTTGACGCCGAGGTTGTCGCCGAAGGTCGCCTTGGCGAAGGCCGTGATGAAATCGCTGAGCTTGCCGGGGTCGAGCACGACGTCGGACGACATGACCTTCCTCAGCAGCGCGCCGATGAACTCCTGCTGCCGCTTGATCCGGCCGTAGTCGGACGTCGGGTCGCCCTTGACGTGCCGTGCGCGGACGAAGTTCAGCGCCTGGTCGCCCGAGATCGTCACATCGCCGGTCTGCAGCAGCACTTTGCCGAGGATCGAGTCGTCGATCGGGATCTCGTTGTGGATGGTGACGCCGTGCACGGCGTCGACCATCTCCTTGAAGCCGTTGAAGTCGATGCCGACGAAGTGGTTGATCCGCAGCCCGGTGAGCTGCTGGATCACCTTGGTCACGCACGCCGGCCCGCCGACCGCGTAGGCGGTGTTGAGCTTGGCGATCTTCTGCGCGGGGACCTTTTCGTCGGTCGTCTTGCTCTGGACCGGGTCCCAGCGCTGGCACTCGGGCCGGTTGATCTCGAGGTCACGGGGGAACGACGTGACGACGACGCGTTTCCGGTCGGCCGGGACGTGCGCCACCATCACGGTGTCCGAGCGGGCCCCCGGGGTGCTGTCGGCGGTGCCGACGCCTTCCTCGTCGGAGGCGCCGTCACGGGTGTCGGAGCCGACCATCAGGAAGTTCTCGTCGTTGGCCTGCGCATCGGCGTCCTGGATGTCGGCCGAGTTCTCGTCGAGCGCGGCGACCTGGGTGAACTTGGCGTCGAAGTAGGTCTGGGCACCCCACGCGCCCCCGATGCCGAGGAACACCAGCCCGGCGACGACGGCGGCGGCGATCCGCCCGAACCGCGCCGACTGATCGATCTTCCGCTGCTTCTTCTCCTGCAGCCGGGTTTGCGCAGCCAGCTCGGCTTCTTCTTCGGGCGGCGGTGTCGTGGCGACAACGCGCTGAAGGGCGGTGCGGGTGCTCTCGAGCAGCGAAGCGGGCGAGAGACGTTCACGGCGTTCGCGCCGCTTCGCCTCTTCGACTTCCATCTCGTCGTGCGCGGCCGAGAACCGGGCGAGCGTGTGGTCGATCTTGCGGCGGTACTGCGTCGCCTCGTCGATCGCTTCCATCTCGTCGGTCATGGTCAGCGGATCGAGCTCGGCGCGCGACGGCACCGCGGCCGACGAACGCTGGGGGGCCGGGCCGTCGGGGCCGGCCCCGACGCGCGGAGGCACACCCTCGGCGCGGCGGGGTGCCGGGCTGTCGGGAGCAGGGCGCGGGGATGCGGCGGCGTCGCCGGGAGCCGCGGGACGGCGTGAGGCGGGGCCTTCGGCGGTGCGGCGGGGTGCCGGGCCGTCGGGAGCAGGGCGCGAGGTTCCGGCGCCTTCGGCGTGGGGGATGCGGCGGGGTGCCGGGCCGTCAGCCTCGGGGCGCTGGGGTGCGGCCCCTTCGGCGTGGGCCGTGCGGCGGGGTGCCGGGCTGTCCGGGGTGGGCCGCTGGGGTGCGGCCGCGTCGGGACGGGGTGCGGGGCGGCGCGGCGGGGCGCTGTCGGCCTGGGGGGCCGGGCCGTCGGAAACCGGGCGGCGGAGGCGCCGCGGCGGCTGCGGTGCGGCCGACGTCTGCTGCGCGCCCGGGTTGACCGCCGGCGGGCGGCGCTGGAGCGGGGCCTCCGGCTGCGGGGCGGCCGCGGTCGTGCGGCGCGGCTGACGCGGTCGCGGTGCGCGCGGTTGATGAGTGCCGTCCGCGGGTACTGGGTTCTCGGCGGCGGTCTGCGCCGGCCGCTGAGGGCGGGGCCGCGCGGGAGCCGGTGGTTCGGCGGGGCGGCCGCGGTGTCCCGGCTGGTCGGAGCGGTCCTGCTGCTCGCGGGGCGGCAGCGGGCGGGCGCCGGTGGTCCGGGCGACGACGTCGGAGACGCTGATCCCGCCCTGGTCCTCCATCGACCGGCGACGGCCGGACCGGGGCCGCGGGGATCCGTCGAGGTGGTGACCGGTTCCCGGGCTGTCGTGCTCGTCCGGCACTCGGTCTCCTTTCGCACGATCGAAGGGGGTGGCTCCGATTGGCCGTCATCCCCCGCAGGAGGTGATCGTTCCCCCGGCGGTTTCGTTATCGTACGGATACCCCCCGTTCGTGACGACACCCTCCCGGAATTTTCTTCACCTTGAGTCGACGAACGGCTGGTGAGCGTCGACAAACGGGTGGTGACTCCGGTCGGCAATCGGAGTAATGCCGCCTTTGTGTTACTCAGAGTGGGTTATTAACTGTGTCGTTTGCGCGTCTTGATAGGCGACTTTGTTGCGGCCTGCGCGTTTCGCCGCATAAAGCAGGGCGTCCGCGTGGCGCAGCTGGCGCTCGGGTGACGCCGGCTCCGCGAACTCCGGTGCGCCGTGCGCCAGACCGGCGCTGATCGTCACCCGTAGCCCAACCTGGAGGGCTGACCAGGGGTGACGGGCGACGCGGAGCCGGGCTTCGTCGACGACGCGGACGGCGCTCCGGGCGTCGAGCCCCGGCAGCCACAGCACGAACTCCTCGCCGCCGTAGCGGGCGCAGAAGCCGCCCGGCGGCAGGTCCTCCTGGAGGAGATCGGCGACCCGGCGCAGGACGCGGTCGCCGACGAGGTGACCGTACGTGTCGTTGACGCTCTTGAAGTGGTCGAGATCGATCAGCGCGAGGCCCAGCGGTAGCCGATCGGTGAACGGTCCGGACAGCCGCTCGTCGAGGTAACGGCGGTTGTAGCTCGACGTCAGCGCGTCGCGCAGGCTCCCGTCGCGGGCGATGTCCAGCGCGGACCGCAGGTGCTGGTAGGCGCGCCGCCAGTCGCCCTGGGTGGCGAAGAGGTCGGCGATGGCTTCGTGCAGGCGGAGCAGGTCCGGCGGCCGCGGGCTCGCCGTCCGGCTCAGCGCGCCTTCGCCCTCGGCGACCATCCCCACCTCCACCACTCCCTGGTTGTCGTCGTGGTGGAGGCCGCGCTTGAGGTGTTGGGGCGGGCGAAGGTGAATTTAGCTCAAACGGGACGGGGTTGGTGACTCTGCGGAGTGGACGACTCAGAGCCCGGCAAAGGGTTCGATGAGCTTGAGCTGCGTGAACTGGTCCTTGGCCCAGTAACTCATATTGGCCTCAACATCGTTCAGTAGCTTTGTGTAGTCGGTCCAGGTGACCCAGCGCCAGGCGCCGACCTCCTCCGGGTTCGGCGTCGGTTCGGCGTCGGCCCACGCCGCGAACACCGGGCAGAACTCGTTCTCGACGATCCCCTGGAACGGCGGCGTCCGGTAGCGGTAGTCCGGCAGCACGCAGTGCAGCCCGGACAGCGACGGCAGCCCGAGTTCGTAGGCGGCGCGGCGCCGGACGGCGTCCTCGAGGGCTTCGCCGGGCGCGGGGTGGCCGCAGACGCTGTTGGTCCAGACGCCCGGCCAGACCTTCTTGTGGAGTGCGCGCTGGGTGATCAGCAGGGCGTTGTCGCTGCGTCGCAGGACGTAGCAGGAGAAGGCCAGGTGCAACCGGGTGTGCTCGTGGTGACTGGCCAGCTTCGGGCCGGTCTCGCCGGTGGGCACGCCGTCCTCGGTCACGAAGACGACCTGCTCGGTCTCGGGTTCGATCGCGGTATCCACGGACCCAGTGAACACGACGGACCGGGGTGAGCCGTACCGCGAGGCGGGTGGGTGATCGCGGTCCGCTCGGCGGGGTGACGGCCGGCTACCGCGCGTGGAGGTGCTCGACGAGCAGCGACGTAACGGCTTCCGGCGCCTCTTCGGGCACCCAGTGCGTGACGTCTTCGAGCATTTCGAAGCGGTAGGGCCCGGTGACCCAGTTGGCGGTGTCCAGCGCCGCGGTCGAGCCGAACGAGACGTCTTCGGTGCTCCAGATGTACAGCGTCGGCACGGCGATCTTGCCGATCTTCCCGCCCGGTCGCCCGGCCCGGTACCAGTTGAGGGCGGCGGTGAGCGCGCCCGGCTCGGCCAGCCGCTGCACGTAGTCGTCGACCTTGGACGGCGAAACGCGCCGCTCGAACATGTCGCGCAGCGCACGGGCGTCGTTCTCCAGCATCCGCCGCTCGGTGACGCGGGTCTGCCGCCACTCGGTCATGTACCGGGTACGCAGGTGCTGGTCCTCATCGGTCTTCATGGCGTCGGCGAGGGCGGCGGGGTGCGGCGTGGAGACGACGGTGAGGCTGCGCAGCCGCTCGGGGTGCGCGTCGGCGGTCCACCAGGCGACGGCGCCACCCCAGTCGTGCCCGACGAGGTCGAACTCCGGCCAGCCCAGTGCTTCCGTGATCGCGACCACGTCCCCGACGAGGTGCTCGATCGAGTAGTCGCCGGTCTGCTCCGGCCGCACCCCCGGCGAGTAGCCGCGCTGATCCGGCGCGACGGCCCGGAACCCGAGCACCCCGAGGGTGGCGACCTGGTGCTCCCACTCGGTCGCGGCTTCGGGAAAGCCGTGCAGCAGCAGCACGGGCCGCCCGTCCTCGGGTCCGGCGGCGATGGCGTCGAAGGAACCGGCTTCGGTCGGGATGCTGATGTGGTCGATCACGCAGGCGAATCTACTTCGCGAGCACCTCGTCGGTCGTGGCGACCTGCACCAGCGGGCCGTACAGCCGCATGATGTCCAGCGCCTTCGCGTGGCTCTCGTCGTCCGCGCCCGCGCAGGCGTCGGACACCACGGTGACCGCGACACCCGCGTCCGCCGCGGCCAGTGCCGTCGACAACACGCAGCAGTCCGTCGAGACCCCCGCGAGCACCAGACCGGCGCCACCCACCCGGGTCGCCATCCGCGCGTGCCACTTGCCGAACGTGGTCGCGTCCACAGTGGACGACGGCTGGAAACCGCCGACCACCCGGTACAGCGGTGCGTCCGGTGGCTGCAGGGCGAACGGCCACCGCTCGTAGTACCGCTTCCACGCCCCTTCCGGACGTGCGGGCGCCACGAACCGGGTGAACACGACGTCGTCACCGAAGGCCGTCACCAGCCGCCGGATCGGCGGGACCACCTCGGCGAAGCGCGGGGTGAACCACGGGCTCGCCCGGTCGGCGAACACGTTCTGCAGGTCGATGACCGCCAGGATCGACTTCACGCGGCCTCCTGCACGTGGACCCGCCGCCGCGTCGGCAAGGTGGCCAGGAAACCCAGGGCCAGCGCCAGCAGCACGCCGAGGTTCGCGAACGCCCACGAGCCGTCGCGGCCACCCAGCCCGAACGGTTCGAGCAGGTACCCCTGCCACTTCAGCCAGTCCGCGGACGTGTTCGTCACCAGCCCCCAGCCGAGTGCGGTCGCCACCAGCACCACCGCGATCGGCCCGACCCGGACGTCGCCGTACCGGCCGGCGGGGTCGAACAGCTCGCGCTCGGCGTAGCCGCTTCGCCGCAGCAGGACGTCCGCGAGCATCACGCCGCACCAGGCCGCGACCGGCACCCCCAGCGTCACCAGGAAACCCTGGAACTGGCCGAGGAACTCGCCGCCGGAAAACACGATGTAGACCGTGCCGAGGATCATGAGCACGCCGTCGACGAGCGCCGCCGCGGGGCGGGGGATGCGCACGCCCGCCGAGAGCAGGGCCAGCCCCGACGAATAGATGTCCAGCACCGCGCCGCCGACCAGGCCGAGCACCGCGACGATCGCGAACGGCACCAGGAACCACAGCGGCAGCAACGTCGTCAGCGCGCCGATCGGGTCGGCCGCGATCGCCTTGCTCAGGTCCGGCGACGAGCCGGCCAGCAGCAACCCGAACACCAGCAGCACCACCGGCGCCACCGACGCGCCGAACGTCGTCCAGCCGACCACTCCGCGGCTCGACGACGAGCGCGGCAGGTAGCGCGAGTAGTCCGCGGCCGCGTTGACCCAGCCGAGACCGAACCCCGTCATCAGGAACACCAGCGCGCCGACCCACTGCTGCGCCGAGCCCGACGGCAGCGCAGTGACCGCGGCCCAGTGCACGTCGCCGGCCACGAGGACCACGTAGACGACGGTGAGCACGCCGGTGATCCAGGTGATCCACGTCTGCAGCCTCATGATCGCGTCGAAGCCGAGCACCCCGGCGGCGACGGTCAGCGCCGCCACCACGACCAGCGCGACCACCTTCGTCGGGGTCCCGCCACCCCAGCCGAGGCGCTCGAACACGGTCGCCGTGGCCAGGGTCGCCAGCGCGGCGAGCACGGTTTCCCAGCCGACCGTGAGCAGCCACGAGATCGCCGACGGCAGCCGGTTGCCGCGCACGCCGAAGGCCGCGCGGGAAAGCAGCATCGTCGGTGCCGAGCCGCGTTTGCCCGCGATGGCAATGAACCCGCACAGCAGGAAGGAGAACAGGATGCCGACGACGCCGGCGACCAGCGCCTGCCCGAACGAGATGCCGAAGCCGAGCGTGAACGAGCCGTAGCTCAGCCCCAGCACGGACACGTTCGCGCCGAACCACGGCCAGAACAGCTGCCGCGGCCGTCCGCGGCGTTCGGCGTCGTCGATCACGTCCAGGCCGTTGGTCTCCACCTCGAGCTTGCGGGAACCGGTCATCGCGTGGCCTCCAGCAGCTGGTCGATCTCTTCCCGGCCCGGCGCGGTCGCCGGGCCGGGCCGGGTCACCGAAAGCGCGGCCGCAGCGTTGGCGCGCACGGCGGCGTCGAGGAGGGTGCTGCCGCGCAGCAGCTCCGCGGCCAGTACGCCGCAGTGCGTGTCACCCGCGCCGGTGGTGTCCACCGCGTCGACCGGGAAGCCCGGGACGTCGGTGGTGCGGCCGGGTTCCCGGACCTGGCAGCCGTTCGCGCCGTCGCGGACGACGGCGACCGGCGGCAGCTCGCCGAGCACGCCGGCTTCGCGGGCGTTGCAGCTCAGGATGTCCACTGTGGACAGTATCTTGCCGAGTGTCCCGGGATCGATCGCGGCGACGAGCGGGCCGGGGTCGAATAGGACCGCCGAGCCGGGCAGGCGGGGGAGCCAGCCGAGGAGCGCCACCCGGTTGGCTTCGTGCAGGAGGCTGTACCCGGTCACGTAGACGATGTCGTCCTTCGCGGGGTGCACGCCGGCCAGGGTGCGAAGGCGGCCTTCGGCACCGGTGCCGGTCGCGAAGGTGCGCTCGCCGGTCGCGTCGACCAGCACGACGACGACCCCGGTGTCCAGTTCGGACGTCGGCTCGTGCGCCAGTTCCACGCCCTCGGCCGCGAGGGCGGTGCGGGCGAGGTCGCCGAAGCCGCCGGTGCCGTGGCTGCCCGCGTAGAGCACGCGGGCCCCGGAGCGCGCGGCGGCGGCCATGACGTTGAAACCACCGCCGGGCACCAGGTTCGTCGACGACGCCAGCACGTCGCCGCCCGGTGGTGGCAGGGCCGGTACCGCCATGACCAGGTCGAGGACGACCTGCCCGGTGTGCACCAGCTGCCCGGTCATCGACGCCGCAGCTTCAGGAGTTCGTCGACGAGCGGCCCGAATTCGAGCCGGTTGACGGCGAGCACGGTCTCGACGACGTCGGGGCGGAAGGCGCCGGCGCCGTGCACGGCCCCGAGCATCGCCCCGCAGATCGCGGCGACGGTATCGGTGTCGCCGCCGAGCCCGGCGGCCAGGCGCAGCGCCGCCGGCGGGTCGTCGCCCATGGCTTCGGCCAGCGCGAACGCGGCGACGACGGACTCCTGCGACGCGACCGACGTCCCGATCACCCGCGCGACCGCGTCCGCGACGGCGGCCGGGGCCATGCCCCGCACCCAGCCGCGCGCCCAGCCGATCCGGGCGGCGATTTCGCCGCCGGGCGCCCAGTGCCCGCGTTCGCCACCGACGACGGCGGCGCGCTCACCCGCGTCGAGCGCTTCGGCCAGGCTCGCGCCGTCGACCCCGGCGGAAACGGCGGCCGCGACCGCGGCGGCCGACGCGATGCCCAGGCTGGTGTTGTGCGTGACCCTGGCGGTCGCCACGACGGCGTCGACCAGCCGGTGCAAGTCGTCGGACGGGGTGGCGATCCCGACCGGCGTGACCCGCATGGCGGCGCCGTTGGTGGTGCCCGTGCGGCCGGCTTCGTCGGCCGGGACGCCCTCCTGCAGCCGGGCGAGAGCGCGTTTGGTGGACGGCCCGAGCAGGTCCGCGGAACCGCGGCGGACCATGTCCGCCTCCCAGCTCAGCAGGGCATCGGCGAAGGCCTGTGGCTCCACGGTGCCGCGGCCGTCGATGAGCAGCCGGGCCAGCAGGACGGCCTGCTCGGTGTCGTCGGTGATCGAGCCGGCGGGCATCGACGGCGCCACCGGCTGCTCGGCGACGGCGGTGAGCAGGCCGGTGACCGGCCCGTAGGTGGCGGCGATGGCGGCGCGGGACATCGACTGCGTCGGCATGCCGAGCGCGTCGCCGACGGCCAGCCCGGTGAACGCGCCGAGGGCCCGGTCCCGCGCGGTCACCGGTGTCCGAACGTGAGGTGGAACTGGAACCGGTCCGGGTCCAGCAGGCTGACGACGCGCTCGACGAGCCGGCCTTCGACGTCGACCGAGGTGCGCTCGGCGCGGAGGAAGAGCTCGCCGATCGAGCGGCCGAGGAGCTCGGCGGCGCAGGCGTCGAGGCGCTCGGTGCTGATCCACTGGTCGCCGCCGACGGAGATCCGGCCGGCGGCTTCGAGGGTCTTGGTCAGGGAGCCGTCCCGCAGGCCCGTCCCGGGGAGGTCGGCGAGCGGCCCGACGGCGGGCACGGTGGCGGTTTCGAGGGAGATCCCGCGGTCGTGCTCCCGCCGCAGCCGCCGCACGGCGACGTAGGCCTTCTCGTCGAATTCTTCTTCCAGGGCAACGTCTTCGACGGTCTCGATGCCGAGCAGTTCGGTGGTGACCGGCGCGCCGGCGTCGGCGAGGGCGCGGGCCCAGCCGATCCGCTGGTCGAGCTGGACGCCGTCGAAGGTGACGAACGACCCGACGCCGGCCTGGGTGGAGATGAGGTCGAGCTGCTGGAGCTCGGACAGCGCGCTGCGGACGGTGCCGCGGCTGACCTGGTACTGCACGGCGAGCTGGTGCTCGCCGGGGAGGCGTTCGCCGTGGGCGAGCCGCCCGGAGCGGATCAGGTCGGTGAGGTCGCCGACCAGCTGCTGCCGCTTGCTGTACATGTACACACCTGTACGCGCCGGCTTTGCGCTGGTCAAGCGGCGACGAGGGCCGGACGGCGGGCTTCCTCGGCGACCATCCCGCCCGCTTCCTTGGCGCTCGCGCCGGCCACCAGCATGATCACCGCGAACGAGCCCACGAAGATGACCGTGCTCAGCCACACCATCGTGGACACCGGCAGGGTGAACGCGCCGATCACCCGGGCAGCGCTCTCCAGCATGAACCCGATACCCCAGATGTAGCTGCTGCGGCGGACGACGGTGTCGAACCGCCGGTTGCTCCGCAGCCGCTCCCAGGCCTCTTCGTGGTCGGCCTGGCCGTGGGTCAGGAACGGGCGCAGGGCCTTGGTCATGATCGGCTGCGCGGTGAACGCGGAGATCAGGACGACGATCCCGATGAAGCCGCTGCCGAGCGAGTCCTTGGCGATCATCATGCGGGCGTCCCCGGAGACGAAGGTCAGCAGCATGCCGACGACGTTGGTCACGAGGACGACGAGGGCGAGCCCGTTGATCGTCCGGGTCCTGGCGAACTGGTAGAGGGTCCGGGCGAGCGGGAAGACCCCGGCGAGCGCGAGCGCCGTGAAGTCGTCCGCACCGAGCGAGTGGAGCCCGTAGTAGACGCCGAGGGGGACGGCGATTTCCACGCCGAGGGTCTGGAGGAGGGAACCGAGGCCGCTGGTGTTGTTCGTCATGCGAAAAGCATGTCCCGGCCAGGGCGTTCACAAAGATGCGATCCGCCACGACTCCGCCCTGACAAGTGTCACGGCCGGGCTCAGCCGCCCGAGTGCATGTCTTCGGTCTCGGGGACGCAGTCGTCGTCCGGGTCGTCGAGCCAGCCGTGCGGCAGGGTGACCTTGCCCGGGGAGCCCTGGCGGCCGCGCGGGCCGTCGGCGTTGTCGGGGAAGGGAGCGTCGTGGTCCAGCCGGCCGATGAGGTCGTCGAGCTCGGCGAGGCCGGAGACCATCGCGAAGCCGCGGCGGAGTTCGGAGCCGACCGGGAAGTTCATGAAGTACCAGGCCATGTGCTTGCGCAGGTCGCGCAGGGCCTTGGTCTCGCCGTCGTGCTGGACGAGCAGCTCGGCGTGCCTTCGCATGACCTTCGCGACTTCGCCCAAGTTCGGCGGCGTCGGGATGGCGCGCCCCTGGAAGGCGGCTTCCAGCTCCCCGAACAGCCAGGGCCTGCCGAGGCAGCCGCGGCCGACGACGACGCCGTCACAGCCGGTTTCCTCGACCATGCGCAGGGCGTCGGCGGCGCTGAAGATGTCGCCGTTGCCGAGCACGGGGATGCTGGTGACGGCTTGTTTCAGCTCGGCGATCTTGGTCCAGTCGGCCTGGCCGGAGTAACGCTGCGCGGCTGTCCGGGCGTGCAGGCTGACGGCGGCGGCGCCCTCGGCCTCGGCGATGCGGCCGGCGTCGAGGAAGGTGCGGTGGTCGTCGTCGATGCCGATCCGGAACTTCACCGTGAACGGGGTGTCCCCGGCGGCCTTGGCGGACTCGCGCACGATGGCTTCGAACAGCTTCCGTTTGAACGGCAGCGCCGCCCCGCCACCCTTGCGTGTCACCTTCGCGACCGGGCAGCCGAAGTTCGAGTCGACGTGGTCGGCCAGGCCTTCCCCGACGATGATCCGGACGGCTTCGGCCATGGTCTTGGGGTCAACGCCGTAGAGCTGCATGGACCTGGGCTTTTCGTGTTCGCCGAAGGTCATCATGTGCATGGTCCCGGGGTGCCGTTCGACGACGGCGCGGGCGGTGATCATCTCGCACACGTAGATGCCGGCGCCGTACTCGGCGCACAGCTGCCGGAAGGCGACGTTGGTGATGCCGGCCATGGGTGCGAGCACGACCGGGGGATCGACCTCGTAGGGGCCGATCTTCAGGGCGGGCTTGCTCAGCAGGGCGGTCACGTCCTCCATTGTCACCTGTGGTGTCGATCACGCCGGTTCGGGCCCCGCTCGATGCCGCTGCTCGTCCAGGCCGCCGGCTTCGCCAGGCATAGGGTTCGGCGTATGACGAACGCGCCCCTGCGCTGGGGAATCATGGGTACCGGCGGGATCGCCGGCGCCTTCGCCGAGGACCTGCGGCTCACCGGCTCCGGCGTGGTCGCCGCTGTCGGGTCCCGTACCGCCGGGAGCGCCGAGCACTTCGCCGCCGAGCGAAGCATCCCCACCCGCCACAGCAGCTACGAAGCCCTCGCGAACGACCCGGACGTCGACGTCGTCTACGTCGCCACGCCGCACCCCATGCACCACGCCAACGCGCGCCTCGCCCTCGAAGCAGGCAAGCCCGTGCTCGTCGAGAAGCCGTTCACGATGGACGCCGAAGAGGCGCGGGACCTCGTCGAGCTGGCGCGGGACCGGAACCTCTTCCTGATGGAAGCCATGTGGACGCGCTTCCTGCCGCACGTCCGGCACATCCGCGAACTCCTGCCGAGCCTCGGCCGGATCGTCACCGTCGCCGCCGACCACGGGCAGTGGTTCGCCGAAGACCCGGCCTTCCGGCTGTTCGCTCCCGAACTGGGCGGGGGTGCCCGGCTCGACCTGGGGATCTATCCCGTCTCGTTCGCCTCGATGGTGCTCGGCTCGCCCGACCGCGTCGCCGCCATGGCCACGGCCGCCTTCACCGGCGTCGACGCCCAGCTGTCGATGCTGTTCGGCTACCCGAGCGGCGCCCAAGCCGTTCTGACCTGCACGTTGAGCGCGGTTTCGCCGACCACGGCGTCGATCACCGGCACCGATGCGCGCATCGAGATCGACGGGCCCTTCTACGCGCCCGCGTCCTTCACCTACATCCCGCGCGAAGGCGAGCGGAGCCGCTTCGAATACGTCGACGAGGGCCGCGGCCTGCGGCACCAGGCCGACGAGGTGGCGCTCCGGCTGGCCGCCGGCGAGACCGAGAGCCCGCTCATGCCCCTGGACGAGACGGTTTCGATCATGACGACCATGGACGAGGTGCTGGCCGCGACCAGGACGTGACCTGGGATTGCGTAGTACTACGGATCCGCAGGTGGACGCCGGTGCGTGACCCTGTCCGGTATGACCACCGAAGCAACTGTGCTCCTCCGGCTCGCCGGCGAGATCGACGACCTGGGGCGTCGTCTCGCCTTGGTGGGTTCCGAACTGCGGACCGTCCGGGACGGGCAGCCCGAGCAGGCCGAACACCCCGAGCAGCCCGATCGGCAGCCGCAGCCTGAGCCGCAACCGCAACCGCAGCCGCAGCCGCAGCCGCAGCCGCAGCCGCAGCCTGAGCCGCAACCCCAACCGCCGCCCCAGGCCCATGCCCACCCCCAGCCTCCACCCCGGCCGACGCGGCCCGAGTCGATTCCGCGGCCGCAGTACCAGTGGCAGCCGCCCCACGAGCAGTACGCGCCGCCGCTGCACCAGCAGTACGTCCCGCACCCGCAGTACGTCCCGCAGCAGCCGTACGCTCCGCCGGTTCCGCGGCCGACGCTGGGCGAGAAGCTCGGCGCGGAAGGCGCCGGGAGCCGCGTGCTCGCCTGGATCGGCGGGGCCGTGACCCTGCTCGGCGTCGTCCTGCTGCTCGTGCTGGCCGTGCAGCGGGGCTGGCTCGGGCCGCTGCCGCGGGTGCTCGTCGGCGCCGGGTTCGGGCTGGCGCTGACCGGCACCGGCCTGTGGCTGCACCGCAAGCCCGCCGGCCGCACCGGCGCGTTCGCGCTGGCCGCCACCGGCATCGCGACGCTTTACCTGGACGTCGTCGCCGCGACCACGCTGTACGAATTCCTGCCGGTGCTCGCCGGGCTCGCCGCCGGGCTGGCGGTCGCCGTCGGCGGGCTGCTCGTGGCGGTGCGCTGGGAGTCGCCGCTGCTGGCCTCGGCCGTCGTCATCGGCTGTGTCGTGTGCGCGCCGTTGACCGTCGGCGGGTTCACCCCCGAACTGGTCACCTTCCTGTTGATGGTCCAGCTCGCGACGGCGCCGGTGCAGCTGCGCCGCGACTGGTCGTCGCTGACGCTCGTGGCTGGCGTCCCGCCGCTGTTCGCCTCCGTGGTCAGCACGGCGGTGGTGGGGGCGGGCGGCAGCTGGGCCAACACCGCCGCGGCCGGCGGCGCCGGGGTGGCGGGCGTCGTGCTCGCGCTGTGCGTGCTCCACCGCCGTCAGAACGACCCCGCGGCGCTCGCGGTGCTGGCGACCGCCGTGCTGCCGACGCTCGTCGCGGCGGTCCTGCTGCCGAAGGCGCAGTCGGTGCCGATCACGGCGGGGGCGGGCGCGGTGCTGCTCGTCGTCTGGGCGGCACGCCGCTGGTGGCCGGGGTTCGGCGGGCACGTGGCCGGCCTGGCCGGACTGCTGGCGATCCTGCAGGCGACGGTCACCCAGTTCGACGGCCCGGCGCGCGCCGGGGTGCTGCTCGGCGAGGCACTGCTGCTGGTCGTGGCCGCGGTGGGCGGCCGCAACCGGGGCGCGCTCGGCGCCGCGCTGGGGTTCGCGACCATCGGCGGCCTGATCGGCGTGTTCTTCGACGTCACGCCTGCACTGCTGATCGTGCCTCGCACCCGGCCGGTCACCGAGCTGACCGGCGCGCTCGCGGTCGCCGCGCTGATCCTCGCCGTGTCGGTCGCGCTGCCGTGGGCCGCGGCCCGGCTGGCGGTGTTCCGCGGACCGGCCGAAGACCTGCCCATCTGGCTCGTCGCCGGGGTTTCGGCGCTGTACGGCGCCGCCGGGGTCGTGTTGTGCGGGTCGCTGCTGGCGGTCCCCGGCCGGACGGGGTTCCTGCTCGGCCACGCGCTGATCACGGTGTCCTGGACGATCGCGGCGCTCGTGCTGCTCCTGCGCGGGATCGACGTCGTCGCCCTGCGGGTCACCGGGCTGGTCCTGGTCGGCGCCGCGGTGCTCAAGCTGGTGCTGTTCGACCTGGCGGCACTCGACGGCCTGGCCAGGGTCGGTGCGTTCCTCGGCGCCGGCCTGGTGCTGCTGGCGGCCGGGACGCGGTACGCGCGGCGGGTCGCGTCGCGCTGAGACAACCGGGGCTGCGCCCCGGCCGGGGGCTCCGCCACCCGGAACCCCCGAAAAGCCGTTAGCGAGGGAAGAATTGTCGGTGCCCTCGTGGCACCGCGAAGCTCCGGCACATCGAGGCGAACCCCGACGTCAGCTTCCACCTCAACAGCGACGAGCACGGCGGCTCGGTCCTCGTCGTCACCGGGAAGGCGCACGTCGAGCCGGGCAAGCCTTCGGAGGCAGCCGGGTACCTCGACAAGTACGGCTTCCGCTACGCGGGCGTCGGCTTGACCGCGGACGGGTTCGACGCCAAGTACTCCGTCCGCATCCGCGTGGTGCCCGAGCGCTCCTGGGGGTTCTGACCAGTCCGTTTCGGACGGTGACGAGCCGGGAGTGCGTGGGAAAGTCGCGGATTTCCCAGCCGGTGGACGGTCCGTTGTCCGGTTATTGTGCCTTCGTGCCCGAACACACCGGTGAAACCCGCAACGAACAGCTGACCCGCAACATCGGCGAGCTGCTGCAAGAACTGCGGGTCGCGCAGGCCGGGGTGCAGATCCTCTTCGGCTTCCTGCTGTCGGTCGTGTTCACCGACCGGTTCCACGACGCCAGCGGGTTCGAAAAGTCGCTGCACCTGTCCGCGGTGGCGCTCGCGGTGGCGGCCACGGCGCTGCTGACCGCGCCCGCGGCGTGGCACCGGCTGCTGTTCCGCACCGGGAGCCGGGAGCGGATCCTGACCGTCGGCAACCGGCTCGTGCTGGTCGGGCTGGTCTGCCTGGCCCTGGCGATCACGTCGACGGTGGCGCTGATCGCCAAGGTGGTCTACGGCGGGATCGCGATGCTGATCATGGCCGTGCTCTGCCTGCTGCTCTTCGGGATCCTCTGGTTCGTCATGCCGTTCCGGCTGCACCCGGCCAACGGCACTCAGCCGACGGGTCCGCCCAGGTAGCGCGTGTCCTCCTGGACGAAGCAGAGCGGGTTGCCGAAGGGGTCGTCGGCGTAGAACGAGCGCTCGCCCCAGAACTGGGTTTCGATGGCGTCGTCGACCCAGCGCGGCCCGGCGGCGCGCACGCGCTCGAGCGTCTCCTCGACGTCGTCGACCGCGAGGTAGACGATCCGCGGGTCCCGCTGCGGGCGTGGCTCCCGGTGTCCGAGCGGCGCCTCGACGCAGGCCAGCACCACGCCGCCGCAGGTGAAGTAGTGCCGGTTGACCGCGATCCGCTCGCCGGGGTCGCCGAAGACGGCGGCGTAGAACGCGACGGCGACCTCGATGTCGTCGACGGGTTGGATCATCCGGAACACCCGCGGGCCGCTCATGCGGGCACAGTACCGCTGTTCATCCTGCGTTCGGCGGCAGTTGCCGGGGTGGTCGGAAGCCGCCCGTAGCTTCCCGCCCGTGACTGACACTTCTCGCCGGACCTTCCTCCTCGGCGCACCGGCCGTCGCCGCCGCGGCGACCCTGCCGAACGTCCTCGGCGCGCCCTCCGCCGGAGCGCAGGGCCGCCACCGTCCCGACGCCGAAGATCCGCGCTTCACGCTCGTGGTGATGCCGGATACGCAGTACCTGTTCGACGAGGACCGCGGCGACGCGGCCCCGCTGGACGCCTCGCTGCGGTACGTCCTCGAAGCCGAGGACGACAACGTTGTCTTCCTCGCCCACCTGGGCGACCTGACCCAGAACGGCCGGGCGGACGAGTTCGCCCGGATCAGCCGGTCGTTCCAGGCCCTCGACCGCCGCCGGTTCCCGTACAGCACCCTCGCCGGCAACCACGACATCGACGGCTCGAAGGACGACCAGCGCGGCCCCTCGCCGTACCTCGACGCGTTCGGCCCGCAGCGCCGGCGCAACTCGCCGACGTTCCGCGGCGCGACGAAGGACGGCTACAACAGCTACCACGTCTTCCGCGGAGGCGGCCGCGAGTGGCTGCTGCTCGCCCTCGACTGGCGGCCCTCAGCGGGCGGCTTGAACTGGGCGAAGCAGGTCCTCGCGCAGCACCCGACGCTGCCGGCCATCCTCACCATCCACGAGCTCGTCTGGGCCGACGACGACCACCAAGCCCAGTTCTCGACCTTCGGCGAGCTCGTCTGGAAGGAGCTGGTGAACGGCAACGACCAGATCTTCCTCACGCTCAACGGGCACTACTGGCCGACCGGGCGCACCGTCCGGAAGAACGCCGCCGGGCACGACGTGCACGTCCACCTCGCCAACTACCAGGACCGCTACTACGGCGGCAGCGCGATGATCCGGCTCTACCGGTTCGACCTCGCACGCGGCGTGATCGACGTCCGGACGTTCTCGCCGTGGCTCGCCGCGCAGGACCACCTGAGTGAAATGCAGCAGGTGGAGGTCGAGCGCAGCGGCTCCGCCGACTACTTCAGCCTGGAGATCGACTTCGCCGAGCGGTTCAAGGGCTTCGCGCCGGTGCCCGTCCCGCCCGGACGACCGGCGAAGCAGCTGCTGGTGCCGGGCACCGTCGCCTACTGGCGCTTCGAAGGCGGCCAGGACGGCAAGCCGGTGCCGGACGACGTCGTCGTGCGCGACCAGACCGGCCAGGGCAACGACCTCACCCGCGTCACCGCGCCCGGCAGCGGCCCGGACGCGCTGAAGTACTCGAGCGACTTCTCGCCGCGGCAACCGTCGCGGGCGAGCCTGCGGTTCGACGGCAGCCGCAACCCCAGCCGCGGTGCGTACCTGCGCACGGTCGGCGCCGCGCCGATGAACCGGCTGAAGTTCGAACGCGGGTACACCGTCGAGGCGTTCTTCCGGCTGCCCGCCGACTTCAAGGACGGCCACCACGGCTGGTGCGGCCTGTTCGCCAGGCTCGGCAGCGGGGCCGCCGCGGGCAAGACCGGCGACGACCCGCAGGAGTCCGCGGCCACACTGTCTCTTTCGGACGGTGGCGAGCTGCAGTGGGCGGTGTACCCGCTGAACCAGGACCGGACCTCGACGAACTGGGGGCACGAGCTGCCGGTGGAGAAGTGGTGGCACGTGGCCGTGGTCAACGACGGCAGGCGCACGACCGTGTACGTCGACGGCTGCCCCGTGGTCCGGAACCCGGCCACGCCCGCCGTCGGGCTCGCCGATCCGGGCGGGCCGTGGCTGGTCGGTGCCTCGTCCTACGGCGGGAAGGTCGACCGCAGTTTCGCGGGGCTGCTGGGTGACGTGCGGGTGGTCGACCGGCCGCTGAACCCGCGTGAATTCATGCTGGACTGAGGGCCTTGACAGCGGGTGGACAATAAAAAATCGGCGTGTCCTCCAAAACAAACGGAGCACTCGCCGAACCTGATTGGATTCTAACCGCTGTGAGGGGAACTTGTCAAACCAGGGGTACGACGAGGAATTGCGGGAAGAACGGGCCTACGTCGCCGCGCTGT
This sequence comes from Amycolatopsis sp. NPDC026612, assembly GCF_040638285.1. Taxonomy (NCBI): domain Bacteria; kingdom Bacillati; phylum Actinomycetota; class Actinomycetes; order Pseudonocardiales; family Pseudonocardiaceae; genus Amycolatopsis; species Amycolatopsis sp. NPDC026612. The sequence continues at coordinate 55,397 of NZ_JBEZYB010000020.1, forward strand.
ACGAGCGGCTCGATCGCGAGCGCGCGGCGGCGCAGGCCCGGTACCACGGCGCACTCGGCCAAACCGAGGTGACACCGGGGGAACGGGAGACCGACGTCCGGTGCCGGTCGCGGGAGGCGGCCCGGCTGGACGTCGCCGACAACGGGCTTTGTTTCGGCCGGTTGGACGCCGTTTCGGGCGAAACCAGCTACATCGGCCGCATCGGGCTCTTCGACGAGGAAAACGACTACGAACCGTTCCTGCTCGATTGGCGGGCGCCGGCGGCGCGGCCGTTCTACGTCGCCACCGCGGCGACACCGGAAAACATGCGCCGCCGCCGTCAGTTCCACCCGATGGGCCGCCGGGTCCTCGGTTTCACCGATGAAGTCCTGGGCCGTCCCGGCTCGGACGACCTCGGGGGGTCTGGGGGGTCGTCCCCCCAGGCATGTCTCAGCGAACGCGGGGACGCGGCCCTGCTCGCGGCCGTCAACGCGCCCCGCGGCGAGGGGATGCGGGACATCGTCGCGACCATCCAGGCCGAGCAGGACGAGATCATCCGCCTCGGCCACGCGGGGGTGCTGGTGGTCGAAGGCGGCCCCGGCACCGGCAAGACGGCCGTCGCCCTGCACCGGGTGGCGTACCTGCTCTACACCCGGCGCGAGCGGATGGCGCGCAGCGGCGTGCTCGTCGTCGGGCCGAGCCCGCTGTTCCTCGACCACATCGGCCGCGTGCTGCCGTCGCTCGGCGAGTCGGACGTCGTTTTCCTGACCACCGGCGACCTGGTGCCCGGGCTGCGGGTCACCGCCGAGGACCGGCCGGAGGTGGCGCGGTTGAAGGGATCGCTGCAGATCCTCGACGTGCTGGCCGCCGCGGTCGCCGACCGCCGGCAGGTGCCCGCGGAGCCGGTGCCGATCGACCTCGGCGACGTCACCGTGGAGCTCGACGAAGACCTCGCGGCCGAGGCCCGGCTCGAAGCGCGCGAGACCGGGCTGCCGCACAACGAAGCCCGGCCGGTCTTCCGCGAGCGCGTCGTGGCGCTCGTCGCCGAGCGTGCCGTGGCGAAGATCGGCGAAGGCTGGCTGACGCGGGCGGACCGCGGGTTGTGGGCGGACCTCCGCGCCGAGGTCCTCGCCGAACTCGCGGACCACGAAACTTTCGAAACCGCCCTCGACGAGCTGTGGCCGTACCTGACGCCGGAGACGTTGCTGGCGCCGCTGTACGAGTCTCCCCGCCGGCTCGAGGCCGCCGGGGCCGATCCGGCGTTGTTCCGCGCGGACGGCCCGGCTTGGACCGTGTCGGACGTGCCGTTGCTCGACGAGCTGGTCGACCTGCTCGGCCGGGACGACGCCGTCGAACGCGCCGCCGCGCGCCGGCGGGCGGCGGCGGAGGCCGAGTACGCCTCCGGCGTCATGGAGCTGATGAAGCTGGACCGCGAGGAGCTGGACGAGGACGTCCAGCTGGTGGCCGAGGATCTCCTCGACGCCAAGACCTGGCGGCGCGGTTCGTCGAACGCGACCCGCGCGAACTCGCCGAGCGGGCGGCCGCGGACCGGGACTGGACGTACGGGCACGTCGTCGTCGACGAGGCGCAGGAACTGTCCGAAATGGACTGGCGGGTGCTGATGCGGCGGTGTCCCAACCGCTCGTTCACGATCGTCGGCGACCTCGCCCAGCGCCGGTCGGCGGCCGGCGCGACGGCGTGGGGACCGATGCTGGCGCCGTACGTCGGCGACCGCTGGCTGTACCGCGAGCTGACCGTGAACTACCGGACCCCGGCGGAGATCATGGCCGTCGCGGGTGCGCTGCTGGCGCGGTTCGCGCCGGCCGCGCGGCCGCCGGAATCGGTGCGCGCGTGCGGGGTGCGGCCGTGGTCCAGACGAGTGGCGGCCGACGAGCTGCCGGACGCGATCGAGGACTTCGTCCGCGACGAAGCCGGCCGCGAAGGCACCAGCGTCGTGCTCGGTCCGCCGGGCGTGCCGGGCACGATCCCGCCGTCGGCCGCCAAGGGGCTGGAGTTCGACGCGGTCCTCGTCGTCGAGCCGGAGCGGATCCTGGCCGCGGGCCCGCGCGGCGCGGCTGAGCTGTACGTCGCGCTCACGCGCGCCACGCAGCGCCTCGGGGTGCTGCACCGGGATCCGCTCCCGGCCGCGCTGACCGGCCTCGCCGAGGCCGGCGTGCCCGTGCGGTCCGGGCACCGGCGGCTCCAGTAGCGAACGGGGGTGGCGGGCGGCGACCCGCCCGTCATCCCCGGCCGCTACGCCGTGAGCCGGCCCCAGGAGTAGTTCTGCTTGGCCAGCTTCAGGTACACGAACAGCTCGGTCCCGGACACGCCCGGGATCTTCCGCACCTCTTCGCCGAGCACCTCGAGCATGTGGTCGTCGTCCTTGCAGACCAGCTCGGCCAGCAGGTCGTAGCGCCCGGCGCACAGCACGACGTAGTGCACGTTGTCCAGCTCGGAGAGCTTCTCCGCGACTTCGCGGGGATCCACGCCGTCGACGTTGATGCCGACCATGGCCTGCCGCGTCAGATCCACGTTGGCGGGGTCGGTCACCGCGACGATCTGCATCAGGTCGTCGCGCAGCAACCGCTGCACGCGCTGGCGGACCGCTCCCTCCGAAAGCCCGACCGCTTTGGCGAGTGCGGTGAACGAGGCCCGGCCGTCCTGTTGGAGCAGGGCGATCAGTGATCTGTCCGTATTGTCCAATGCGCGCGCACGTGTTTCGTCACCCATGCCGTCCCTCCCTGTGTTTCGGCATGTGATTTGTCAAGTGCGCAGCGTATCGAGACCTGCGGAGAAAGCGAGACCCTCGCGCCAGCTTCGCGCGATTCGACGCCAGGACCGCGTTCAGCCGAGGAATCGGTGGCGGGGGGCGAAAGTGACGAGGCTTTCCGAGGCGGTTTTGTGCGCCCGCGCACAGCCGGACGCGTACACCGGGCCCCGCCGGGTACCGTCTGGCGGCTCTCTCGTCCGAAGCAACCCCAGGAGGACCAACGCATGTCGGAGGCCGTGGCGCTCGGCGTCGCCCCCGCCGTTCCCGAGAAGGGGCTTCGCGGCGGTGCGCTGGGCATGGTGTCGTCGATGGTCATCGGCATGTCGTCGACGGCGCCGGCGTACTCGATCGCGGCCACGCTCGGGCTGATCGTGCTGGCCGGCACCGGGTTCAAGGCGGCGGGGTTCGTGCTGCTGTCGTTCGTGCCGGTGCTGTTCGTCGCCTTCGCGTTCCGCGAGCTGAACACCGCGGAACCCGACTGCGGCACCAACTTCACCTGGGCGGTGCGCGCGTTCGGCCCGCACGCCGGCTGGTTCACCGGCTGGGTCGTCACGGTCGCGCAGCTGCTGGTGATGAGCAGCCAGTCCGCGCTCACCGGCCGGTACACGCTGCTGCTGTTCGGCGCGTCCGGCGCGGCGGACAACCGGTGGGTGACGACGGCGATCGGGGCCGCGTGGCTGCTGGCGCTGTGCTGGCTCTGCTACCGGGGGATCGAGGTGTCCGCACGGGTGCAGTGGATCCTGCTCGGCGTGGAACTCGCCGTGCTGGTGCTCTTCTCGGTCGTCGCGCTGGTCCGCGTCTTCGGGGGCACGGCCGGTCCGCAGGCGTCGGTGCCGCGGCCGGACTGGCTGTGGCCGGGCGGGGTCTCCGCCGGGACCGCGGTTTCGGCGGTGCTGCTGGCCGTGTTCATCTACTGGGGCTGGGAAAGCTCGCTGTCGGTCAACGAGGAGTCCGCCGACCCGCGGCACGCGCCGGGACGGGCGGCGGTGCTCTCGACGGTGCTGCTGGTGCTGAACTACCTGCTCGTGACGGTGGCCGCGCTGGCCTTCGCCGGAGTCGGCACCGAGGGGATCGGCCTGGCGAACGAGGCCAACTCGGAGGACGTCCTGGCCGGCCTGGGTGGCGCGGTGTTCGGCGACGGCACCGGCGGCAAGGTACTGGGCGTGCTGCTGATCGTCTCGGTGCTGACCAGCGGCGCGGCCACCAGCCAGGCGACGATCATGCCGGCGGCGCGCACGACGTTGTCGATGGCCAGCCACGGCGCCCTGCCGCGCGTCTTCGGGCGGGTGCACCCGCGGTACCGGACGCCTTCGGTGGCCACGTGGGCGTTCGGCCTGGTGTCGCTGGCCGGGTACGTGCTCCTCGCGCTGGTCAGCGGCAACGTGCTGGCGGACTCGGTCGACGCGGTCGGGCTGACCATCGCCATCGAGTACACGATGACGGCACTGGCCTGCGTCTGGGTGTTCCGCCGGACGTTGTTCACGAGCGTGCGCAACTTCGTGCTCCGCGGGCTGTTGCCGTTCATCGGCGGCGTGTTCTTCCTCGCGGTGCTGGTGTTCGCGCTGCTCGAGTACGCGCGGCCGGACGCGGGCGAGACGACGGTGTTCGGCATCGGCGGCGTCGCGGTGATCGGCGTGGTGTCGATCGTGCTCGGGGTGCCGCTGATGTTCGCGGTCCACCGGGCCTGCCGCGACTTCTTCGCCGGCCGCCGCCTGCGGCGGGGGTTCGTCCGCCGCGGCGGCGACCGCATCGAGCCGGTCTAGCCGACGTCCCGGCGGCTCAGGTCCTCCTCGGTCTCACGGCGCACCAGCAGCGTCGCGACGCCGTCCTTGACGCCGACCAGCGGTGGCCGGCCGACTTGGTTGTAGTTCGACGCCAGCGAGTGGTGGTACGCGCCGGTGCACGGCACGGCCAGGAGGTCGCCGGCGTGCAGGTCGCCGGGCAGGCTGATGCCGTCGGCGAGGACGTCGCCTGCTTCGCAGTGCCTGCCGACCACGGTCATCAGGCTGCGCTTCGCCGTCGAACGCCGTCCCACCAGGCGCGTGGTGTACCGCGCGCCGTAGAGCGAGGGGCGCGCGTTGTCGCTCATGCCGCCGTCGACCGCGACGAACGTGCGGCTGCCGCGCTTGACCGCGCACACGCGGTACACCGTGATCCCGGCCGGCCCGACGATCGCCCGGCCCGGCTCGATCGTCAGGCGGGGCAGCGGGAATCCGTGCGCCGCGCACGCGTAGGCGAGCGCCACGCGCAGGCGCCGCGAGTAGCCGCCGAGGTCGAACGCGGGCTCGCCGCCGACGTAGGGCACCGCGTGCCCGCCGCCGAGATCGAGCTCCCGCAGCGTGACGCCGTGGGTGTCCCGGATCCGGACGAGGACCTCGGCCATCCGCCGCGCGGCTGCCTCGTACCGGTCGACCCGGGACACCTGCGAGCCGATGTGGCAGTGCAGCCCTTGGAGCCGCAGCCCGGATTGCTTCTTCACTGCTTCGACGGCGGCGTCGACGTTGTCCGGAACCCCGTCGAGCAGCGAGAAGCCGAACTTCTGGCCCTCCGCGCCAGTGCGGATGGCCGCGTGCGCCCCAGCCGCGACGCCCGGCATCACCCGGATCATCACCTGCTGCGCGCCGGTGGCGAGCGCGCCGAGCTGCTCGATCTCGTCGAGCGAGTCGACGACGATCCGCCGGACGCCGTAGCCGAGCGCGGCCTTCAGGTCCTCGGGCGTCTTCGCGTTGCCGTGCAGCAGCATGCGCTCCGCGGGAAAGCCGACCGAGCGCGCGACGGCGATCTCGCCGGCGGAACAGGTGTCGAGCGACAACCCCTCCTCGGCGACCCAACGCAGTACGGTCCGGGTGCAGAGCGCCTTGCCGGCGTACGCGACTTCGACGTCCGGCAGCGTTTCGCGGTACTCACGGGCGGTGTCGCGGACCTGCTGCTCGTCGATGAGGTAGGACGGCGTCCCGAAGCGGCCGGCGAGGTGGCTGACCGGCGCGCCGGCGAAGACCAGTTCGCCGTCTTCGCCGAGCCGGGTGCTTCGCGGCCAGACTCCTGGCTCGAGGTGATCGACGGCTGCGCAGCCGAGGCTGGGAAGAAGCTCGCTGAGTGTCACGGGTGCCTCCGGGCATCACGGCGGATCGGACTCCGTCAGGACACTCCGCCGGAGCTCGGCCGGCCTGCTCGGGCACACCGCCTTGACGGGTTTCGACCAGCCGCTTACTCGTTGTTGACGCGCGAGTAACTTCGGCCACATCGCGGTTGACCTGCGCAGTTCGCGAGCGGGCCGGGCAGTGGGTGCCCCGGCCGCCGCGTCCTGGCCGGCCTCAGCGGGTCTTGCCGGCCGCAGCGCTGCACACGCAGCCGCGGTCGGTCGCCTGCCCGGTCGTCGTCGCGGCGCAGTAGCGGCGCGCGATCGCGTCGTGCGTGCCGAGCGGGTGCGGGCAGCTCGGGCACTGCGTGCCGGACCGGGGTTCCTCCGCCGCGCCGGGCACCGGGGCCGTCACACTGCCACCTTCGCCATTCGAAGGGGTGCGCTCACGGCGTGGAGGTGCTGAAGCACGTAACCGTACGAGCGGCCCCAGCCGCATTCGGCGTAGGAAATCTCTTGCCGGGCACAGAAGTCCCGCACGATCACCTGCGCGTGCTTGAGGTTCGGCCGGGCCATGCTCGGGAACAGGTGGTGCTCGATCTGGTAGTTCAGCCCGCCGAGGGCGAAGTCGGTCACCCGGCCGCCGCGGACGTTGCGCGAGGTCAGCACCTGCTTGCGCAGGAAGTCCAGCTTGTGCCCGGCCGACAGCATTTCCATGCCCTTGTGGTTGGGCGCGAACGAACAGCCCATGTACAGCCCCCACAGGAACTGGTGCACCAGGATGAAGATGATCCCGGTCAGCGGCGACAGCACGACGAACACCGCGGCGAGGTAGGCCACCAGGTGCGCGATCAGCAGCGCGGACTCCAGCTTGTGCTTGCGGACGTCCCTGCGCCACACCGCCTTGACGCTCGAGACGTGCAGGTTGAGGCCTTCGAGCAGGAGCAGCGGGAAGAACAGGAACGCCTGGTACTTCGCCACCCAGCGCAGGAAACCGCGCTTCTGCGAACTCTGCGCCTTGCTGAACGCGAGTGCGGCGATGTCGACGTCCGGGTCCTCGTCCTCGTTGTTGGGATTCGCGTGGTGGCGCGCGTGCGTGCCGATCCACCAGCCGTAGCTCAACCCGGTGAGTCCACCGTGGACCAATCCGGTGGCGTCATTGGCCTTGCGGCTGCTGAAGATCTGCTTGTGCCCGGCGTCGTGGCCGATGAACGCCAGTTGCGCGAACACCATCGCGAAGAACGCGGCGAGGAACAGCTGCCACCACGAGTCGCCGAGGAAGGCGAAGGCGACCCAGCCGCCGCCGAACGCGGCGAGGTTGAGCCCCATCCGCACGGCGTAGTAGCGGCGCCGGCGCCGCAGGAGTCCCGCGTCCTTGATGAGCCGCGAGAGCTCGGCGAAGTCACTGCCGTGCGAAGTTTCCGGAACTTGAAGCGAAGTCATGTCCGCCGTTCTGGTCAGCTTGAATGCTTGTCCAACAACGGCTTCCGGCGATCGTGAGCCGGTCCGATCCGGGAGAAGGGCACTGGTGCCTGGCCGCGGGTTTGCTCCGCGGCATGCGCTCAGCGTCCCACCCGGGGCCCTCGATGGCAATTCCCCGCCGGCCACCGAAGAGGTGTACAGTCAGCCACATCGGGATGACGGTGACCTGCCTCACACCCGAGAGTGTCCGGCCGGTCCGCCTGGCCGGAGACAGGAGTTGAACCCGGGTTCGTGAACCCGTTCGTTTCGCAGCCGTGCCGGCCGATCGACCGGCGAGCAGCCGCCCGCAGTCGCGCAGAGCGACGCCCGGGGCGCCCGATCAGGTTGCTACTACGCGGTTCGCGTCCGGGAGATCCCTGTCATGGATGGCTCGTCGACGAGCCGGGGTTCGGCGTCACCGTGCCCCGGCCCGCCGACGAGCCATCAGTCACAGGAGGCCCCACGAGGTGAGCAGCCCGGTGATCTGCTCCCCCTCGGCTCCGGTCAGCAGCCGGCTCGGCGGGCGGACGTCGGGGCGGCACAGGCCGAGCCGGCCGAGTGCGTCCTTGACCACGCTGACGTTGTTGGCGTTCCCGTTGGCGGCGCGAAGTTCCTCGAACCGCCGGATCCGCTCCCAGACGGTCATCGCCGCCGGATAGTCCCCTGTGGACAGTGCGTGGAACATTTCCAGTGAAATCGCCGGGTCGACGTTCACCAGCCCGGAGGTGAAACCGGTGGCACCAACGGCGAAGTAGCCGGGTGCCGAAAGCTCGGCCAGTCCCGCGATCCACACGAACCGGTCGAAGCCGGCGTCGCGCGCGACCGAGCCGAACCGCACGGGGTCCGGCACCGCGTACTTGACGCCGATGACGTTCGGCGCCACCTCCCCGAGCGCGCGCAGCTGCTCGCCGGCGATCGCCGGGTTGCGGACGTAGAGCACGACACCCAGTTCCGGCACCGCGGCGGCGATCGCCGCGTGGTAGTCGACCCAGCCGTCACCGGAGATGTACGGGTGCACGGGCTGGTGGATCATGATCAGGTCGGCGCCGGCGTCCCGCGCGTGCGCGGCGGCCCGCGTCGCCGAAGCGACGTCGTGGCCGATCCCGGCGAGCACGCTCGCTCGGCCGGCCGCGGCCTCGACGGTGACCTCCAGGCACTGCCGGGCTTCGCTCGCGTCGAGTGCGTAGAACTCGCCGGTGTTCCCGTTCGGCGTCACGACCTCGATGCCGCCGGTGATCAGCCGGTCCACCAGCTTCGCGTACGTCTGGCCGTCGACGGCGCCGTCGGCGTCGAACGGTGTGACCGGGATGGCCACCACCCCGGACAGCCGCCGCTTCTGCTCCTCGAACGTCATCGGGTCCCCTTCGAATCGCCGGTCTCGGTGGTGCGTTCGCCGGACAACCCGAAGGCGACCCGGTCGATGAAATCGGTGATGTGCTTGCGCAGCAGGTGTTCGGTCTGCCGGGCGTTGCCGCTCTCGGCGGCGTTCAGGATCGCCCGGTGTTCGGCCGCTTCGCCCTGCCAGGTCGGGCTGATGCCCCAGCCGGTGACGGTGATCAGCGCGGCCTGGTCCCGCAACCCGTCCAGGACCTCGACCAGCAGCGGGTTCCCGCACCCGGCGTAGAGAGCCCGGTGGAACAGCCGGTTGGTCAGGCTGGCCTTCGCGCGGTCGCCGGCCGCGGCGCCGGTCTCGACCCCGGCGAGCGCTTGCCGCGCTTCCCCGAAGTCCGCACCGCGCTCGACAGCACGCCGGACGGCTTCGGGCTCGAGCAGCACGCGCAGGTCGTAGACCGCGTAGGCGCTTTCGGCGTCCATGACCCGGACCGCCGCCCCCTTGTACGTGCTCATCGTGACCAAACCGGAACCGGCCAGGATCCGCAGTGCCTCGCGCACCGGCGTCTTCGACACCCCGAGCAGGGCGCCGACCTCGGCTTCGACGAGCGTTTCACCCGGCCGGAACTCGCCACTCAAGATCGCTTCCTTGATCGCGTCACGGACGAAATCCGTCCGTGAAACGGGCGGCGGCGGCCTCCGGGCCGAAGAAGTGCTCGCCACTGGCATGTCCGATCTGATATACGATGCGACATACAACATTATCACGGACCTAGGGAGCAGCCATGCGGCGTTGCACCGGCTTCCGATTCCGACGAGTGCTGCTGGCGGTGAGTCTCGCCGCCGGTCTGACGGCGTGCGGTGCCCCCGGCGGCGACGGCGGTCAAGCGGCGGATCCCCAGGCCGTGCCGGACAAACCGAGCAAGCCGGTCGAGCTGAACATCCTCGACGTCGCCGGCAACCTGCAGCTCACCAAGCAGATGATCGAGAACTTCAAGGCCGCCCACCCGGAAGTGCTCTCGAAGGTCACCTATTCGACGGCGCCCGCGCCGAGCATGGCGGGCAAGCTGAAGGCCGAGCAGGACGGCGGCGTCGCCCAGACCCACCTGGTCCTCAGCGGCACCGACGGCCTCTCCGCCGGCATCGCGAACGGCACGCTGGCCAAGGTCTTCCCGGACTTCGCCGGCCGGTTCCCGAACCTGATGCAGAACTACCAGGAACCCGCGGCGAAGATGCAGGAGCTGGCCAACGGCTACGGCGTCGAGCTCGTCTACTCCCCGGCCGGCCCGCTGCTGGAGTACAACCCGGGCGCCGTGGCCGCCGCCCCGGCGTCCCCGCAGCAGCTGCTCGACTGGGCGAAGGCGCACCCGGAGAAGTTCCAGTACGCCCAGCCGTCGAACTCCGGCCCGGGTCGCACCTTCCTGATGGGCCTGCCGTACCTGCTCGGCGACAAGGACCCCAAGGACCCGGACAAGGGCTGGGACAAGACCTGGGCGTTCTTGCAGGAGCTCGGCCAGTACGTCAAGTACTACCCGTCGGGCACCACGGAGACGATGAAGAACCTCGCGTCGGGTGCGGTGGACATGGTCACGTCGATGACCGGCTGGGACCTCAACCCGCGCAAGCTCGGCACGGTGCCCAACACGGTGAAGACCGCGATGATGCAGCCGATGCACTGGGTCACCGACGCCCAATACGCCCTGATCCCGAAGGGCCTTTCGCCCGATCAGGAGTCGGCGATCCTGCAGCTGATCGCGTGGATGCTCAAGCCGGACCAGCAGGCGATCGCCTACGACGACGGCTATTTCTACCCCGGCCCGGCGGTCAAGGACGTCACCCTCCAGATGGCACCGCAGAAGAGCCAGGCCACGATCCAGCAGTTCGGCCGCCCGGAGTACGAGCAGTGGATCGCGCAGTACCCCAAGGAGACCTCGCTGCCCGCCGAGCAGCAGGTCAAGGCGTTCGACAAGTGGAACCAGCTGGTCGGCGGCTCGAAGGTCGGCAAGAAGTGAAGTTCGAGCAACTGCGGCTGGACGGCGTTTCGCGCAGCTTCGGCACCGCGAACGCCCTGCGCGGCCTCGACCTGGCCATCGCCCGCGGCGAGTTCGTGGCCCTGCTCGGCCCGTCCGGCTGCGGCAAGTCGACCGCGCTGAACTGCCTGGCCGGCCTGCTGCCCCTCACCGCGGGCAGCATCTGGCTCGACGACACCCGGATCGACGGGCAGCCGCCGGAGCAGCGCGGGTTCGGGATGGTCTTCCAGAACTACGCGTTGTTCCCGCACATGTCCGTCCGCGCCAACGTCGGGTTCGGCCTCAAGATGCGCAAGGTCGGCCGCGCCGAGGCCCGCCGGCGCGTCGACGAGGCCCTCCGGCTCGTCCAGCTCACCGAGCACGCGGCGAAGTTCCCCGCCCAGCTGTCCGGGGGACAGCAGCAGCGCGTCGCCATCGCCCGCGCCGTGGTGCTGGAGCCGCCGGTGGTGCTGATGGACGAACCCCTGTCCAACCTGGACGCCAAGCTCCGCCTGGAGATGCGGATGGAGATCCGCCGCCTCCACCAGACGCTCGGCCTGACCACGGTGTACGTCACCCACGACCAGGAGGAGGCCCTGTCACTGGCCGACCGCCTGGTGGTGCTGCGCGAGGGCGCGGTCCAGCAGATCGGCACCCCCGAGGAGGTCTACGCCCAGCCGGTGAACAGCTACGTCGCGTCGTTCATGGGCTACCGCAACCTCCTCGACCTGACGGTCACCGGCGCCGCGCGTTCCTCGGCCACCGTCGAGGGCGACGGCATCCGGCTGACCGGCGCGAACCGCGGCTCGCTCACCGAAGGCCCGGCGAAGGTGGCCATCCGCCCCGAGGACTTCGTCGTCGGCGACGGTACGGAGAACGCACTCGACGTCACGGTCGAGATCGTCGAGTACCACGGCCGCGAGCTGTCGGTCTCGGCCCGGCTGGCGACCGGGGTGCCGGTCTACTTCCGGACCGACAAACGCCTCGCCTCCGGCGACACCGTGAAGATCGCCGTCCCGGCCGAGCGGGTCCTGGTGTTCGCGCCGTGACCGCCTCGACCGCCGCTGCGACGACCGCCCGCCCCGCGCTACGGCACCGCCTGGCCGAACGCGGCATCGACCGCACCCTGCTGCTCCTGGTGCCTGGCCTGCTGGTCACGGCCTGCCTGTTCCTGTACCCCTTCCTCTACGGCCTCCAGTTGTCGTTCGCGCCGCGCAAGGGCGGGGTCTTCGCGAACTACGCGCGGTTCTTCGGCGACCCGTACCTGCGCAACACCATCTGGACGACGCTGGGCATCGCGTTGCCCGCGACCTTCGTCAACGTCCTCGCCAGCATCCCGATCGCCTACGTGATGCGCGGCCGCGTCCGCGGCAAACGCCTCCTGACGACGATCCTGGTCGTGCCGATCACGCTCGGCACGGTCCTCACCGCGCAGGGCCTGATCATGTACGGCGGACCGGCGGGCTGGCTGAACAAGGTGCTCACCGTCCTCGGCGTCACCGACCAGCCGTTGCCGCTGATCCACAACTACACCGGCGTGCTGCTGTCCCTGGTGATCACCGGCTTCCCGTTCTCCTTCCTGCTGACGTTGTCCTACCTCTCGGGCATCGACCCCTCCCTGGAGAAGGCGGCCGCGACGCTCGGCGCGAACGGCGTCCAGCGCTTCCGGCGGATCACGCTGCCCCTGCTGGCGCCCGGCTTGGCGATCACCTTCTGCCTTTCGTTCGTGATGGCGTTCTCGGTGTTCCCCTCGGCCCAGCTCGTCGGCGACCCGGCGAACGAGACCCGTGTCATCTCGATCGCGGCCTACCACGCCGCGTTCGAGGAGTACGACTACTCGATGGGTTCGGCCGTCGCGATGCTCATGGCGGTGGTCATGCTGATCGTGATCGGCCTGGTCATGGCGTGGCGCGGCACGCTGTACCGCGGAGCGACCGGAGGCAAGGGATGACCGGCTGGGTCGCGCGTCCCGGACGTTGGGTCGTCTGGGCCGTGGTGGTCTTCTTCTTCGTCAACCTCGCCGGCGTGGTGCTCTCGGTGGTCGTCGACTCGTTCGGCACCCAGTGGTTCGGCAGCTGGCTCCCGGACGGCTTCACCACCCACTGGTACGCCGACGCGTGGCGCGAGTTCGGTCTGCCGGACGTCCTCCTCACGACGGCGATCGTCGCGCTGGTGGTGATCGCCGTGTCGGTGGCGGTCGGCGTCCCGGCCGCCTACGCGCTGGCCCGCCGCTCGTTCCCCGGCAAGCGCCTGGTGATGCTGCTGTTCGTGCTGCCGATCCTGATCCCTCCCATCACCTACGGCATCCCGCTGGCCACCGTGCTGTACAAGTTCCACCTGGCCGGCACGATCACCGGCGTCATCCTGGCCAACCTGGTGCCCTCCGTGCCGTTCGTGGTGCTGACGATGACGCCGTTCATCGAGCAGATCGACCCGAAGATCGAAGCCGCGGCCCGCATGTCCGGCGCGCGAACCGTCTCGGTGTTCACCCGGATCCTGGGCCCGCTGCTGCTGCCGGGCATCCTGGCCGCGTCGATCCTGGTGCTGGTGCGCACGGTGGGCATGTTCGAGCTGACGTTCCTCACCGCCGGCCCGGACTCGACGACCCTCGTGGTGGCGCTGTACAACTCCGTGTTCGCCGCGGGCATCCGCGCCAACCAGTCGGTCGACGCCATGGCGACCATCTACACCGCGTCCATGATCGTGCTCCTTCTCGTCGCGCTGCGGTTCGTGAACCCGACCCAGCTGGTCACCCGGATCCGGGAGGAGACCTAGTCCGTTCGCTCATGTGATCGACAATACCGCGAAACGTCGAACACCTGATCGACACGATCGGGCGAATCGACCCTTGCCCCTCCCCCGTGGGGAGGTGTCACGCTGACGGCATGCGCTATTCGATCGGCGACCTGGCCCGCCGGACCGGGTTGACGATCAAGGCCGTCCGGTTCTACTCCGACCGCGGCCTCGTGCCACCGTCCGGCCGCAACGCCGCAGGTCACCGCCAGTACGACGACGCCGCGCTCGCCCGGCTCGACCTCGTCCGGACCCTCCGCGAGCTGGGTCTCGGCCTCGCCTCGATCCGCCGGATCCTCGACGGCGAAGCGACCGTCGCCGACATCGCGGCGAGGCACGCCGAGGCTCTGGCCGTGGAGATCCGCGTGCTGGGGCTGCGGAAAGCGGTGTTGACGGCCATCGCCGCTCGCGGCTCGACCACCGAGGAGACGAGACTCGTGCACCAGCTGGCCCGACTGTCCGAAGAGGAACGCCGTCGCCTGGTCGGCGACTTCCTCGCCGAAGCACTGGGTGACCGCCCCGCCCTCGCCGGGCTCGCCCGCACGCTGACCCCGGAACTGCCCGCCGACCCGAGCCCCGGCCAGCTCGACGCCTGGATCGAACTGGCCGAGCTGACCCAGGACACCGGCTTCCGCGCCGCCCTCCGCCGCCTCGCGGACCAGCACGAAGGTGGTCTCCGCCGGGACCTGGCCGCCGAGGTGCGCGACGCCGTCACGCCGGCCTTGGCGGCCGGGATCGCTCCCGGCTCGCCGCAGGCCGCGGCGATCGTCGACGGCCTCGGCCGCGACCCCGGCGAGCTGCGGGCCTGGCTCGGTGCCGTCCACGATCCCCGCCGCGAGCGGTACCTGGAACTGCTCGCGGTGATCAACGGCTGGGCCCCGCCGGAGAGCCTGACGCCCGCGCTCGACTGGCTGACCGCGGCTACGGCTTCCTGACCGCCGCACCGATCCGCGCCAGGACGACGTCCGCCGGGGCGGGGTCGAGCCGGCTTCCGTCGCGCAGCCGCACGGAGAGCTGCCCCGCGGCGACCTCCTGCGGGCCGAGCACGGCCTGGTACGGGACCAGCCGTCCGTCCCGGATCCGCGCGCCGAGGCTGCCGTCCGACGCGATCTCCGCGCGCAGATCGCCGCACCGGTCCAGGATTTCCCGCGCGTACGGACGTTCCGACGGCGACACCGGCAGCAGCCGGAGCTGCACCGGCGCCAGCCAGGCCGGGAACGCGCCGCCGTGGACCTCGACCAGCTGGGCCACGGCGCGCTCGGCGCTGCCGATGATGCTTCGGTGCACCATGACCGGCCGGTGCTTCGCCGCGTCGGCGCCGACGTACTCGAGGCCGAACCGCGCGGGGTGGTGGAAGTCGACCTGGACGGTGGACAGGGTCGATTCACGACCCGCGCCGTCGGCGATCTGGACGTCGATCTTGGGTCCGTAGAACGCGGCTTCGCCCTCGACGGCGTCGTAGGCGAGCCCGCTGCGGTCGAGGACCGAACGCAGGATGCCCGCGGCGCGGTCCCACTCCCCGGCGACGTACTTCCCGCCGTCGCCGGGCAGGGACAGGCGGTAACGCGACGCGCTGATGCCCAGCGCGTCGTAGGCTCGCCGGATCAGGGCCAGTGCGGCGACGGCCTCGTCTTCGACCTGGTCGAGGGTGCAGAAGATGTGCGCGTCGTTGAGCTGGATGGCGCGCACCCGGTTCAGCCCGCCGAGCACACCGGAGAGTTCGGCCCGGTACATCCCGCCGAGCTCGGCGATCCGCAGCGGCAGTTCGCGGTAGCTGCGGCCGCGCGAACGGTAGATCAGCGCGTGGTGCGGGCACAGGCTGGGCCGCAGCACGAGCTGCTCGCCGCCGACGTCCATGGGCGGGAACATGTCGTCCCGGTAGTGCGCCCAGTGCCCCGAGAGCTCGTACAGCTCGCGTTTGCCCAGCACCGGCGAATGCACGTGCCGGTACCCCGCGCGCCGTTCGAGGTCGCGGACGTACTCCTCCAGGCCGTGGCGGACGAGCGCGCCGTCGGGCAGCCAGTAGGGCAGGCCGGAGCCGATCAGCGGGTCGGTGCCGAACAGGCCGAGTTCGCGGCCGAGCTTGCGGTGGTCGTGCATGGTGGACTCCCTCGTGGACGGCGAGGCGGGTCACCACAAGACGAAGCCCGGGGCACCCGCCCCGGGCTGGAACATCGTTCAGCGCGCCGGGACACTCTCCGGCGTCGTCTGTGCAGCGCGCTTCATGGAATCGAGGTTAGCGGGCGCCGCTACGGATTTTCAGGAGTTCAGGAACAGCTCCAGCTGCTCGACGACGAACGCGTGGTCGTCGGCCTGCGGGAGCCCGGACACGCCGACCGTGCCGACCGGCCCGACCCCGCGCACCAGCACCGGGAACACGCCGCCGTGCGCCGCGTAGCGGTCCAGATCGAGGCGGGAGTGCTCCTCGAACGAGCCGCCCTTCGCCCGGAACTGCGTCCCGACGAAGAAGGAGCTGTGCCCGTAGCGGTCGACGACGCGGCTCTTGCGGTCGATCCAGGCGTCGTTGTCGGCCGAGGTCCCGGGCAGCGCGGCGTGGAAGAGCCGCTGGCCGTTGCGCCGGATCGAGATCGTCACCGGCAGCCCCCGTTCCCGGGCGGCGTCCAGCATCTGCCGGCCGAGGGCGAGGGCCGTCTCGTTGTCGAACTTCGTGAACTGGAGGCGTTCCTCCTGGTCGGCGAGCTGCGCGAGGCGGTCGGCTTCGGTCATGGGGCTATTAAATCAACAGCGTTGTTTAATTACCAGTGAACTCGGTCAGTGACAGCACGTTGCCGTCCGGATCGCGGAACCACGCGATCCGCCCGCCGGGCGTGGTCCAGATTTTGTCGGTGTCCTGTGGCAGCGTGTCGAACGTGAGGAACTCGACGCCACGGCCACGCAGCCCGGTCACCGCCACCCGGATGTCGGCGACCGCCCAGCCGAGCACCGTGAACGGCTGTGGCGTGAATTCGGCGACGGCGGTGACGCGCAGCATGGTCGCGCCACTGCGGAACACGCACGCGAAGGGGGTCTGCTCGATGAACTCGAGCCCGGCGACGTCCGTGTAGAAGGCGCGTGAGCGCTCCAGGTCGGTCGAGGGTGCGAAGGCGACCAGATCCGCGGAGTCGAGCATGGGGAACCACCTCTCTCGGCGGCGAAGGTACTCCTTGTGCCGGGGTGCCGGCGTGGGGAAGCTGCGGGGAGGAGGTGGGCATGGGCCGGATCCGGCGCCGCACGGTGCTCGGCGGCGCGGCCGCGGCGACCGTCGCCGGCGCGCTGCCCGTGGCGTGCGCTCCGGTGCCGCGGAAGGGCACGGTCGACGACGTCCGCCACGTCGTCGTGCTGATGCAGGAGAACCGGTCGTTCGACCACTACTACGGCACCATGGCGGGCGTACGCGGCTTCGGTGACCGCGCGGCGCTGCGCGACGTCTTCCGTCAACGCGCGAACGGCGGTCCGGTGCTCCCGTTCCGGATCGACACGTCGCTTGTGGACGGTCAGGACCTCGGCGAGCTGCCGCACGACTGGAACAGCACGCACCGAGCGTGGAACGGTGGCGCGTACGACCGCTGGATCGCGGCGAAGAGCCCCATGACGATGGGGTACTTCACGCGGGAGGACATCCCGTTCCAGCGCGCGCTGGCGAGCGCCTTCACCCTGTGCGACAACTACTTCTGCTCGATCCAGGGCCCGACGCACCCCAACCGGCTCTACCACTGGACCGGCACGATCGACCCGGACGGCATCGCCGGCGGTCCCGCGACGCACAACGCGCCCGACTACGAGCCTTCCTTCCGCTGGACGACGTACCCGGAGCGGCTGGAGGCGGCGGGTGTCTCGTGGCGGATCTACGCGAACGACGAAGAGCGCGGCGTTCCCGAGCACTTCGTCGGCGACTACGGCGACAACCCGCTCTGGCTGTTCCAGAACTTCCACGACGCCCTGTACTCGATGGATCCGGTGAAACGGCGGCTGGCCGACCGCGCCAACCTGCGCAAGAAGCTCAAGCCCGATTCGGGCCAGGGGAAGAACCTCGACCACGTGCTGGCCGAGTTCATCGCCGACTGCGCGGCGGGAACACTGCCCGCGGTCTCGTGGGTCGTGGCCCCGTACGGCTACTGCGAGCACCCCGCCGCGCGGCCGGTCGACGGCGCCGCTTACCTCCAGCGCATGCTGAAAGCGTTGTGGGACCGGCCGGAGCTGTGGGAATCAACCGTCGTCTTCATCAACTACGACGAAAACGACGGCTTCTTCGACCACGTCGTCCCCCCGACGCCGCCGCCCGGCACGCCCGGCGAGTACCTGCCGGGGAACCGGCCGGAGAAGGGACGGCCGTCCGGGCCGCCCGCTCCGATCGGGCTGGGCCCGCGCGTGCCGATGACGGTCGTTTCGCCGTGGAGCCGCGGCGGCTGGGTGAACTCACAGGTCTTCGACCACACGTCGGTGCTGCGCTTCCTGGAGACGTGGACCGGCGTGCGTGAACCGAACATCTCGGCGTGGCGCCGGGCCATCTGCGGCGACCTGACCAGCTGTTTCGACTTCCGCTCGCCCGACACGACCATCCCGCTGCTGCCGGACGCGGACGCGTTGCGCGCCCAAGCCGACCGGACGCAGTCCCGGCTGCCCAAGCCCGGGCTGGGGCCGGACGCGCTGGTGCAGGACCCGGGCACGGCGAAGGCGCGCCCGCTGCCGTACCAGCCGGTCGCCTGGGCCGCGGCCGAGCCGGCCGTCCTCAAGCTGCACCTGGCCAACCACGGGACGCAGGCGCTGCAGCTGGCCGCGTACGCCTACCACGCGGGCGGGGCGTCGCAGCGCTTCGACGTCGGCCCCGGCAGCTCGGTGACGGGGGAAGTTCCGCACGGCGGGACCTACGACGTCGCCATCCACGGTCCGAACGGCTTCGTCGTCGAGGCTTCGGGCGGTGTGGGCCTCGACGCCGCCGTCACGTTCGTCAGCACGCCCGCACTGCGGGTGACGGTGACCAACAGCGGGCCCTCGCCGGTCACGCTGAACGACGTCACCCTCGCGCCGGGCGGCTCGCACGAGTTCCCGGTCCCGGCGAAGAACGGCTGGTACGACGTGACGTTCGAGACGCCGGGGTGGCGCCGCCGCTTCGCCGGTCACCTGGAAGACGGCCGCCCGTCGCGGACCGGGCCCTGACTCAGGGCGTCCAGCGCGAAGGCGGCGAGCATCGCGACCCCGCTCGGCATCGCGTCCTCGTCGAAGACGACGCGGTTGGAGTGGTTCGCCGCCGCCTCGGCCGGGTCGACGCCGGGCGGGCACGCGCCGAGGAACGCGTAGGCGCCGGGCACGCGTTGCAGGACGTAGGAAAAGTCCTCGGCGCCCATCAGCGGGTCGGCGAGCAGCTCGACGTTGCCGGGCCCGAGCACGGCCGCGCCGAGCTGCAGCACCTCGGCGGCGACCCGGTCGTCGTTGACGGTCACCGGGTAGCCCGGCTCGACGTCGGCGACCACGCGGCAGCCGTAGGCCGCGCCGACCTGCTCGCACACCTTGGGCAGCTCGGTGCGGACCAGGGCCCGCGTGTGCTCGGACAGCGTGCGGATCGTGCCTTCGAGCTCGGCGGTCTCGGGGATGATGTTCGACGTCGTGCCGGCCTGGATCCGGGTCACCGAGAGCACCGCGGGGTCGAAGACGCTGACCCGGCGCGTGATCATCGTGTGCAGCGCCCCGACCATGGCCGCGGCGGCCGGCACGGGGTCGATCGCGTGCTGCGGCGAGGAGCCGTGGCCACCCTTGCCGGTGACGCGCACGTGGAACGAGTCCGCCGACGCCATCAGCGGGCCGGGCCGCAGCTGCAGCAGGCCGCTGCGCGCGTTGGCGAGGATGTGCACGCCGAACGCGCGCTCGACCCGCGTCCCGGCCGCGTCGAGGACACCCTCGTGGATCATGAACCGGGCGCCGTGGTGACCCTCCTCACCCGGCTGGAACATGAACACGACCGAGCCGGCCAGCTGGTCCGTGCGCCCCGCGAGCAGCCGTGCCGCCGAGGCCAGCATCGCGACGTGCGTGTCGTGCCCGCACGCGTGCATCGACTCCGGGTCCTCGGACGCGAAGTCGACGCCGGTCTCCTCAGTCAGCGGCAGGGCGTCCATGTCGCCGCGCAGCAGCACCGCCGGACCCGGCCGCGCGCCGCGCAGGACGGCCGTCAGCGACGTCGTGGACTTGCCTTCGGTGATCTCCAGCGGCAGGTCGGCGAGGGCTTCCCTGATCGCCGCCTGCGTGCGCGGCAGCTGGAGGCCCTGTTCCGGCCTGCGGTGCACGGCGCGCCGGAGCGCGACCGTCCGGCCTTGCAGGGCCCGCGCGTCGTCGAGGAGGCCGGCGAACGGGGTGCCGGGCAAGGTGGGCAGGTCAGTGGGTCCGGTCATGCTCCCGATAGTGGCCCATGCGGCGCTTCGGGCGCACCGTGCGTGCGCCGGATCGAGCGGCGGAATACGGTGTGCGCATGGCGGTGGATGAGCCGGTCACGGGCTTCGCGGTGGCCGTGGTCCGGGAAGAGGGCCGGTGGCGGTGCAGTGCGCTCGACCCGGGGGCGTTGACCGAGCTCGACGCGGCGATCACGGAACTGGGCAAACTACGCTCCACCGGCGCGTCCTTCGGGCTGCTGGCGGTCGACGACGAGTTCTTCGTGATCGTCCGGCCGAGCCCGCGGGGGCCGTCGTTGCTGCTCTCGGACGCGGCGGCGGCGCTGGACTACGACATCGCGGCGGACGTCCTCGACGTCCTGCGTGTCGATCCGCCGGACGAGGAGGACGACTCCGTCTGGCCCGAAGGCGACCTGGAGATCCTGGCGGATCTCGGGCTGCCCGGGCCGGAACTGGAGGTCATCGTCGGCGAGGTCGACCTCTACCCGGACGAGCAGCTGCAGATGGTCGCGCAGCGGTGCGGGTTCGGCACCGAGTTCGCCAAGCTCCTGGACGAGCTCTGAGACGCCCGTCCGACACCGAGGCCGTGGAGGCGGCGCTGGAAGCAGCGCGCGCCCCCGGCACGGACGTGCCGATCGGGGCGGTGGTCTTCGGCCCCGACGGCGTCCCACTGGCCGCGGCCCGCAACGCGCGCATCGAGCTGGGCGACCCGACGGCGCACGCGGAGGTGCTGGCGCTGCGCGCGGCCGCCAAGGTCGTGGGCGACGGCTGGCGGCTCGAAGGCTGCACGCTGGCGGTGACGCTGGAGCCGTGCACGATGTGCGCGGGCGCGCTGGTGCTGGCGCGCATCGCGCGGCTGGTGTTCGGCGCGTGGGAGCCCAAGACGGGCGCGGTGGGCTCGTTGTGGGACGTCGTGCGCGACCAGCGGCTCAACCACCGTCCGGAGGTGCACGGCGGCGTCCTGGTGGACGAGTGCGCCGGGCTCCTGGAGACGTACTTCGCGACGCGTCGCTGATTCGCGAGAAGGCCGGCGCAGCCGCCTCACGGGCGGGCAGCCGACCCCTCGTGAGACCCGCATCGGCCCTCGGGTATTGTTCTTGGCGGTGGCGTGTCCGAGCGGCCGAAGGAGCACGACTCGAAATCGTGTGACGGCTAATCCCCGTCCGTGGGTTCAAATCCCACCGCCACCGCTCTCAACAGGCAAAACGCCCGGCGACCCTCATGGGGTTGCCGGGCGTTCTGCTGTCCCGTCTCAGTTTCCGTCTCAAATGCCCCCTGATCAGGCGGGCACCAGCGCGCCTTCCGGGCCGTCGTCCTCCTCGTCTTCGTCCTCCGGATCGGCCCACATGTGGGCGCCCACCTGCTCCGCCACCGACGTCACAAGCTCGGTGTTGACGTGCATGTACCGCTTGGCCACGGCCGCGTTGGACCAGCCCATCAGCTCCATCACGGCGGGCAGCGGCACCCTGAGCTCAAGCAGCACCGTGGCGGCCGTGTGCCGCGCGTCGTGAAGCCTCGCGTTGCGCACACCTGCCAAGCGCAGCAACGCTTTCCACGCTCGGTTGTCCGGCGTCGGGTGCGCCGGCCGGCCGATCGGCGTGGCGAACACCCAGTCCCCTTCCTCCCAGAGGTCTGCCGCCGCCTCGCGCTCTTCGGCCTGCTGGACGCGGTGCGCCTCCAGGGCCTCGATCACCGGTCGGGGAAGGCTGATGACGCGGCGTCCGGCCCGCGACTTCACCTCGCCGACGACCAGGCCGCCGCCGTAGCGCTCCGGCAGTACGCGCCGTGCTCGTGCCCGCACGGCTTGTCGGACGTGCACCCGTGCTGCCAGTTCAGTTGCTGGATCGAGCGGCGCATGGTGAGCGTGCCGGAGCCGCGCCGCGCCGGGCACTCGACGGCGGTGAGCTTCCGACGGCAGGCTTCACCGCGCGCGCACCCGTGCTTCCACGTGATCGTGACGTCGGACCACTTCAGACCAAGCGACTCACCGCGGCGGAGTCCGAGCGACAGCGCCACGATGAACCGAGCGCCGTTCCGGATCCCCCCGGCGGCCATGATCAGGCGTCGCGCTTCGTCGCGCGAGAACGGCACGATCTCTTCCTCTTCGACACGCGGCGCTTTCGCGATGCGTGCGGGATTCTCGACGATGTGCCGTCGCCGTACCGCTTCGTTGAGCGCAGCTCGGACGGTCCGGTGTGCGAGGTGCGCGGTCGACGGCTTGAGTCCTTTTTGGAGAATTTTTCCGGTAAGCCACCTCCAGGTGCTCAGGCTGCAACTTGTCGAGCCGGTGCGCTCCCATGCTCGGAATGAGGTGCTTGTACACCGACGCTCGGTATCCGACCATCGTCGTGAGGCGAACCGTTGGTGCCGCGATATTCTCGACCCAGTGGGTAAGTCATTGCTCGACGGTCAGACTCCGGCCCGCTTTCCGGACGCGGCCGGAATCGCGCTGACGCTCAAGCTCGCGTACCGCGTCGATGATTTCCGTTTCCGTCTTCCGCTCGACGTGTCGCCGGTCCGGTTTACCGTCATCCTTAATTCCCATCGTGACACGGCCGTGCCACTTCCCGTCCTTGCCGAGGTAGATGCTGCTCGCGCCGTTCGGGGCGCGGGTGCCCTCAGGACGTTTTTTGCGTGCCATTTAGGTTCCCTTCAGGCTGCGTTCGCGACGGAAGTGAGCTGGTCGACGTAGGCCGCGAGTGCCGCGGCTGGAACCCTGCGGAGGTGACCGATTCGCACGGTGGCGATTTCGCCAGTATAGAAGTTTATTGTACTGGTCGTATACAGCTATTCGCTCTTCGGAGGGCAACCGCGGGAGCCCGATGCGGACACTGTGGACTCGGCGGCCGCCTTGCCCACAACGGACACGGCGGGGGGCCAGGCGCCCGCCGCTGACGCCCCGGAACCACCAACGGCCGTCAGATGTCCGATATCCGGCTGCGAAACGATGAACGCGGCCAGGGCCGAAGTGTGCGCCGGATGTGACACCCCGTTGTCCAACCACGCCCGCCTGGCCGCGTACCCGGCATACCTGTTCAACCGCGGTCTCGCCGAAGCCCGCGCCGGACGGCTCGCCCGCGCGCGTGACCTGTTCGCCGCGGTCGTTCACTGGTGCCCGCTCGACGTCGAAGCCCGCAATGCCCTCGCGCTGGCCAACTTCGAATTGGGCGACACCGAAGAAGCGCGCCGCCACTGGAACGAGGTCGTGACGAAGCAGCCGGACAACCCGTTCGCCACTCAGGGACTCGAACGCCTCAAGGCCCCCGCCCCGTAACCACGCGCCGGTCATTGAGGAAAGGATCACCGGGCCACGCAGACGTCTCCCCTGTCGATCTGCAGTCACGACGACCCGGCCAACCGGAGACCCAGCATGCTCGCTGCACTCACCAGAAGGCATCGCGCTTGCTCCGGACGACGGACGCTACTTAAGTCCCATGTTCGGGGCTGTGGACCTCACCCGGGTCCCAAGCCGGGGAGTGCTCGCCGAGGCGCCGGTTCTGCCACACTCCGACGGTCCAGGTCGCGATCAGGCTCGCCATCGCCTCGACCGTGAGTCGCGTCGGCCTCGGGATCGGCGCCGCGGTCGTAGACGTCGACGCCGGTGTAGCCGGGTAGCGCCTCGAACAGCAGCGACCGGATCGCGCCGAACGTCCGCTCGACGGTCTGCTTGTCGGTCGGGCGCAGCACCAGCGCAGGCAAGCTGAAGGCGTTCGAGCCGCAGACCCACTGACGGAGGAAGTGGCGCACGAGTGGAGATCGTGCTGCGCAACCAGTGACCGACCCTCTTCGATCCGATTCGACGGCCTGCTCGGTTGCGGCGTAAGTTTCACGTCCCGCGCGGGTCTCGCCGTCGGGGAGTGGATGCCGGATCGGCTCGGTCACGCTCGCCGATATCGAGACGGCACAAGGTATCCATGGCGATCCCCGGGCCGCGGCGACGTCCGGCGGATGATCACCTGCCGCCGTCGGGCGCAAGACGTCGTTGACCTGCCGCCGACCGGGTTCGTACCATCCTGGCGAACCCATCGAGCGAACCGGTTCGACGCCGACTGCTCCCGTGGAGAGGGCACCGATGTCCAGCTCACCGCACCAGGTTCCGAGGTGCCAGGCGAACCGGCCGCTCGCCCTGCTCGTCGTCCTGGCCGGGGTGCTGGTGCCGGCGGCGCGGCCCCACGCGGCGGCGAGCACCTTCACCCTCGGAGCCCGGCGTACGGACACCGCCGGTCGCGCGCTGCAGTTGCACGGCCTCGGCATCGTCCAGGTCGGCACCACCTGGTACGGCTTCGGTGAGGACAAGGCCGGCCAGACGACGGCGAACACCGCCTTCCGGGACATCCCCTGCTACACCTCGACCGATCTGGCGAACTGGACCCACCAGGGGATCGTGCTGGCGAAACAGGCCAGTGGCGACCTCAGACCGAACCCGCATCGCGGAACGGCCCAAGGTCATCTACAACGCCACCACCCGGACGTACGTGATGTACCTGCACATCGACAACACGAGCTACTCCGATCAGCGGTCGGGGTTCCCGACCGTTGAAGAGCCCGCGCCCCAGCCGGATGTCGCGCGGTCGGCCACCTCGCACCCACCCCGCACCGACGATCCCGGTGCCGCTGGTGGTGCCCGCGTTGGGCGATGTCGAAGCACAGCCCGGACTGAACCGGCAGCGGAAGCTGCGGACCTGACGCCGCCACCACAGTTCCACGCACTCACGGGAGACGATGATGATCGACCCGCAGGACCAAGGACGATCCATCCGCCGGCGCACGGTTCTCGGCGGGGGGCTCGCCGCTCTGGGGGCCGTGGCCCTGCCAGGCGGGATCGCGTCGGGCGCGCCCGACGCGGCACCCGAAGCCGCGGCGGCGTGGGTGGACCCGCCCAACGGTTACCCCGAGTGGAACAACAACATCGGGATCTTCGAGGTCAACTCGGAGCCGCCGCACGCGACCTCCATGCCGTACGCCGACCTCCAGCAGGCGCTGGACGCCGACCGCACCACGTCGCCGTACCGGCTCGACCTCACCGGGCCGTGGCGGTTCAAGCACGTTGCCAAGCCCGCCGACCGTGACCTGAACTTCCACCGCACCGACGTCGACGACACCGCCTGGCCGACCATCCCGGTGCCCGCCAACTGGCAGCAGCACGGCTACGACTTCCCGATCTACACCAACTACACCTACCCCTGGTGGGGCGCCAACGGGCAGAACGAGAACGCCCAGCCGCCGTTCGCGCCGACGCGGTTCAACCCGGTCGGCCAGTACCGCCGGCGGTTCGACCTCCCGGCCGCCTGGCAGGGGCGGCGGGTCCACCTGCACTTCGAGGGCGTCAAGTCCGGGTTCTACCTGTGGGTCAACGGAACGAAGGTCGGATACCGCGAGGGCTCGTACACGCCGGCCGAGTTCGACGTCACCGACTACCTCCGGGCCGGCTCCAACCTGGTCGCGGTCGAGGTCTACCGGTTCCCGGACGGGGACTGGATGGAGGACCAGGACATGATCCGGCTGTCCGGGATCTTCCGGCCGGTCTTCCTGTACTCGGTGCCCGCGGTGCACCTGCGCGACTTCACGCTCACCACCCCGTTGCGGGACAACTACACCAACGCCGACCTGGCGGTGAAGGTCGCGGTGCGCAACCGCGGCGCGCAGCAGTCGGGGACGTACTCGGTGGAGGTCCAGCTCTACGACGCCAACCGGCAGGCCGTCTGGCCGTCGCCCCTGCGGGTACCGGTGAACGTGGGCGCGGTGCCGGTCGGGCAGGACGCGACGGCGCAGGGTTCCCAGGCCGTCCAGGGCCCGAAGCTCTGGTCGGCCGAGCACCCGAACCTCTACACCGCCGTGCTGCAACTGCGCGACGCGGCCGGCGCGGTCACCCAGACCGCGTCGGCACGGGTCGGCTTCCGCGAGTTCACGCTCTCGGGGGGCCTGATGCGGATCAACGGTCAGCCCGTGTCGTTGCGCGGCACCAACCGGCACGAGACGAACCCCGACCGCGGGCAGGCGTTGACCCGCGAGGACATGGTCACCGACATCAAGCTGATGAAGCGGCTCAACATCAACGCCGTCCGGACCTCGCACTACCCCAACAACGCGGTGTGGTACGACCTCGCCGACGAGTACGGCATCTACGTCATGGACGAGGCCAACCTGGAGACCCACGGCGTGCGGGACAACTACCCCGACTCCAACTCCGCCTGGACCGCGGCCGTCGTGGACCGGGCCGTCCAGATGGTGCACCGCGACAAGAACCACCCGTCGGTCGTCATCTGGTCGCTCGGCAACGAGGCGGGCGGCGGCAGCAACTTCGTATCGATGCGCAACGCGATCCGCTCGGCCGACCCGACCCGGATCGTCCACTACGAGGGCGACAACCGGCGCGAGGTCAGTGACATCCGGTCCCGGATGTACGAGAGCCCGTCCACGGTCGAGGGCCGCGCCAGGGACACCTCCGACACCCGCCCGTACGTGATGATCGAGTACTCGCACTCGATGGGCAACTCCACCGGCAACTTCAAGGAGTACTGGGACATCGTCCGGCGCTATCCGATCCTGCAAGGCGGGTACATCTGGGACTTCGTCGACCAGGGCCTGCGCCGGCCGATCCCCTCGGGCGGCAGCGGGACCTACCTCGCGTACGGCGGCGACTGGGGCGACAACCCCAACGACGGCAACTTCTGCGCCAACGGCATCGTCACCGCGGACCGGCGGCCGTCCGGCAAGGCGGCCGAGGTCAAGCGGGTTTACCAGGCGATCACCGTCTCGGCGGGCGCGGACGTCACCAGCGGGGTCGTCAAGATCACCAACGAGAACCTGTTCACCAACGTCAACGAGTTCACCGGCCGGTGGACGCTGGTCGCCGACGGCACAGCCGTCCAAAGTGGAGCGCTCACCGCCGCGCAGCTCGACATCGCGCCGTTGACGAGCAAGACCGTGCAGCTGCCCGTGCAGCGGCCGACCGCCCCGGCGCCGGGGGAGGAGCACTTCCTCGAACTGTCGTTCACCCTTACGACCACCACGGCCTGGGCCGACGCGGGGTACGAGGTGGCGCGGCAACAGCTCCCGGTGAACTTCTCCAGCCCGCCCGTCGTGCCGACGCCGGTGGCGGACGTGCCGGCGTTGACGGTCACGGAGGCCAGTGACCGCGTCACCGTCGCGGGCACGGACTTCACCGTCGTCTTCGCCAAGGCGACCGGCACGATCAGCTCGTTCGACGCGATGGGCGTGCGGCTGGTCAACTCCGGCCCGGTGCCGAACTTCTGGCGCGCGCCCACGGACAACGACCGGGGCAACGGCCAGCCCAGCCGCAACGGCACCTGGCGGCGTGCCGGCCTGGACCGGACCGTGACCGGGTTCTCCGTCAGCAAGCCGTCGGACCGCGCCGTCCGGATCGCGGTCACCGGCACCCTGCCGACCAGCACCACGTCGACGTACACCACGACGTACACGGTGTACGGCAACGGGGAGATCAAGGTGGACAACACCCTGCACCCCGGGGCGACCAGCCTGCCGTACATCCCGGAGGTGGGCACGATCCTGTTCCTGCCCGCGGACCTGGAACAGGTGCGCTACTACGGCCGTGGGCCGGAGGAGAACCACTGGGACCGCAACAGCGGGTCCGACGTCGGTGTGTACTCCTCGACCGTCTCGGGGCAGTGGACCGGTTACATCCGGCCGCAGGAGAACGGCAACAAGACCGACGTGCGGTGGGTAGCGTTGGTCAACGGCAGCGGCCGTGGCCTGCTCGCGTTCGGCGAACCGCTGCTGGAGGTGAACGCGTCGCACTTCACCCCGGAGGACCTGTCGACCGGTGCCCGGCACGACTACCAGTTGACGCGGCGGTCGGAGGTCGTGCTGCGGCTCAACCACCGCCAGATGGGTGTCGGCGGCAACGACAGCTGGGGCGCGCAGACTCTGGACCAGTACAAGCTGTTCGCCAACCGGGACTACTCCTACACCTACCGGCTGCGGCCCCTGCCGGATGTCGGCCAGGCCCTGGCGATGTCCCGGCGACCGGTGGAGACGGCAGGCGGCGGCAGCGGTCCGCAGACCGGCGTGTACTACCGGCTGGTGGCCCAGCACAGCGGCAAGGCCGCGGACATCAACGGCGCGTCCACCGCGGCCGGCGCGCTGATGATCCAGTGGTCGGTGTCCAGCGGGCTCAACCAGCAGTTCGACTTCGTCGACTCGGGTAGCGGCTACTACCGGATTCGGGCGCGGCACAGCGGCCTGGTGTTGCAGGTCGCGAGTTCGAGCACCGGCGCCGACATCAGCCAGCAACCCGATTCCAACGCCGCGAGCCAGCAGTGGCGCGTGGTGGACCAGGGCGGCGGCACGGTGAGCCTGGTCAACCGCCAGAGCGGCCTGGCGATGGACGTGTTCAACGCGTCGACCGCCGACGGCGCCCGCATCTCGCAGTGGACCCCGGGCGGCGGTGCCAACCAGCGCTTCGCCCTCCAGCGCGTGTGAGCCGGTAGTCCGGGTGCGGACCCACCTGGCGCAGGTACCGAGGTACCTGCGCCAGGTCGGTCCCCGTTGACCCACCGCCCTGTTCCGAACAATCGCTCAACCCGCGTCGTCAGGTGAGGGCTCGAAGCCCTTGGCGATCAGCCACACGCCCAGTGAGAGCTCCCACAGTGCGATCGGAAGTGCCGCGAGCCCCGACTGCGCGGAGGTTCGTCCCCAGACGTCGAACAGCACGGCGGTGCAGGAGGCGACGAGCAGGGGCGCTCCGATGAATCCGAGCAGCGGGAGAACTCGTGGGACCAGGCGCGATCTGTACAGCAGGAAGCCCAGCAGCAGGGCGTTGACGGCATGGAGGAGGCTTTGTCCGAGCAGGAAGGTCCGGTCGCAGCCTGATCAAAGATTTTCATCCACAAGTCTTGACGATTGCTCCCCTTCTCTTCGTCAGCGTGCTACTAGCGCTGGTCTCAGTAGTCACTGAGAGACGAGAAAGAGGCTGAAACAGCGACAAAGTGGAGGTGCTCTCCACATGATGCTGTTTCCGCCTCTTTTGACCACAGGTGTGCAATGCGTGTGCAAGCCGACTTCGCGACCATCGCAGGGACGTGACAACCTGCAGGTCAGAACCACGCGCCGCCCCGCTACAGCCCATCCCTTCGGAAGCAGTGGTCAAAGCAGAGCTGGCCCGTCGGCGGTCTGTCTGCTTTCTGCGCGGTACTGCTGCGTCCCAGCTCACGCCGTCTCAGTCCCCGTCTCAGTTCGCCCGTGTTCAAACCAGTCCAGCCTTGTTCCGGTGAGCCTCTGAGCTGGGCGGGAGTACCCCATGACACCTGTGCGAACAGGGCGCATCGGAACTCGAAATCGTGTGACGGCTAATCCCCGTCCGTGGGTTCAAATCCCACCGCCACCGCTCTTACCGCAAAACGTCCGGCGACCCTCATGGGGTTGCCGGGCGTTTTGCTGTTCCGTCTCAGACGCCCCCTGATCAGGTGCGTACGAGCGTGCCTTCCGGGCCGTCGTCTTCGTCGTCCGGATCAGGCAAGGGCACCTTGAGTTCGAGCCGCACCGTGGAGGCCGTGTGCCGTGCGTCGTGGAAGCGCGTTGCGGACGCTTGCCAGGCGCAGCAACGCTTTCACGCCCGGTTGTGCTTGAGCACGGCTGGAGCAGCGGTCGGTGGCCCCTGACCCGCGCTTCGTCACGTCCCGCGCGTTGTGGCAACCGGCGACGCCGGCCCGCTAGGCTGGCGAATGTGACCTGGCCGCCCACTCCGATCGTCACCGAGCGGCTCGTGCTGCGGCAGTCCGAGGCCCGCGACCGCGCGGCGTACGTGGAGCTGTTCGCTTCACCGGAAGTGGGAACGTACATCGGCGGATCACAGCCGCGAGCGGACGTCGAGAGGGCGGTATCGGAGCTGCCCGGCCGCCGTTTCGGCTCGTTCGTGGCGGAGCTCGACGGCGCGATGATCGGCATGATCACCTTCGACGGCGGCGATGCGGGGGAAACCGAAATCGGCTACCTGTTCCTGCCCTCGGCGTGGGGGCAGGGGTACGCGACGGAGGCGTGCGTGGGAGCGCTTGCCTGGTTCGCTTCCACACGACCCGGCGAGTCGGTCGCGTTGCGCACCCAGACCGCCAACACCGCCTCCCTCCGGCTCGCGGCGAAGCTGGGCTTCACCGAGGTGAAGCGGTATGTGGAGTACGGCGCCGAACAATGGCTCGGCGTCTGGTCCCCAGACCGCTGACCGCCCGCGCCGTGTCCTGAGCGGTCATGCGGCGCAGACGGACCTCAGGAAGCCACGGCAAGAGCCGTCCGCTTGACTTGAAGTGCTCTTGAAGTGTGACGGTGGTCGGCACCAGCTGATCTTGAGGAGCGCACCATGACCGTTCTCGTCACCGGGGCCACCGGCCACACCGGACGGCACGTCGTCGCCGGCCTGAAGGCCGCGGGCGTGGATACGAGAGTCCTTGTCCGGGATTCCGCGAAGGCGCCCGAAGGTGTCGACGTCGTCCGGGGCGACCTCACCGATCCCGCCGAGGCCGCCGCCGGGGTCGACGCCGTCTACCTGCTCTGGCCCTTCTTCGCCGCCGACGGCATCGAGAAAGCCGTGGAACCCTTCAGGGGCAAGAAAATCGTCTACCTCTCCGCCATGTCCGCCGAAGACGGGGGCGTGTGGGGAGACGTCGAGGCCGCCATCGAAAAGGTCACGGACGACTGGACCTTCCTCCGCGTCACCGGTCTCGCCACCAACGCGCTCGCCTGGGCGCCGCAAGCCGGCACCGGGGTGGTCCGGGCGCCTTACGGGCAAGCGAAGCGGTCGGTCGTCCACGAACGCGACGTCGCCGACATGGCCGTCAAGGCACTCACCGAGGACCACGCGAAGCAGGTTTACCTCGTCACCGGTCCGGAATCCGTTGCGCAGGCGGAACAGGTCCGGCTCATCGGCGAAGCTCTCGGAAAGCCTGTCGTGTGGGAAGAACAGCCGCCGGAGGAAGCGAAAGCACAGCTGAGTACCCACCTGGGTGCGGAATTCGCGGCCGGTGCGGTGGACTATTGGGCGTCGCTCGTCGAGGACCCGGAACCCGTCTCGCTGGACGTCGCCCGGGTCACCGGGCATCCCGCGCGGCCCTTCGGCGAATGGGCCCGCGAGCACTTCAGCTGAGCTGGACGATCGGCGTCGTCAACGGCTCCAGCTCCTCGGCCAGCGAGGACAAGGCCGCGATCTTCGTGGAGATCGCGCGGACCACCGCTGTGCACGCGACGCTGACCTCGCTCACGACTTCGGCGGACCGGTCGCCCGTCAGGACCGCCGCTGCCGCGTCCTGCGCGCCGGTGGCCAGCGCGCAAACCTCCGCGGCCGCAGCCACCGCGAGCTCGTCGAGCCGGTCGGCGATCCGGAGACCCAACGCCGCCGTCTCGGCCGCCACGCGGGCCGCCGCGGCGTACTGACCGTCCACTGTGTCCGCCCAGGTGCCGAACGTTTCGGCGCTGCCTCCGTTTTCGGCGTGGTCGACACCGGCGCGGAACTCTGCCTGGGCCGAGGTCACCGCCAGCGCGCCGGTGTCGACCGCCGAGGCGGACGTGCGGATCGACGCCGGTGCGCAGTCGAGGTGCCGCAGCGCCGCGACCGGGTCGGGAACGCCGAGACGCCCGGCCGCCGCACGCAACGACGTCAGGCGCGCCGCCGCCGCGGTCAGGGCCGGGTGCTCGAAGACCTCGCCGAGAGCGGTCACGGCGCCACCGCCAACCGCCCCCGGAAACCGGTGCTCCGGGTGCTCTCCGCCGCCATGCGCAGCCGGCCCGCCAGATCCGACGTCTCGTCACCGAGGACGCGCGCGTCGGCTTCACGGGCCGCGAGGGCCGCCGCCCAGCGCGCCGCGAGTTCACGGGCCTGCGGCGAGATGCCGAACGGCGTCGAGTCGACGCGGGCTTCGGCGAACCGGCCCGCTGCCTTGTCGTCGGCGGCCGCCGCCTGGTCGAGCAGGTCGGCTCCGGCGCGCAGCCGGTCACTCCGCTTCGGGGGGGTCCGGGTGGCGGAGCCCCCGGTCTCGGGGCGGAGCTCCGGGTTGTCACTACCGATCCGCGAGCCTCTGCCTTCCGGCATGGGGACCTCCGTCATCAAGGGCGCTCACCCGATCGTGGAAGATCTTGCCTCATGGTCCTGAGCCGTCCGCATCCCGGTGACCTGCGGCGTTGCCGACGTTCCACCAGGTGGACGTCTTGACCGCACGCCGGGAAGGCAGCGACCATGAACACATGCCCGCCACCTCGGAAAGTACGCCGATCCGGGCCTTCGTGCGGTCGATCGGGGAGGGTGTCGCGGCGCTCCTGCTGCGGCGCGGTCGTCTGGGTTCGCCGCCCGCCTGACGCGAACCGGCGTCCGAACTCCCCGAAAACCCTTGGAGCACAACCATGTCCGTAGATCTGCCTGCTCGGATTCAGCTGCGCGAGGCCCTTACGCCCGCGGATGGCATCGTCGAAGGCCCCCGGATCCTCCGAGAACCGCAGGAGGAGTACGAACTGTTCACCCTCCGCCCGCTGAGCCGGGTGATCGGCGCCGAGGTCGACGGCGTCGACCTGGGTGCGCCGCTGGGCCCCGAACTGCGCGACGAACTCAATCGGGCCCTGCTCGAGTGGAAGGTGCTCTTCTTCCGCGACCAGCGGATCACCTCGGCGCAGCAACGCGCGTTCGCCGCGAACTGGGGCGAACTGGAGACCAACCCGTTCATCCCGCGGGGTGACGACGAAGCGGTCACGCGCTTCGAGCGCACCGCGGCCATGCCCGGCTACGAGAACATCTGGCACACCGACGTCACCTGGCGGCCGGAGCCGGCGCTCGGCTCGGTGCTGCGGCTGATCGAGGTGCCGCCCGTCGGTGGCGACACGATGTGGGCCGACATGGCCGCCGCCTACGACAACCTGCCCGAAGACGTCCGCGCCCGCATCGACGGGCTGGCCGCGGTGCACGACTACCTCCCCGGTTTCGACCGGTTCTCCGACCCGGAACTGCTGAGCCGCTGGCAGGAGCGCTTCCCGCCGGTGGAACACCCGGTGGTCCGGACGCACCCGGAGACCGGGCGGCGCACCCTGTTCGTCAACCAGGCGTTCACCACGCACATCGTCGGACTGGACCGGGCCGAGAGCGACCGGCTGCTGCGGTACCTGTTCCTGCAGGCACACACGCCCGAATTCCAGGTCCGGTTCAGCTGGCGGCCGAACTCGGTCGCGTTCTGGGACAACCGTGCGACGCAGCACTACGCGGTCAACGACTACCACCCCCACGTCCGGATCGCGGAGCGCGTCGCCATCGCGGGCGACCGGCCGCATTGAGCCTTAGCCTGGAGTCATGACCGACGAACCCCGGGTAGTGGTGACCGGTTTCCTGAAGGCTCTGGAAGAACTGGACGTCGACCGCGCACTGACGTTCGCGGCGAGCGACATCGTGTACCAGAACGTGCCGTTGCCGCCCGCCCGCGGCATCGCGGCGGTCGAGAAACAGCTGCGCGTGATGGCCCGGTTCGGCTCCGGGTTCGAGGCGCGGACGCACCACATCGCCGCGGACGGCAACGTCGTCCTCACCGAACGCACCGACGTGCTGCGCCGCGGAGCGTGGGAAGCGGAGTTCTGGGTGTGTGGCACGTTCGAGGTCGAGGCGGGCCGGATCGTGTTGTGGCGCGACTACTTCGACTGGACGACGGTGCTGGCCGCGAGCGCGAAGGGCGCCGGGCGGGTTGCGGTGGCCGGCGCGCGCACGCTCCTCGACCGGTACAAGGGGAGGCGGGCGGTGCGCTAGACCCGGTGCTCGCCGCGGTCGTGGTCCCGAAGGTCCACGACCGCGGCTATCCCCAGCACCAGCACGAACACGCAGCTGAGAACAATCAGCCCCCACATGATCGTTCTCCCTCCCCCCGCGTCGTGCCGATCGAGAGCTGTCGGGGAGTGGTCTGTGCCACTTTTCCGGCGGCTCACGCAGACCGTACCGCCGCTTCGCGCAGGTTGTTCCGGTCCTTGAGGTGCATTTAAGGCAGATGCGCCGGATGGGTGACAAGCCGGTGCGCGCTTGTCACACGCTGCACGCGATCCGTTACACACCAACAGCTACGGACGCGATTCCGTGCTGGACGGTCACGGTCGTGGCGCGCAGTGCCGAGATCTCCGCGACGTACCGGAGCACCTTGGCCGCTTCGTCTCCCGCGAGCGGTTCGCACTCGTTGTCGGCGTTCCGACGCACCGGGATGAGCTCGAGCCGGGGTTCGGCGCCCAGCATGCAGCCGGCCAGCAGCCCGTCGACGTGCCGGCCGCGCATCGCCGGCCAGTCGAACACGAGGTTGCCGAGGCTGTAGAGGATCGGACGGCCGCGGTACACCTCGACGGCCTGGATGGTGTGCGGCCCGTGCCCGGCGACCAGGTCGGCGCCCGCGTCGATCGCGGCGCGCCCGTACGTGACCTGGTACTCGGTCAGGTCGGGCCCCGGCAGGCCCCAGTGCATGGAGACGACGACGTGGTCGTTGCCGGCTTTGGCCTGCCGCACGTCGGCGACGAGCCGCTCGAGGTGCTCGGGCACCGGTGCCGTGCGGACGACCGGGGGCCGGCCCGGGACTTCGGCGACCCGGGGATCCGGCTGGTACGCGGTGGTCGCAAACGCTTGCGCAACCCCCGGAGAGGGTTGGCTGTAGGGGCGGCGAAGTGAGCTGTACGCGAGGAACGCGACCTTTTCGCCGGACCGCTCGAGCACCGCCGGTGCGTGCGCGGCGTCGAGGTTCGCGCCCGCGCCGCAGTGGGCGATCCCGGCGTCGTCGAGCACCGCGAGGCCGGCCAGCACCGCGGCCGGCGGGTGGGCGGCGTCGTTGGCGCACGAAACGACGTCGATGCCCGCCGACTTCAGCGCTTCGACCATCGCCGCGTGGATCGGTCCCTCGAAGTTCACGAACCGGACGTCGGCGCCCTCGAGCAGCGGATCCAGCCGGTCGAACGCGGTCGAGGGGGTCGTGCGGCCCTGGATGTTGACGTCTCCGCCGAGGACGAGCGTGATCACGAAACCTGCTCTGCCGAGTGGGTGACGACGAAAGTAGTTGTTACGAATCGTTGCATCTTTGTCTTCCTCCTCCTCACTTGTTCGGGGGACTATGCCACGACTGTTCAAGCACAAAGGGGACTCAGGGTGACCAAGACCCACGGATCCAAGGCCGTCTTCACGGTGGCCGTCGCGTCGGGCCTGGTGCTCGGGGGCGTGGCCGCACCGGCCGCGCTCGCCACACCGAGCGCCGACGCGGTCATCGCCGAGGTCTACGGCGGAGGTGGCAACTCGGGAGCGACGCTCACCAGCGACTTCGTCGAGCTCGCCAACCGCGGAGCGGCGGCCGCGAGCCTGGCCGGCTTCAGCGTCCAGTACCTGTCCGGTTCGGCCGGCCCGTCGAGCACCTGGCAGGTGACGCCGCTGGCCGGCAGTGTCGCGCCGGGCGGGCGCTACCTCGTGGCCGAGGGCAAGGGTGCCGGGGGCACCGTCGCGCTGCCCACGCCGGACGCGACCGGCGCGATCGCGATGTCGGCCACCGCCGGCACCATCGCCCTCGTCTCCGGCACCACCGCGCTGACCTGCAAGACCGTCGCGGACTGCGCCGCCGACCCCCGGATCAAGGACCTCGCCGGGTTCGGCACGGCGACCGTGCGCGAAGGCAACCCGGCTGCGGCGCCGTCGAACACGACGTCCGTCGCGCGCGGCACGGCCCTCGCCGACACCGACGACAACGCCGCCGACTTCACCGTCGGCGAGCCGACCCCGACCAACACCGCGGGTGAGTCGACGGGCGGCGACCCCGGCCCGGCGCCGACCCCGGCGAAGATCCACGACATCCAGGGCACCACGAGGATTTCGCCCTTCAAGGACAAGAAGGTCTCGGGCGTCACCGGTGTCGTCACCGCGACCCGGGCGTTCGGTTCGTCGCGCGGCTTCTGGGTCACCGACCCGAACCCGGACGCCGACCCGCGCACCAGCGAGGGCCTGTTCGTCTTCACCGGCTCGACGAGCCCGGCCGTCGCGGTCGGCGACGCGGTGACCGCGACCGGCACCGTCCGCGAGTTCTACCCGGACGCCCCGGCGACGTCGAACTACCAGTCGCTCACCGAGCTGGGCAGTGCACAGTGGACGGTCGACTCCCACGGGAACGCCCTCCCTGCGCCGACGGTGCTGAACCCGGACACCGTGCCGGAGACGTACGCGCCGTCGCCCGGTGGGAACATCGAACCGCTCACCCTGGAGCCGTCGAAGTACGCCCTGGACTTCTGGGAGGCGCACGAGAGCGAGATCGTGAGCGTCACCGACGCCCGCGTCGTCGGCCCGTCGAACTCGTTCAACGAGCTGTACGTGACGACCAAGCCGGACCAGCACAAGTCCGTCCGCGGCGGCAGTGTCTACCTGGGCTACGACCAGCTCAACAGCGGTGTCACGAAGGTGTCGTCGCTGATCCCGTTCGACCAGCGGCCGTTCCCGAAGCTCAACGTCGGTGACGTGCTGACCGGCACGACCTCGGGCCCGGTCGAGTACAGCAACTTCGGCGGCTACACGCTGTTCGCCAGCGTGCTCGGCACGGAAAAGGACAACGGGCTGCAGGGCGAGACCACGCGCAAGCAGCGCTCCGGCGAGCTCGCCGTCGCGACGTACAACGTCGAGAACCTGGCGCCGGGCGACCCGCAGGCGAAGTACGACCGGCTCGGCGAGGCGATCGTCACGCACCTCGCGACGCCGGACATCGTTAACCTGGAAGAGATCCAGGACAACACGGGCGCGACCGACGACGGCACGGTGGCGGCGGACCAGACGCTGCAGAAGTTCACCGACGCCATCGTCGCCAAGGGTGGTCCGCGCTACCAGTGGCGCTCGATCGACCCGGTGAACGACCAGGACGGTGGCCAGCCGGGCGGCAACATCCGCGTGGTGTTCCTGTTCAACCCGGCCCGCGTGTCCTTTGTGGATCGTCCGGGTGGGACGTCGACGACGGCCGTCGGCGTGGTCCGCGAACACGGCAAGGTGCACCTGACGGCGTCACCGGGCCGCGTCGACCCCACGAACGAAGCGTGGACCACCAGCCGGAAGCCGCTTGCCGGTGAGTTCGTCTTCAAGGGCCGCACGGTGTTCGTCATCGCCAACCACTTCAACTCCAAGGGCGGTGACCAGCCCACGCACGGCCGGTTCCAGCCGCCGTCGCGGAGTTCCGAGGTGCAGCGGGCGAAGCAGGCCACGGTGCTGCGCGGATTCGTCGATTCCTTGCTGGCGGCCGATCGCAGCGCCAACATCGTCGTGGCGGGCGACCTGAACGACTACCCGTTCTCGCCCGCGGTCCAGACGCTCACCGCCGGTGGCGCACTGAAGGACCTGATCGCGTCGGTGCCCGAAGCCGAGCGGTACAGCTACGTTTTCGAGGGCCAGTCCCAGGTGCTGGACCACATCCTGGCGTCGAAGGCGCCGCGCGGGGTCGACTACGACGTCGTCCACATCAACGCGGAGTTCGCCGACCAGGCCAGCGACCACGACCCGCAGGTGATCCGGTTCCGGCCGGGCGCGG
This sequence comes from Amycolatopsis sp. NPDC026612, assembly GCF_040638285.1. Classification (NCBI taxonomy): domain Bacteria; kingdom Bacillati; phylum Actinomycetota; class Actinomycetes; order Pseudonocardiales; family Pseudonocardiaceae; genus Amycolatopsis; species Amycolatopsis sp. NPDC026612. The sequence continues at coordinate 92,716 of NZ_JBEZYB010000020.1, forward strand.
GCAACCCGCTCGAGGACGCGCTCTGCGACTTCCTCGACTGGCTGGAGCAGGTCTTCGTTAAGTAGTTCTCTTTGCGGTGGGGCCACTTCCGGGCGCATTGCCCGGGAGTGGCCCTTTTCGTTTTTGACACCTTTGGGTGACGACGAAACCGCGGAGCGTCGACGGCCGTCTTACGGTGGACGGGACCACAAGGGGAGGGTGGCGTGGACGGGCACGGGTATGCGGTGAAGGTCGACGAGCTGGGCAAGCTCATCGACGACCTCGGCACGGCGGCGGGCAGGATGGCCGACGCGAACAAGAAGCTCGGCGGCGGTGGGGCGTTCGGCTCGCTGGGCACGACGGAGCTGGGCAAGGCCGGAGTAGATTTCGAAGAGGCCTGGAGCTTCGGCATCGGCCGGCTGGGTGAGGCGGCTTCGGGGGTGACGGAGCGGCTCGAGGCGGCCAAGCGGAAGTACGAGGAGATCGAGGCCCAGTTCGGCGGCGAGCTGGGGAAGTTCGGCTCGGCGGTGCTGGGTGACCTCCCGGACAGCGGCCAGCCGGGCGGCGCGCGGGGACACTACCCCGTGGTCGGGCAGCCGGGCGGAGGCCCGGTCGGCGGTGGTGTCACCGGCGGGGAGGGGCCGGTCGGCGGCGGCGCGACCGGCGGCATCACCGGCCTCCTGAACGGCCTCGACCGGTGAGCGCCCGCGACTTCCCGGCCCTGGGCTTCGACCCGGCGCCCGGCGACCTCGACGGCATCACCGATCTGGCCGGCAAGTACCGCGCCGTGGGCGGCGACCTGGCCGAGGCCGACGATTCGCTCCGCCGGATCGTCCGGAAGCAGGGCGTTTGGCAGGGCGAGGCCAGCGAAGCCTTCGCCCGCCGCCTCGGTCCGCTGCCGGACTACCTCGACGATGCGGCCAAGTCGATGACCTGCGCCGCCGACGCGCTCGAAGGCTGGGCGCAGAACCTCGGTGACCTGCAGAAACGCGCGGCCGAGCTGGAAGCGCGCGCGGAAGCCGCGGCCCGGGCGGCCGAGCAGGCGCGGGCGAACCCGGACCTCGCGCTGGCCAACCGGACGTTCCCGGACCAGTCGTCCCTGCAGATCGCCCAGCGTCTCCTGGACAACGCGGGCCAGCAGCTCCAGACGGCCATCGACGGCTGCCAGAACGTCCAAGACGCGGCGAAGCAGCTCCAGCAGGACCACACGGACGCCGCCGCCCGGGTCGCCGAGCAGCTGCGGCGGGCCAAGGAGCCGGCCCCGGACGAGCCGGACGTCCTCGACAAGCTCGGCGACGCCGTCGGCGGGGCCCTTGTCGACTTGTCGGCCACCCTCGCCGACGGGGTCGACGAGGCGTTGAACTTCGTCCAGGACCACGCGGAACTGCTGGGCAAGACCTCGGACGTGGTGGGTGACATCGGCAATGCCCTTGGCCTGGCCGGTGAGTTCCTCCCCGATCCGCTCAAGGAGGTTGCGGGTGCGGTGGCGACCACGTTCGGGATAGCGGCGCTGGCCGGCCACGCCGCGGCCAAGCTGGCCGGCGCCGACGTCGCCGGGGAAACCTTGATCTTCGACGGAATCGGGGCGGGGACTTCGCTGATCGGCGGCTTCTTGCCGACGGGCGGCGCGGCGGTCGCGAAGGCCCTCGGCTACGGGGCCGTCGGTGCCCAGCTCCAGGCCGACGCCGGCGCCCGGGTGATCGGCGTGGACTTCGAGGGGCCGATCGGCGATTTGCTCAACTACTGGGTCCCGAAGGACGTGGGCCAGCTGGCGGTCACCAGCTCAGCGCTCGTCGCCGGGCCTGCTCCGCTGGTGATCGTGGCGGCGGAAAACGCGGCCGATGCCGGAGAACAGGCCGACAACGCGCCGGCGCGCCGACGTCAGCGGACGGAAGACGAGGTGTGGAACTGATGCCTCTCGAAATCGACCTGCCGCCTGGCTTCGCCGGCCTGCCGGTGGGCACCGACGACCAGCTCAACCGCGGGCACGCCCGGATGGTCGCCGAAAACGTGGCGTCCGGGACCAGCGTCGAACAGTTCGGCAGCTACCTGATGGCCCTGGTGCCGGCCATGCAGGCCAACGGCGTCCGCGTGTTCGGCAAGTTCGCCGTCGGCCCACGGAAGGGTGACGTGGCCACCCTGACGCTCGGCGTGGCGCTCTGGCCGGAAACCGCGCCCGGCAGCCGGGACGCCCTCGTCGCCGCGATGGCCGAGGAGTACCGCGGCCGGCACAAGCGAGCGGTGGTGCAGCCGGTGCGGCTGCCGATCGGGCCGGCCGTCGTCGCCATCAGCGGTGGCGAATTCCCCCTGCCCGAAGGGGACGTCCGGACGCAGATCAAGGCGGAGTACCAGATCCCGCTGCCGGACGGCCGGTCCGTGGTGATCCTGTCGGTCATCGCGGAGTCCGAAGACGCCTGGCCGGCGGTCGCCGAAGCGACGGCGAAGGTGGCCTGGAGCCTCCGCAGCGGGGAGGCAGCGCGATGACGGACCTGGCCGCCCGCGCCGGCAACTCTTTCTCGCCACTGATCGTCCTGCCGATGCTGTTCGTGCTCGGTGGTCTCTTCGCAGCTTCGATGACGGTGCGGATCATCCGGATCGCGCGCGGCCGGGAACGCCGTGAACTGCAGCTGGCCCGCCTGGCCGCACAGCTCGACGGCCGGGACCGGGTCTGCATCCGGACGGTGGAATTCGGCTTGTCCGAAGCAGACCTCCGCTGGGTCGCGCACGGCCGGGGCTACGGCGTGACAGAGCACGCCTTCAGCAGGTTCTACGAGTTCGTCCGCGTACCACCCCAGGCGCCGCCCGGGAGCCCGGGACCGTGGCAGGGGAGACCATGAACAACGCGCAGCTGGTCGAGGAACTGCGCTGGCAGCTCAGGCAGATCGAACACCGCAAGGCCGAGAACCAGCGCCTCCTGGCCGGGATCGCCGGGAGTGACCACACGACCGTCGTCTCGCCGGATCGGAGCGTCACCGTGCTCGCCGGACCCGGTGGGATCGTCAGCGAGGTGCGGCTCGCGCCCGAGGCCATGCGGTTCGACGCGGTCTCGCTCAGCCGCACCATCACCGCCGCCGTCCGGGAAGCCGTCGCCGCCGGGAAAGGGCCGGAACCGGCCGGGCCGTCTCCGGCGCAGCGTCAAGCGCCGCGGCCGCGCAGACCGGCTCCGGCCGACGACGATCCCTGCGACACCGTGTTCGACATCTAGGCCGGTGGCGGCTGCTCACCCCGCTTGGCGGCCGCCCGCTTGGCCCGCCACCCCAACGCCAGCACCGCCTGGACCAGCTCCTGGTAACTCGGCTTGACCTCCTCGAGGTACCGCTCCAGGTAGGCCGCGCGCGCCGTGGTGACCGGGCGCGGGTGGTCGCCCGGAGGGAGCCAGGTCAGGCCCTGGATGTTGTGCAGCGCCATCTTCCACCAGCGCGTCGCGCGCTCGGCCGCCCTCGCCTCGCGGTCGGTGGCCACCTCGATCGCGGTCTGGGCCGCCTCGAGCTCGGCTTCCAGTGCCTCGGCCCGCGCCCGTTCCCACGCACGCAGGTTGTCCGCCGACCCCCGGGAGAGGGCGATGATCTCCTTGTACCGCATGGCCGCGGTGGCACCGTCATCGGTCATCGGTCGTTCTCCGGACGCTGGAACGGGATGATCACTTCGGGCGCGCCGTGGGTGGTGCGGTCGAAGAACAACGCGCGGCCCGGGCGCGGCGACCAGTGCACGACCTGGCCCGCCGCGAACGGCGACAGCTCGTTGCCCTGGACGTCGAGCGCCGCCCAAGTGCCGATGTCGTCGGTGCCGCCGAACCCCAGGGTGTCCTTGAGCCGGGCGATGCTGCGCCACCAGCCGATCGTGTGGACGCCGTGGCCCGGTCCCTGCTTCAGGATGACCCGCAGGTGGTCGAGCCCGCTTTTCAGCTGGCCGACGCCCTTCGTCTCCAGAACCGGCAGTGCCGCGTCCACCCCGTACAGCAGCAGCACCTTCGCGCCGCCGGACATCGAGCCGTTCATCGACTCGAGGACGCCGGTCAGGTCGTCCACCAGCGACGCCGCGTGGCCGTCCGCGCGCAGCCGCTCGGTCAGTTCCAGGGCGGCCGGGGCGCACGCCTCGATCGGGCAGCTCAGCACGAACTCGACTTCGCCGGGTTCGTACTGCCGGGACAGCGACCGCGCCGACGAGTCCATGATGGACAGTGCCTCGGCGGTGGCGGAGCCGAGCACCGCGACGTTGCGGCCCGGCGCCCGCGGCAGGTCGGCGCCGCACGCCGTCTCGGTGACGTCGATCGACTGGCCGAGCAGGGCCCGCGGCTTCGAAGTCGGCTTGAGGTCGAGGTACGCCGGGAACTGTTCCAGGATCGGCGAATGCGCGCCGTCGAACAGGCGCGGCCGGGGGAAGCGGCCCGCGTACTCCTCCCACAGCCGGTGCTGCAGCCGGACGAACACGTTCTTGCTGCTCGCGTCCGGGATGTGGGCCAGCTGGTTGCCGTGGGCGACGCCGGAGTCGTGGTTGATCACCGCGTGCCACTTCGGCGCCGACACCGCCGCGTTGTTCGTTTCGGCCAGCACGCGCCGCGCCTTCGGCATCGCGATCCGCAGCGTGCACTGCTCGAACACCGCCGGCTTGCCCCAGAACGCCTCGATGCCGGCGACGTCCTGGCTGGCCAGCACCAGGTGGATGCCCTGCGACCGGCCGCGCCGGGCGATGTCCTCCAGCAGCTGCGTCGCCGTGGCGGTCACCTGGTCACGGCCGGCGAACAGGTACTGGAACTCGTCGATCACCGCGACGATCCGCGGCCAGTGCCCGCCCGGGTCGGCTTCGCGGAGATCGGCGAGGTTCGTGACCTCGTGCTCCTTCGCGGCCGCGGACCGGCGGCGCAGCTCGTCGGCCAGAAACCTCAGCAGCGCCAGGCCGAACTCGCGGTCGGTGTTGACGTTGACGCCGACGAGCCGGGCGTGCGGCAGCCAGCTCGCGTCCTTCCGGCCCGGCGCCAGACCGGCGAACGAGACACCTTCCTTGAAGTCCAGCAGGTACAGCGCCAGCTCTTCCGGGGTGTAGCGCGCCGCGAGGCTGCCGAGCAGCGCGTACAGGAAGTTCGTCTTGCCCGAACCGGACGGGCCGCCGATCAGGACGTGCGGGCTCGGGTCGCCGATCACGACCTCGACCGGCTCGCCTTCGAAGAACCCGACCGGGGCCCGCAGTTCCCGCGCCGAGTTCTCCTGGCCCAGCTCCGCCGGCAGGAGGTCGTCGAACGACCGCGGGCCGCCCTGCTTGGCGATCAGTGCCTTGGCGATCGTGTCGATCGCGCGGATCACCTGCGCGGACGGCATCGCGGGATCGAGGTCGACGACCAGGTCGGTGCCGGTCATGCTGCTGATCGCGTGCCGGTCGTCGAGCAGGCTCAGCGTTTCGACCGGCGCGCTCACCGCGGTCGGCACGTCCACCATGATCAGGCAGATGCCGGCGGCCAGCGCGCCGCTCGCGACGCGCTTGAGGTCGCGGGCGCGTTCGGGCTCGAGGGTTTCGCCGTTGCCGTACAGCACGACGACGCGGAACGGCTCGCCCCGCTGCTCGGTCTTGTTCCGCATTTCCCGCAGCGACGTGAATCCGGCGGACATGCAGCTGGCGTGGATGCGGCGGATGTGCCCGGCCAGCTCGTCGAGGAGGTCCTCGAGCCGTCCCGGGTCGTACAGCGAGAGCGCGCTGGTGTGGCTGAGCGGGTAGAGGTCGGGCAGGATCGCGGTCAGCTGCCCGATGTCCCACAGGTGCACGCGCACCGCGCCGGGCTCGAACGTCGAGAGCACGCGGACCAGCAGGTTCTGCACGATGCCGTCGATCGTGGGCCGCGTCTTCGGCGCCGACGTGATCGCCAGGTGCGACTCGTCGAGCAACGGGACGGCGACGTCGAACGTGCGGGTGGCGTCGCCGCCCGCGGCGGTCGCGGAGCCGACGCGCCACAGGCCGGGCGACGTCAGGCCGGCGTTGTGCCCGACCTTGCCGAGCCAGTCGCCCGGCGGCAGCCCGGCCGGCCCGGGTGCGTTCTGCGCGACCAGCTCCCGCAGCGTGGCGGGACCTTGGCTCCAGTCGGTGTAGAAAGCGGTTCGCACGCTGCCGAGCGCGCCGAACACCTCGTGTGCGGCGGGGTGGCGGGACCACTCGTTCTGCTGCTCGGCGCTGGCGTGGTTCATGCCGACGCGGACGATGTCCCGCTCCAGCTGGAGTTTGGCGAGATCGGCCTCCGCGGCTTGGCGCGCCCCGGCCGCCGCGCCCAGTACCAGTCCGATCTGATGGCGGACCCGGTCGAGTGCGGTTTCGACGCGGTTGCGTTGCTCGGCTGACTTGTTGGCCATCGGCGTCCCCAAGAAAAGTGGTCCCCAAGAAAGGATTACAGGCGCGACCGGTATCCGCTCACCAGATCCTCGGCAGCGTGCAGCCGGACGAGGAGCTGGTCCAGCCCCTCGCCGGCCTGTGCGTATTGCGAAGGAAGCCAGGGATCGGCCTTGGCCTGGGCGTCCACGAGAGCTTGCCGGGCTTCCCCGAGCAGGCTTGTGGCCCGTTCGGAGTGGGCTCGCGCGTCGGCGAGCCCGGTGACGGCAGCGGTGAGCAGCTGGTGGAGTTCGGCGAGCGTCATCCGGCTAGAGACGCGCCGAGTAGGAGTCGGCGGAGGAAATGCTGGCTTGGACGGTGCTCTGCAGGCCGTTGATGCCCTGCAGAGCCTCCGCCAGCAGTCCGTGCGCTTGGCTCACTTCGTGCTGGCTGCTCCCTTGGGTCGCCTGTGCGAGCGACTGCTGAGCTTCTTCGAGAGACTGCGCTGCCTGCTGCAGGGCGGCGATGCTCGCGGACGCCTTCTCGTTGGCGAGCGCGATGCCAGCGCGGATCTCTTCGACTCCGGCCATCGGGCCTCTACTCCTCGAATTCTGGTGTCGTACGGGGACGGATTCCATTGAAACAGATCCAGCGACTCAGCGTGATCATCAGACTTTGCCGAGTGATCGCGGGTCCGGAATCAGCAAGGCCCCGGACGTGGGAACGTCCGGGGCCGGGCCGATTACGGTCTGTGCGGGGGTTGTCCCGCCACCAATGCCGCACACTGAAGTCGCTGGCCAGCGCTACCCCAGGTCAGAGCGGTTTTCGTGCCACTACCGGCCTTTCTCGACAGGGGCGGGCGAGGTGAGGACGAGACTAGCGCGACCGGCGTAACGCCCTTCGTTCAGCCCTCTTCGTAACTCCTCGTACGGGGCGAGAATTCCGCAGCACTGAAGGCATTTCATCTTCCCCGCGGCCGAAAGTGCCGCGCGAACGCGCCCGGACATACCGACGGTGGGTCCACGCGGGCGGCTCGGGCGCGAGCGGGCGAAGGGGCCAAACGACGAACGCCGGGCCGCCCGTGAAGGCTGCCCGGCGTTCGCCTGGTTACTGCGGCGGAGGATACAGGATTCGAACCTGCGAGGGCGTGAACCCAACACGCTTTCCAAGCGTGCGCCTTAGGCCGCTCGGCCAATCCTCCGCAGAAGACGATACCGGATGGCCTCAAGCGACCCGGAAGGTGGGTCTGAGCAGCGGGCTTCAGGCCGTGACGTCGGCGACCACGCAGGTGATGTTGTCCGGGCCGCCGCCTTCGTTGGCCAGGTCGATCAGCTCCTGGACCACCTCGGCCGGTGGTGAACCGGCCGCCAGCACGTCGCGCATCTTGGCTTCGGAGACCGGGCCGCTCAGCCCGTCGGAGCAGAGCAGGTAACGGTCGCCGGGCTTCGCCTTGAACGTCCAGATGTCCGGGTCGCCCGAACCCGCCGTCTGCAACGCCTTCATCAGCAGCGAACGCCGTGGGTGGGACTCGGCGTCCTCCGCGGCGACGCGGCCGTCCTCGACCAGGGCCTGCACGAGCGTGTGGTCGCGGGTCAGCCGGCGCAGGCCGCCGTCGCGCAGGAGGTAGCCGCGGGAGTCGCCGATGTGGGCGGCCGCGAACTCGGCGCCGTCGAACAGCAGGGCTGTCAGCGTGGTGCCCATGCCGTCGGTCGTCGGCTCCTGGGAAACCACTTCGTGCAGCCGCTCGTCGATCGACTTGACCACGCCGGCCAGGGTCGCGGCCAGGTCCACGTTCGTCAGATCGACCCGTCGCAGGTCGACTTCGAGTTCACGGAGCACGTCGACCGCCGTCGCGCTGGCGACCTCGCCGTGCGGCTGACCGCCGATGCCGTCGGCGACGGCGAGCAGACGGGAACTCGCGTAGACCGCGTCCTCGTTGACCCGGCGTCGCTTGCCGACGTCCGACCCGGCGGCGTACCGCAGGACGTACCGATCGTGTGTCATGCCCCCATGAAAGCATTGGTTGACTGAGTTCACAAGCAGGTCGGTTGACGGGACCATCCTCCGATAGAGTCCTCGCCATGGACGACGACGCCACGGTCAGCGCGGCCGACATCGCGCGGCTCGCCGGGGTCGGCCGGGCGGCGGTCAGCAACTGGCGCCGCCGCTACCCGGACTTCCCGCAGCCGGTCGGCGGCACGGCGTCGAGCCCGTTGTTCGGCCTTTCCGCCGTCGCCGGCTGGTTCGCCGCGCGCGGCAAGAAGTTCGAGCTGAGCGCCGGCGAACGCGCGTGGCAGCGCTTGCGGGCCCTCGGCGACGACCTCGACCTCGCCGAACGCGTCAGCCGCGCGGGCGTCTTCTTCGCCTTCCAGGCCGGCATCTTCGACACCTTCGACAGCGCCCTCGACGACCCGGAGCTGCTCACGCTGCTCAGCGAGATGACGCACCAGGCGGGGCCGGTCGAAGCGTTCGAGCTGTTGTGCCACCGGTACTTCGAGGCGCATTCACGGCGGTTGTCGGCCACGCCGGAGCCGATCGCCGAGCTGATGGCCCGGCTCGCCGGCCCGGTGACGACCATCCTCGACCCGGCGTGCGGCTTCGGCTCGCTCGCGCTGGCGAGCGGCGCGAAAACCGTGCTGGGGCAGGACAGTGATCCGATGACGGCGTCGATCGCGGCCCTGCGGCTGCGGTTGCGCGGCATCGAGGCGGAGATCTACGCGGTCGACGCGCTGCGCGAAGACGCCTTCGCCGGCCGGGCCGCCGAAGCGGTGTTGTGCGATCCGCCGTTCAACGAACGCGCGTGGGGGCACGACGAGCTGGTGGGCGACGAGCGCTGGGAGTACGGCCTTCCCCCGCGCGGCGAACCCGAGCTCGCCTGGGTGCAGCACTGCCTCGCGCACGTCGAACCCGGTGGCACGGTGGCGATCCTGATGCCCGGCGCGGCGGCCGGCCGGCGCAGCGGCAAGCGCATCCGCGGCAACCTGCTGCGCGCGGGTGCGGTCCGCGCGGTCGTCACGCTGGCCTCGGCGGGCCCTGACCTCTGGCTGCTGCGGCGGCCGGCTCCCGGCGAGCGTGCGCCGTCCACGGTGCTGCTCGGCGAAGCGGGCGACGAACTGTCCACCGTCGAAGAGAGCTGGCGGGCCTTCCTGGCCCGGCCCGAATCCGGCGTCCGGATCATCGATCTGCTCGACGACGACGTAGATCTCACCCCGGCCCACCGCCGCGCCAGGGACGAGGACCCCGGGCAGGCGTTCCAGGCCGTGCGGGCCCGGTTCGCCGAGCTGGCCCCGCAGCTCCCGCCGCTCGAAGCGGCGGACGCCGAACCGGCGTTCACGACGATCGGCGAGCTGGTCAAGGCCGGTGTCGTCGAGGTCAGGCACGCGGCGGTGCGCGTGGACGCCGAGTACCCGCTCGCCGAGGAGGGGGACGTCGTCGCGTCGGTGACCGGCATCGCTTATGTCCACAGTGGACCGTCTCGGCCGGTCGGCGCCGGCCTGACCGTGTACCGGGTCGACGCGGACCGGCTCGACGCGGGCTTCCTGGCCGGCTGCCTGCGCGCGGCCGACCTGCCCGCGACGTCCGCGTCCACCCGGATCGACGGCAGGCGGGTGCGGATCCCGCGCGTCCCGCTCGCCGTCCAGCGCGAATACGGCCAGGTCTTCGGAAAACTCGCCGAGTTCGACGACGTCCTGCGACAGGCGGCCGAAATCGGCCGTGACCTGGTCCGGCTAGGCTTTGCCGGACTCGTCGAAGGACGGCTGCGCCCCGGAGGGCAGTGAGCCGGAGGGGAACGGATGCTGATCGCCGACCGCTACGAGCTCGACGAGCTGCCGCTCGGCCGCGGCGGGATGGGCGCGGTGCACGGCGGGCACGACCGCAGGCTGGGCCGGCGCGTGGCGATCAAGCTGCTCAGGCTGCCGGGCCGCGACGAAGAGCTGGAAGCCCGCTTCGCGCGGGAGGCCCGCATCCTGGCGACGCTCGACCACCCCGGCGTGCCGACGCTGTACGACTACGGCACCCACGACGACCGGTTGTTCCAGGTCATGCAGTTCGTCGACGGCGTGACCGTGGCCGACCTGCTCGCCGAGCACGGGCCGCTGCCGGTGCCGTGGGCCGCGGCGATCGCGGCGCAGGCGTGCGCGGTGCTGACCGCCGCCCACGCGCTGGCGGTCTGCCACCGCGACCTCAAGCCGTCCAACCTGATGCTGGGGCCCGACGGCGGTGTGAAGGTGATGGACTTCGGGCTGGCCGTGCTCCGGGAAGCCGACGCGGCGCAGTTCACGCGGGCCGGGCAGCTGCTCGGGACGCCGTCGTACATGGCTCCCGAGCAGATCCAGCGGGGCGGTGCCGAACCGCGGAGCGACCTCTACGCGCTGGGGTGCGTGCTGCACGAGATGCTCACCGGGCGGCGGCTCTTCGACGGGCCCACGGCGTACGCGGTGTTCGAGCGGCAGGTCAAGGAACTGCCGCCGCCGGTGGCGGGCGTCCCGAAGCCGCTCAACACGCTGCTCGCCGAGATGCTGGCGAAGGACCCGGAAGCCCGCCCGGCCGGTGCCGCCGCGCTGTACGAGCAGCTCGGCGCGTTCGTCGGCGGGCTGCCGCCGCTTCCGGGGTTCCTGGTACCGGCGTCGGTGCCCAGCCCGGGCCGGATGTACGCGCGCATGCTGGGGCGCGTCAGCGGCTGAGCGCCGGGCGCCGGCCGGCGAGCGGCAGGCCGCGGCGCCGGATGCGCCGGTAGGTCGTCGCGTTCTGCACCGCGATGCTGATGCCGAGGGCGAGGGCGATCGACGCCGAGGTCAGTGCCCCCGCGACACCGAGTGCGGTACCCAGCGCCACCACACCGATCCGGACCGCGACGGTCAGCACCCACAGCCCGATCGTGACCGCCGACCCCTTCTGGAACGTCGTGCCGTCGCGCTCGGTGAGAGTGGTCGTGGTGCTGCGCAGGACGCCGAGCCCGGCGAGCACCAGCAGGTCGGCACCGAGCAGGCCCAGTTCGGCCGCGGACGCGCCGGGCAGCGCTTTCAGCGTGAGGTAGCCGCCGACCGCGACGAGCAGCAGCGGCATCGTGACCAGCGCCTTGCGCGTGAGCAGCGTGCCGCGGATCTGCTGGTAGACGACCCTGTACAGGACGAGGCCGGCGATGGCGGCGTAGAGCAGGACGTTCGCGGCGCTGGGCATTTCCGGGGCTCCCCTTGGTTCGAAGGTGCAGCCAGTTTCGGCGACCGGCGGCCCGGTTTCGTCGGCCCGCGGATCGGGCCCGGGTGGATCCCGGACTCCACCCGCGGGTGGAGCGGAGGGTGAGCAGCTACCCAATCGTGACCTTCGGGGACGAACCTCGACCGGGTGACCGCCGTCTTTATCGATGTCCAAACGCGATGATCGACACAGCTGGGGGTACCGGATCGTGAAAAGGCTCTTGGCGGGAGCGGCCGCGCTGGCCACTGCGTTCGTGCTGGCCGCCTGCTCCGGCGGGGGCTCGGCCGCAGGCCCGAACGCGGGCGGTGGCGCCGTCGCCGCCGCGGGTACGGGCGGCGGGACGCCGACGACCTCCAGCACGACCTCCGCGCCCGCCACCACCAGTGCGACGCCGACGCCGACTCCCACGTCGACTTCGAAGGCGGCGCCGACCAGCACCTCGGCCAAGCCGAAGCCGAAGCCCACCCCGAAGCCGACGCCGAAGCCGCAACCGGCGCCGAACCCGGACGTCCCGTGCGCGGCGGCGGCCGCGGCGTCGGGCACCGCCGCCTGCGTCGACATCTCCGCGCACAAGGCGTGGCTGCTGGAGGGCGGCAAGGTCGTCTACGGTCCGGTGCCGATGCTGCCGGGCCGCAAGGGCAACGAGACCCCGACCGGCACGTTCCACGTGCTGTCGAAGGAAAAGGTGCACCTGTCGAAGGAATTCGACAACGCGGAGATGCCGAACTCGGTGTTCTTCTACCCGGGCGACGCTTTCCACACCGGCAGCCTTTCGGTGTACTCGCACGGCTGCATCCACCTGTCGGCGGGCGCGTCCCTGAAGTTCTTCAACACGCTGCACATCGGTGACGTCGTGCAGGTTGTCCCGTAACGAGTCAGGACCCGTTACGGGCTGTAGGTCACATTCGGGTAAAAACACCCGGCCGAGTGCAACTGGCCCCCCTCTTCCGGCGATAAGTGATCGCTTGGGAAGGGGGGCCACATGGCCTTGGGAAAGCTTCGCGCACTGCGCCACGCTCTGGTGGCGGCAGTCATGACCGGGGCGTTACTGCCCGTCGTGTCCACGGGGGTGGCGGCGGCGGCAACAACACTCCCGCAGGGGTTCGTCCTGCGGGACACCGATTCCGGACTGGGGCAGTACCAGCTCACGGACTTCGCCTACCTGCCGGACAACTCCGTGCTCGCCACCGGCAAGGACGGCCGCGTCCGCTGGCTGCCGGTCACCGGGGCCGGCAAGACGATCGCGACGCTGCCGGTCCGCACCGACGAGGACCTCGGTCTCGTCGGGCTGGCGGTAGCGCCGGACTACGCGACGTCGCACGCCATCTACCTCACGCGGTCGATCAACATCACCGGTGGCTTCGTCATGCGAATGGCGCGGTTCACGGTGACCGTGGACGCGGCCGGTGCGCCGGCCGGGCTGACCGGTGAGCAGACGTTGTTCGAAGTGCCGGGCGTCTTCAACGTCCACGCCATCAACGGCGTCATCGCCGCCGCGGACGGGACGCTGTGGATGTCCATGGGGGACAACAGCGACTTCCGGCAGATGGACACGAACTCGTTGCGTGCCCTGGACATCAACCAGCCGTACGGCAAGATCTTCCACCTGACCGCCGACGGCAAGGGTGTGCCGGGGAACCCGTACTACGACCCGGCCAACCCGGGCTCGACCGCGAGCAAGGTGTTCGCGCGCGGGTTCCGCAACCCGTTCCGGTTCAGCATCGACCCGAACCTCGGCCTGCCGGTCGCCGGTGACGTCGGCTGGAGCAACTGGGAAGAGGTCGACGTCGTCCAGCGCGGCGCCAACCAGGGCTGGCCGTGCTGGGAGGGCAACCACCCGACTCCCGGCTTCAGCGGCCTCGCGGCCTGCGCGGGTGTGGCGAACCAGCCGCCCATCTTCGAGCTCCCGCACGGCGAAGGCGTCATGACGGGCAACAGCGTCACCGGCGGCATCGTCTACAGCGGATCCAGCTACCCGGCGGCCTACCGCGGCTCGTACTTCTTCGGCGACTACGTGGCGAACAAGATCTGGACGATGCGGTACGACGACCAGGGCAAGCTCACGCAGGCCCCGGAGAACCCGCCGGTCTTCACCGCCATCGGCGGCCCGACGAAGTTCGCGGCGGCGCCGAACGGCGACATCGTCTATTCCGACATCCTGTCCGGAAACCTGCGCCGGCTGAGCTATTCGGCCAACAACACCGCGCCGGTGGCGAAGGCCACGACGTCGACGAACCCGGACACCCGCACCGTGTCGTTCGACGGCTCGGCTTCGGTCGACTACGACAACGACGCGCTGAAGTACGACTGGGACTTCGGGGACGGGACCACCGCCGCCAATGCCGGCCCCACGGTGTCGCACGCCTACGCGGCGGGCACCGAGTCGTTCACCGCGAAGCTGACGGTCCGGGATCCGCTGGGGCTGACCGGCGACACCACCATCGCGGTCGCGCCCGGCAACCACACCCCGGAGCTCACGCTGACCTCGCCCGGGACCACGGCGACGTTCGCGGTGAAGCAGGAGGTCGCGGTGAGCGCCACCGCGACCGACGCCGAGGACGGCGTGCTGCCGGTCACCTGGACCACGGCGGTGCGGCATTGCCCGAGCGAAGCGACCTGCCACGCCCACCCGGGCATCGGCGGGACCGGGGCGAGCTTCTCACAGCCGTTCACCGAACACCCGGACTCGCGGATGGAGTTCACCGCGACGGTGACCGACAGCGCGGGCGTCAGCACGTCGAAGACCTACACCGCGCTGCCGCGGCAGCACCGGATCACCCTGCTCGGCACGCAGCCCGCGGCGCTGAGCATCCCGGTGGAGGGCGGGGTCAACTCGGCCACGGTCACCGAAGGCGCCAGCTTCGACGTCGAGGCCGCGCCGCTGGCCATCGACGGTGTCTCGAAGTTCGCCGGCTGGCAGGACGGTCCGGGGGACACCAAGTGGGTCATCACCGTCGGCACGGCCGACCTGACTCTGACGGCGAACTACGCGACCCCGATCGACCAGCGCTACGACGCCGACCCGGACTTGCGGGCGAAGCTCGGGGCGCCGACGGCGGCCGAGGTCACCGACGGTTCGGTCCACTACCGGGTCTACGCGAACGGCCGGCTGTACTGGAGCGCCGCGACCGGCACCCAGTACGTCACCGGCCCGGTGCTGGACAAGTACCTCGCGTCCGGCGGGCACAGCGTGCTCGGCCCGCCGACGTCCGACACCACGACGAGCCCGGACGGCGTGGCCCAGCACAACGACTTCGTCAACAACGGCAACGTGGGGTCGATCTACTACACGATGGCGACGGGTGCCCACGCGATCTACGGTGAGATCCGGAAGAAGTGGGCGGCGCTCGACTTCGAGCGTGGTCTCGGCTACCCCACGACCGACGAGCTCGGCACCCCGGACGGTCTCGCCCGGTACAACCACTTCGTCAACAACGGCAACGTCGGGTCGATCTACTACACGACGGCGACGGGTGCGCACGCCATTTACGGTGAGATCCGGAAGAAGTGGGCGGCGCTCGACTTCGAGCGTGGTCTCGGTTACCCGATGACCGACGAGCTCGGGACGCCGGACGGGGTGGCTCGCTACAACCACTTCATCAAGAACGGCAACACCACCAGGTCGATCTACTACACGGCGGCGACGGGTGCGCACGCGATCTACGGTGAGATCTGGCGGAAGTGGGCGGCGCTCGACTTCGAGCGTGGTCTCGGCTACCCGACGACCGACGAGCTCGGCACGCCGGACGGCCGCGGCCGCTACAACCACTTCACCATCGGCGGCTCGATCTACTACACGACGACCACCGGTGCGCACATGGTCAAGGGCGAGATCCGGAAGAAGTGGGCGGCGATGGGGTGGGAGTACTCCTACCTCCACTACCCGAAGACCGACGAGTACGTGACCAACGGGATGTACCGCAGCGACTTCGAAGGCGGCTACATCACGTACACCAACGCCACGGGGGCCCGGGACTACCCCTGGTGACGGGCGACCGGACGCACTGAACAAGCCGGCGCAGGCCGTCTCCGGGACCCGGAGGCGGCCTGCGCCGTTTCGCGGCACGAAGATTTTCCCCGCCCGCCCAACCCCGGGCCGATCCGCACGTCTTGGTGGGCAGAAAGCGGAAACACGAAGTCCTGGGGGACCACATGCGCGTCCGGCGCGTTCTGGCTGTTCTGTCCACTTTGGTCGCGGCGGCCGTGCTGACCGCTTGTTCGGCGGGCGGGACCGCGGATGTCCGGCTGGCGGCCGGCACGCCGTCCGCCTCCCCGGAGGCGTCTGCCCCGGAGACGTCTGCCCCGGCTTCGGCGCCGGCCAAGACGAAACCGGCTCCGGCGAAGCCCGTGATGGCGGCCGGGGTGCCGTGCAAGATCACCGCGAAGGCCTGTGTGTCCCTTTCGGACAAACAGGCCTGGTTGCTCGACGAGGGCAAGATCGTCTACGGCCCGGTGAAGATCATGCCCGGCAAGAAGGGCAGCACGACGCCGCTGGGCACGTGGCAGGTGCTCTACAAGGAAAAGATGCACCTCAGCCACGAGTTCGACAACGCGGAGATGCCGAACTCGGTGTTCTTCTACAACGGCGTCGCGTTCCACGAGGGCAGCCTCAGCAGGTACTCCAACGGCTGCGTGCACCTCTCGAACGCGGCGTCGCTGAAGTTCTACACCTCCCTGACGAAGGGCGACGAGGTCCAGGTCGTCAGTTGAGCAGACCCGCCGGCGTCGTCCCGGCCGCTGTCAACGGCAGGCCGAGGGTCACGCGCTCGGTGAGCCACGGGCTCGGCCGGTAGCGGGGGTCGCCGGTGGCCGCGGTCAGGCCGCGCAGGATGCGCAGCACCACGTCGCCGCCGACGAGGTCGCCCCAGGCCAGCGGGCCGCGCGGGTAGCCGAGGCCGAGGCGGACCGCCGTGTCGATGTCCGACGGCGTGGCCAGGTGCTGGCCCGCGATGAAACACGCCGTGTTGACGATCGACGCCAGCAGGCGCTGCGCGATCGGGGCGGGCCCGTCACGGACGACCGTCACCGGGCGGCCGGTCGCGGCCAGCGCGCCCCAGGCGGCCCGGGCCGCCGCCGGGTCGAGGCCGGGGTGCACCGACATCGTCAGACGGCGTTCGTAGCCGCCGAGGGGGTCCACGCCCGCCACGCGGTCCGGCGGCAGCCCGGCGCGGACGGCGGCGTCCACAGTGGACTCACCGTAGAGCGGGACGAGCAGCACCGCGTCCGGGTAGGCGTCGGACACCACGTGCACGCCCGCGGACGAAAGCACGTGCGCCAGCGGCTCGTCCGCGGTGAACACCGGGCTCGAGGGCTTCGGCGGGGCCGTCGGCTCGTCGGCGAACTGCGCCCGGCCGTCCGCGTAGGAGTAGAAGCCTTCGCCGTTCTTGCGCCCGAACAACCCGGCGGCGACGCGCGGCCGGGTCAGCCAGGACGGCCGCAGCCGCGGGTCGCCGTGGAAGCCGCTCCAGATGCTCTCCAGCACGGCGTGCGAGACGTCGAGGCCGGTGAGGTCGAGCAGCTCGAACGGGCCGAGCTTCAGGCCGAGGACGTCACGGGCGATGCGGTCGACGTCGGCGGGCTCGGCCAGCGCCTCGGTGAGGATCTGCAGCGCCTCGGTGTTCAGGCCGCGGCCGGCGTGGTTGACCAGGAAGCCGGGCGCGTCCTTCGCGAGCACCGGCTCGTGGCCCCAGCCGCGGACCAGCTCGAGCGCCTGGCCGGGCAGCCAGTCGTGCGTGCGCGCGCCCGGCACGACCTCGACCAGCCGCATCAGCGGCACCGGGTTGAAGAAGTGCAGGCCGACGAGCCGCCGGGGATCGGCCAGTTCAGCGGCGATCTCGGTGACCGACAGCGAACTCGTGTTCGTCGCGAACACCGTCTCCTGCGGACAGACGCGCTCGAGACCGGCGAACAGGGCGCGTTTCGTCGCCAGGTCCTCCCGCACCGCTTCGATGACGAGGTCGACGCCGTCCGCCGCGGCGTCGGGCGCGTCCACCGGTACCAGCCGGGCCTTGACCGCTTCTGGGTCTTCGCTCAGCTTGCCCTTGGCCGCCAGCTTGTCCACCATCCCGCCGACGTACGCGATGGCCTCGGCGACGGCCTCGCGCCGGACGTCGGCCAGCTCGACGGTCACCCCCGCGGTCGCGGCCAGCTGGACGATTCCGCGGCCCATCACCCCGGTGCCGATCACCCGGATCCTGCCGACCTTCCCGGCCCACCCCGTCACGTCGTGCCGCCTTCCGCCGTTGGACTCCCGCCCCAGCCTAGAGGCCGACGAACTCCGCCATCCGCCTCGCCGAGTGGGCGAAGAACGAGTCGGCCGGGTCGACGCTGCCGACGTACTGGCCGAACAGGTCGAAGCTGATCGCGCCGAACAGCTGGGTCCACGCCATGAGCAGCCGGGCCACGGTTTCGGGGCCGGCGATGATCCCGAGGACCTTCGTGAGCGTCTCGGCCTGGGCGCGCAGCTCGGGCGCCACTTCGCCGTCGATGTCCCGCAGCTCGGTGTGCGTGAGCACCTTGACCAGGGCGAGCGCCACCCGCGCGGCCGGCACGACGGTGTCCTGCGGCGCCGCGTACCCGGGGATCGGCGAGCCGTAGATCAGCGCGTACTCGTGGGGGTGCGCGCGCGCCCAGTCGCGAGTTCCCTGCCAGATCGCCAGCCACCGCTCCCGTGGTGGACCCTGCCCCGGGTCCGCCTTCTCGGCCGCCTCGCCGATCGCGTTGTAGGCATCGACGATCAGGGCGGTCAGCAGCCGGTCGCGGCTCGGGAAGTACCGGTACAGGGCGGACGACACCATGCCCAGCTCCCGCGCCACCGCGCGGAGGGAAAGCCCGTGTGCGCCGACCTCGCCGAGCTGGCGGCGGGCCTCGTCCTTGATCTCCTGGGTCAGTTCGGCGCGGGCACGTTCGCGCGCCGTGCGAGTCGCGGTCATGGCGTCAGTGTGCCACGAGCGAGAGCAGCGCACAAAATAGAGAGCAGTGCTCTTGACAGTGAGTGGAGCAGGGGTGTTCACTGCTCTTAACCGAGAGCACTGCTCTCCCAGAACTCCGGAGGACACCATGACCGAGGCCCGCTACATCAAGCCCGCCAAGTCCACCGACCTCTTCAACGTGGTGGTCGCGAAGCTGACCAAGCTGGGCGTGAGCGTCCTGGGCAGCCGGGTGCTGACCGTCGTCGGCCGCAAGAGCGGGGAGCCGCGGTCGGTCCCGGTCAACCTGCTGACCATCGACGGCGTCGAGTACCTCGTCGCCCCGCGCGGCGAGACGCAGTGGGTGCGCAACCTGCGTGCGGCAGGTCAGGGCACCCTGCGCGTGGGGCGCCGCGTCGAGACGTTCACCTTCCGCGAGCTGGCCCACGACGAGAAGCCGGGCATCCTCCGCGTGTACCTCAAGCGCTGGAAGTTCGAGGTCGGCGTGTTCTTCGACGGTGTCGACGCCAAGGCCTCGGACGCAAAGCTGAGCGAGATCGCGCCGGGCTACCCGGTCTTCGAGATCTTCACGAAGTAGGTTTGCGCCGCGTGAGATTGGCCGCGATCAGGACCACACCGACCAGGAACGCGACGAGCCCGATGAGGAACCACAGCTTCTGGCCGGTCATGAAGCTGCCGGTGATGACGCCGACCCCCTGCAGCACCCAGACGGCGCCGACGAGCACGAGCACGACCCCGACCGCGAAGGTGATCCAGCGCCTCATCCGCCCAGTCTAGGCACGCCGCTCGCCCGGGACTATCGCCGCCGGCCCGATCCGGGCACGCTGTCGGCCCGGTTAGGGCACAGTTGCGGTGTGCAGGACATCAGGGGGTCGCTGCGACGGCAGTCGCTGCTGGTCGCGCTCGTCTGTGTCGTCTGCGACGCCGCGCTCTTCGGGATTCGCGCGCCGATCGGGGAGGCCGGATGGCGGGCCTGGGTCGTGCTGCTCGGCGGGGTGGCCGTCAACGCGGCCCTCGCCGGGGCCGCGCGGTACTCCGGGTGGGTCGCGCTCGCCCACGCCGTCCTCTTCGCCGGCGCGCCGCTGCTCCTCTGCACCTGCCAGGGGTACGTCATCGGCAACAACGCCGGGATCCTCATCGCCGGCTACCGGGCCGGGGCGTGGCTGCGGCCCAGGCCCGCGGTGCTCGCGCTCGGCGCCCTGCTCGCCGGGGTCACCGCCGGCTGCCTCGAAGGCGGCGGCCGGACGGCGGGCGACTGGCGGCTGATCGCCGTCAGCGTCAGCGTCTCCGCGCTCCTGCCGTGGCTGGTCGGCCGGTACACGACGGCCCGGCGGGCCTACATCGCCGACCTCGAACGCGAAGCCGACGAACGCCGCCAGCACGAAGAAGAGGCCGTGCGCCGGGCCGTCACCGAAGAACGCACGACGATCGCGCGCGACCTGCACGACGTCATCTCCCACCACGTCAGCGCGATCGGCGTGCACGCGGGCGCGGCCCGGCTCGGGCTGCCCGCCGGCGACTCGCCGGTGCGGAAGTCACTCGGCGCGGTCGAGTCGGCGAGCCGCTCGGCGATGGCCGACCTGCGCCGGCTGCTCGACCTCCTGCACGCGGAAACCAACGCCGAACAGCCCGGCCTGGACAACCTCGGGGAGCTGGTCGAGACCGTCCGCGCGGCCGGCCTGCCGACCCGGCTGACGCTGCGCGGCGAACCCCGCGAACTGCCGGGCTCGCTCGACGTCGCGCTCTACCGGATCGCCCAGGAAGCCCTGACCAACGCGCTGCGCCACGGCCGGGGCCCGGTCGAGGTCGAGCTGAACCACGGCCGCACCGAAATCGTGCTGACGGTGACCAACGGCCTGCACGCGAACCGGACGGCCAAGGGCGAGCACGCGCACCGCGGCCTGGCGGGGATCCGCCAGCGCGTCACGCTGTTCGGCGGCCAGGTCTCCTACGGCGAGACCGGCGAACTCTGGCAGCTGCGCACGACCTTCCCGGTGGAGAGCACATGATCCGCGTCCTGCTGGCCGACGACCACGCGATGTTCCGGTCCGGGATGCGCGCGCTGCTCGACACCCAGCCCGACTTCACCTGCGTCGGTGAGGCGTCCGACGGCCGCGAGGCCGTCGCCGAGACCGCGCGCCTGCGCCCGGACGTCGCGGTCCTCGACGTCCGGATGCCCCGCCTCGACGGCCTCGCCGCGACCGAGGCGATCCTGGCCGCGCCGGGCAACGACACCCGCGTCCTCGTGCTCACCACCTACGACGCCGACGAGTACGTCTACCGCGCGCTGCGGGCCGGGGCGAGCGGGTTCCTGCTGAAGAGCCTGGCGCCGGAGGAGCTGCTCGCGGCGATGCGCGTGGCGGCCCGCGGGGACGCGCTGATCGACCCGTCGGTGACGCGGCGGCTGGTGGCGAAGTTCGCGGCGGTGCTGGAACCCCCGGCCGCCGAACCACCCGAGCTGGCCCGGCTGACCTCCCGCGAACGCGAGGTGCTCCTGCTGCTCGCCGGCGCCTGCAGCAACGCCGAGATCGCGCGGAAGCTGCACGTCGGCGAGGAGACCGTCAAAACGCACGTGTCGCGGGTGCTGAGCAAGCTCGGGCTGCCCGACCGCGTGCACGCCGTCGTCTACGCCTACCGCCACAAGCTCGTCCCGGAAGGCAGGGAACGCCCCGATGCGACGTGAGGGGGTTCGCGGCACTGGGGCGTTCCCTGGTCGAGGGGCGGTGGTGGGAGCGTGGATCAGCTCGTCGGGCGGGCCGGGTAGCCGCCGTTGCGGCGCTGGCCCGGCTGGCGCTGGCCCTGCTCCAAGCCCTGGCCGAGGGACGTCGCCGTCGCTGTCTGGCCTTCGACCTTGGCCACCACCGTCACGTTCGTGTCGCCGGTCTTCACATCGCCCGTTTTCTGGGTCGACGTGTCGATCGTGTACGTCTGCTTGTAGCCGTCCTTGCTGGTCAGCGTCACCGACGTGGCGCTCAGCTCGGTGACGTCGCCGGTCTGCAGGCGCTCGGTCGTGTAGCCGCCGCTGCCGTTCGCCACGACGAAGTCGCCGTGCAGCGCTTCACGCAGCGCCGCCATGCCGCCGCCGAAGCCGCCGCCCGGCACGCCCTGGCCGCGGAACTGGCCGCCACCGGGGCCGCCGAAGCCGCCGGGGCCCTGTGCGGTGTTGTCGGCGCTGCTGGTGCCGGCCCAGATCGCCGCGCCGCCGCCCGCCGCGATCACCACGGCGATGCCGGCCGCGATCGCCGTCTTCTTGCCGGACCAGCCCTTCTTGGGTGCGGCGGCCGGGGCCGGGTCGCCCCAGCTGGCGGGAGCCGGGCCGCCCTCGGGCGGGGTGTTCGGGGTCGTCATCGTGTCCCTCCGGTGGTGCCCACACTGGTCTCGATCAGGTTCACCGCCGTGGCTGTGTTTGAGCTGTGCGGAGCGTCAGCGGGCGCTGTGCCTCGAACGCGCGAACCTTCACAGGAAATGCACAGCGGCCGCACAGCGAACACCGACGCCGAGCCGGGAAGGTGGCACTATGACCGCTATGAACGCCACGTCACCGGGCCCTGGCAAGGCCGACCTGCGCCGCGCCGACGGGAGCCCCGTGCGGGTCCTCGTCGTCGACGACGAGGCGACGCTGGCCGAGCTCGTGTCGATGGCCCTGCGGATGGAGGGCTGGGAGGTGCGCAGCGCGGGCGACGGCACGGAGGCGGTCCGGATCGCGCGCGACTTCCGCCCGGACGCCGTCGTCCTCGACGTCATGCTCCCCGACTTCAGCGGCATCGAGGTGCTGCGGCGGATGCGGTCCGAGGCGCCCCACCTGCCGGTGCTGTTCCTGACGGCGAAGGACGCGGTCGAGGACCGCATCGCCGGGCTCACCGCCGGCGGCGACGACTACGTCACCAAGCCGTTCAGCCTCGAAGAGGTGGCGCTGCGCCTGCGCGCGCTGCTGCGCCGGGCGGGCGGGGTGACCGGCACGAGCGGGTCGACGCTGGTCGTCGGCGACCTCACCCTGGACGAGGACAGCCGCGAGGTGCACCGCGGCGG
This sequence comes from Amycolatopsis sp. NPDC026612, assembly GCF_040638285.1. Classification (NCBI taxonomy): domain Bacteria; kingdom Bacillati; phylum Actinomycetota; class Actinomycetes; order Pseudonocardiales; family Pseudonocardiaceae; genus Amycolatopsis; species Amycolatopsis sp. NPDC026612. The sequence goes on from NZ_JBEZYB010000020.1 coordinate 115,143, forward strand.
CGACCTCGTACCGCTGACCGCGACCGAGTTCGAGCTGCTGCGCTACCTCATGCGCAACCCGAAGCGCGTGCTGTCGAAGGCGCAGATCCTGGACCGCGTGTGGAGCTACGACTTCGGCGGCCAGGCCAACATCGTCGAGCTCTACATCTCCTACCTGCGCAAGAAGATCGACGCCGACCGCGAGCCGATGATCCACACCATGCGGGGCGCCGGGTATGTCCTCAAGCCAGCGGGCTGAGCGGCGGCGGTCGCGGGCCCGGCGGCCGTGGTCGCTGCGGCGGCGGCTGATCGTCCAGCTCGCCGCGCTGCTCGCCCTGGTGTGCGTGGTCGTCGGCGTGGTCACGGAGTTCGCGCTGAGCGAGTTCCTCGTCGGCCAGCAGGATCAGCGGCTGGCCGCGGCGAGCGACCGCGCCCGCCACGGCGGGGACCGGCCGCCGCCCTGGACCTACGGCGAAGCGCCGCCACCGGACCCGTTGCGCGTGCTCGGCCAGGGCGAGGGCACGCTCGCGGTGGTCCTGATCGGGACGAAGGCCTCGGCCGGGGTGCTCGACTCGAGCGCGGCCGTGGCGTCGAAGGGCAAGGCGCCGTTCAAGGACATTCCGGACGAGCAGGTGCTCGCCCTGCTCGCGCTGCCGTCGGACGGGAAGCAGCGCAGCATCGACCTCGGTGGCAGCTTGGGTGAGTACCGCGTCGTTTCGACGACGTCGCGCCGGGAAAAAACGGTGATCGGCCTGCCGCTGAAGGACGTCAACGAGACGCTCTGGCAGCTCGGGTTCATCCTCGGCGGGGTCGCGCTCGCCGGGATCCTGGTGGCGGGCGCGGTCGGGGCGGCGACGATCCGGCGCACGATGCAGCCGCTCGACCGGCTGGCCGCGACCGCGACGCGCGTCTCCGAGCTGCCGCTGGACCGCGGCGAAGTCGCGCTGTCGGAACGCGTTCCGGAGGCCGACACCGATCCGAACACCGAGGTCGGCAAGGTCGGTTCGGCCCTGAACCGGATGCTGCAGCACGTCGCGAACGCGCTGACCGCGCGGCACGCGAGTGAAAACCGCGTCCGCCAGTTCGTCGCGGACGCGAGCCACGAACTGCGGACGCCGCTGGCGGCGATCCGCGGTTACGCGGAGCTGACCCGCCGCGGCGGCGGCGAACAGGTGCCCCCGGACGTCGCCTTCGCCATGAGCCGCGTCGAGTCCGAGTCGCGCCGGATGACGACGCTGGTCGAGGACCTGCTGCTGCTCGCCCGGCTCGACTCCGGGCGGCCGGTGGTCCACGAGTGGGCGGACCTGTGCCGGCTGGTGGCCGACGCGGTCGCGGACGCGCACGTCGCGGGCCCGGACCACAAGTGGCTGATGGACGTCCCCGGCGAGCCGATCGGCGTCCTCGGGGACGCGGGTCAGCTGCACCAGGTGGTGATCAACGTGCTGGCCAACGCGCGCACGCACACGCCGCCGGGCACCACGGTGACGACCACACTGTCCACTTCGGACGGCATGGTCCGGCTCCGGGTGGCCGACGACGGCCCCGGCATCCCCCCGGAGATCCTCCCGGACATCTTCGAGCGGTTCGCCCGCGGCGACAATTCGCGCTCGCGCGCGGCGGGGAGCACCGGGCTCGGCCTGGCGATCGTGGCCGCGGTGGTGGCGGCGCACGACGGCCGGGTCGGCGTCACCAGCCGTCCGGGCCGGACGGAGTTCGAGATCACCTTCCCGGCGGCCCCGGCTCCGGCCTGAGCACCCGATCGGGACCGATGCACAGCTGACCCACAGCTTCGGCACAAGTTCACCACATGCGGCGCCGACACGGTGAAGGCCATGACGACCACGCTGTCGGCGCCCGAACACGCCCAGCCCACGCCCCCCGCCGCCACCGGCGAGCCGCGGTGGGTCAAGCCCTCCGTCGCCGCGCTCCTGCTCGGCACCGGCCTGCTCTACCTGTGGGACCTGGCGAAGACGGGTTGGGCGAACGACTTCTACGCCATGGCCGTGCAGGCCGGCACGTGGAGCTGGAAGGCGCTGTTCTTCGGTTCACTCGACCCGGGCAACGTCGTCACCGTCGACAAACCGCCGTTCTCCCTGTGGGTGATGGGGCTGTCCGGCCGGCTGTTCGGCTTCTCCAGCTGGAGCCTGCTCGTGCCGGACGCGCTCGCCGGCGTCGCGTCGGTCGGGCTGCTCTACCTCGCCGTGCGACGGCTGTCGGGTCCGGGTGCCGGGCTGCTGGCCGGGGCCGGGCTCGCGCTGACGCCGGTCGCCGCGCTCATGTTCCGCTACGACAACCCCGACGCCTTCCTCGTGCTGCTGCTCGTCGCCGGCGCGTACTGCGTGGTGCGTGCCCTGGAACACGCGAGCACGAAGTGGCTGCTGCTCGCCGGGGTGGCGATCGGCTTCGGGTTCCTCGACAAGATGCTGCAGGCCTTCCTGGTGCTGCCGGCGTTCGTGCTGGCGTACGCCTTCGCGGCGCCGACGTCGCTCGGCCGCCGGATCGGCCAGCTGTGCGCCGCGGCGGGCGCGGTGCTCGTCTCCGCGGGCTGGTGGATCGTCGTCGTCGCGCTGTGGCCGGTCGCGGACCGGCCCTACATCAGCGGGTCGACCGACAACACCGTGCTGGAACTGGCCTTCGGCTACAACGGGCTCGGCCGGATCCTGGGCGAAGGACGCGGCGGTGGCGGTGGCGGGGCGGTCACCCCGCCCGCCGGTCTGGACCTGCCCGCCGGCGGCCGCGGGTTCGGTGGCGGGTTCGGCGGCCAGGCCGGTCTGACGCGGTTGTTCGGTGGCGAGTTCGGCGGCGAGGCGTCGTGGCTGCTGCCCGCCGCGGTCGTCGGGCTGGTCGCCGGACTGTGGTTCACGCGCCGCGCGCCCCGCACCGACCGGACGCGGGCGGCGCTGCTGCTGTGGGGCGGCTGGCTGGTGGTCACCGCGCTGGTGTTCAGCTACATGAGCGGCATCATCCACCCGTACTACACGGTCGCGCTGGCGCCCGGGATCGCCGCCACGCTGGCGATCTCCGCGCGGGAGCTGTGGCACGGACGGGCGAACTTCGCGGCCCGCGCGGTGCTCGCCGTCCTGCTCGCGGTGACCGCCGTCTGGGGTTTCGTGCTCCTCGCGCGGACGCCGGACTGGCAGCCGTGGATCCGCTACACGCTCCTGGTGCTCGGCGCCGCCGCGGTCGCGGGGCTGCTCTTCGGTGCCGACCGGGTCCGGCGGCTCGGCCCGGTCGTGGCCGTGCTCGGGCTGTGCGGGGCACTGCTCGGGACGACGTCCTTCACGCTGGCCACGGCGGCGACCGCGCACAACGGGGGAACGCCGTCGTCCGGCCCGGCCGTCGCGAGTGGCCGCGGCTTCGGCGGCGGCCAGCGGGGGTTCGGTGCGGGGGAGACCGATACCGCGGTGATCGACCTGCTGAAGAACACGACGACTAAGTGGGCCGCGGCGCAGAGCGGCGCGATGCAGGCGGCCGGCCTGGCGCTGGCGAGCGGACGGCCGGTGCTCGCGATCGGCGGCTTCAGCGGCAGCGACCCGGCGCCGACGCTCCGGCAGTTCCAGCAGTACGTCGCCGACGGCGACATCCACTACTACGTCACCGGCGGCCGCGGTGGCTTCGGGGGCGGTCGCGGGACCGCCGGCGAAATCCAGACCTGGGTCGAGCAGAACTTCGCCCCGGTCACCGCCGGGGGCACCACCGTTTACGACCTGACCAAATCTGTCGGCTGATCGAAATAGGCGGCGCCGCCGAATTGTTTCCAGCGTGTTAACAGTCGGGAATCATTGGGCGTATCCCAGACCGGTGCGGTATCGGCGGATGCGGACAGGTGTTCGATTCCGGCTTCGGTGGCCGGCGCATTCCGAACGACCGTTCGGATCCGTGCTTTCGCTGTCGGTGATGATCTCGGCACTCCCCGCTGCCGCCGTGACGACTAGCGCCTATCGGTCGCGCGGTGCCACGTCGTGGCCGCGGCTGCGATCCGCGATCTTGACCGGTCGGCCGACAGGAATCCGGTCGAAATTGGTCTTGAATCACTCGAATCGCGCTGGTTGACCCAACTGGTGGTCACTCGTTCGGCTGAAGTGGTCGGACGTTGTGGAGATCTTGTGCTAGTCGCTAGGCTCCCCGCCGGGAGAGGGACAGGGGCGGCGCGTGTTCTCTCGCGATGACCCGATCGGCCCTTCCCATCGTCACCAGTCGTAGTCCCGAGCACCGCAATTCCCCCTTTGGTACGGCACCACTCCACTTCCCCCGCAACTTGGAGTTCGTTGTGATTTCCCGTCCTCGCCCCCGTCTGCTGACGGTGCTCCTGACGTTGCTCACCCTCGCCGGGGTCACCGCGCTTTCGGGGTGCAGTGACAGCGCCGCCTCCGGTGGCGGCAGCAAGATCACCCTCGGGTTCAGCGCCTGGCCGGGCTGGTTCCCCTGGCAGGTGGCGCAGGAACAGGGGCTGTTCGCGAAGAACGGCGTCAACGTCGACCTCAAGTACTTCGACAACTACACCGACAGCATCAACGCCCTCTCCAGCGGCGCCATCGACGCCAACAGCCAGACCCTCAACGACACGCTGTCGTCGGTCTCCGGCGGCGCCAAGCTGTCGATCGTCCTGGTGAACGACAACTCCACCGGCAACGACAAGATCATCGCGCGGGACGGGATCACCAGCATCGCCGACCTCAAGGGCAAGAAGGTCGCCGTCGAGCAGGGCGCGGTCGACCACTACCTGCTGCTGCTCGCGCTGCAGTCGGCGAAACTGACCGAAAAGGACATCCAGCTGGTCAACCTCCCGACCGACGCCGCGGCGGCCGCGTTCAAGAGCGGCCAGGTCGACGCGGTCGCCGCGTTCGCGCCGTTCACCTCGACGGCGCTGGAGCGCCCGGGCAGCCGCGCGATCTCCTCGTCGGCCGAGTTCCCCGGCGCCATCCCGGACCACCTCGTCACGTCGCAGAAGCTGGTCAAGGACCACCCGAAGGACGTACAGGCGCTGGTCGACACCTGGTTCGAGACGCTGACCTGGATCAAGAACAACAAGGACGCGGCCGTGCAGATCATGGCCAAGCGTGGTGGCGTGTCCGATGCGGACTACAAGTCCTACGACGCCGGCACCACGATCTTCACGCGGCAGCAGAACATCGACGCGTTCACCCCGGGCGTCACCGCGCAGCACCTCGACTTCCAGGCGAACAAGATCATCGACTTCATCGTCACCACCGGGCTCGCGCAGCAGCGGCCGTCGCTCGACGGCCTGTTCGAAGACCAGTTCGTGAAGGCCGCCCCCCAGTGACCGGTCCGACCCAGCGCACCACCCCGGCGAGCACGGCCGAGGCGCGGGCCGCCGAGGCGCAGGAAGCCGAACAGCGGCTCGCCGAACAGCAGGAGGCCGGCCGGACGGGCGGCGGACGCCCCGACTGGTCGCCGCTGCCCCGCCGGGCCGGGCTGAAGCCGTCCGCTTCGCCGCTTTTCTCCTTGCGCACGCCCATTTCCGCGGCGTCCCGCTGGACGCTCGCGGTGCTGTCGTTCGTCATCCCGTTCCTGGCGTGGGTCGTGCTGGGCGTCAGCGGGGCCGTCGATCCGACGTTTCTGCCGTCCCCGGCCGCGGTGCTCAAGGCCGGGGTGGACATGGCGAGCACCGGTGAGCTCTTCGACGATCTCTGGACGACCACCCAGCGGGTGCTCGAAGGTTTCGGCCTCGCGGTGCTCGTCTCCGTGCCGCTCGGCATCCTGATGGGCTCCTTCGCTGCGGGGCAGGCGTTCTTCGAGCCGCTGATCGGGCTGATGCGCTACCTGCCGGCGAGTGCGTTCATCTCGCTGCTGATCATCTGGCTCGGTCTCGGCGAGCCGTCGAAGATCGCCATCCTCTTCATCGGGACGGTGTTCTTCAACACGCTGATGACCGCCGACGTCGTCCGCGGCGTGCCCAGCTCGCTCATCGACGTCTCCTACACGCTCGGCGCGCGCCGGGGCGAAGTGCTGCGCAAGATCGTCGTGCCGCACTCGCTGCCGGGCATGATCGACGCGATCCGGGTCAACGCCGCCGCGGCGTGGAACTTCGTGGTCGTCGCCGAGCTGATCAACTCCTCGGCGGGCCTCGGCTACCGGATCGTGCGCGCGGCGCGGTTCGTGCAGACCGACAAGATCTTCGCGGTGCTCGTGGTCATCGGGATCTCCGGGCTCGGAATCGACGTCCTGCTGCGCCTGCTGCGCACGCGGGTCGGGAAGTGGGCGGCATGACGCTGGAGCTGCGGAACGTCGCCAAGGACTACACCGTCCGCGGCCGGGTCACGCGCGCCCTCGACGGCGTCGACCTCGAAGTGCTGCGCGGCGAGTTCGTCTGCGTCGTCGGCGCGAGCGGCTCGGGCAAGTCGACGCTGCTGTCGCTGGTGGCCGGGCTCAGCCGGCCGACCGAGGGCGAGATCGTGCTCGACGGCGTGCCCGTGACCGGGCCCGGGCCGGACCGCGGGCTCGTCTTCCAGGCCGGCGCGCTCTACCCGTGGCGCAGCGTCGAGAAGAACGTCGCGTTCGGCCTCGAACTGCTCGCCCTCGACTCGGCCGAGCGCGCCAAGCGCATCGACTGGTACCTGGCCGAGACCGGGCTCGAAGCCGTGCGGAAGTCGCTGCCGAAGCAGCTGTCCGGCGGCCAGAAGCAACGCGTCGCGATCGCCCGCGCGCTGGCCTGCGAACCGGAAGTTCTGCTGCTCGACGAACCCTTCGGCGCGCTGGACGTCCAGACCAAAGAGGACATGCAGGTGCTGATCCGCCAGGTGTGGGCCGACACCGGCACCACGGTGCTGATGGTCACCCACGACGTCGAGGAAGCGGTGTTCCTCGGCGGCCGGGTGGTGGTGCTCGCCTCCGACCCGGGCCGGATCGCCGCCGACGTCGAGGTGGGCCTGCCCGCCGAGCGCGGCCTGGCGGTGAAGCGCGAACCGCGGTTCCTCGCGCTGCGCGCCCGGATCGAGGACCTGGTCCGCGAGCAGCACCGGGGCCACGTGAGCCGGGTGGCCGCGGTCGAGTGAGAACGGAAGACGGGGAAGGTGGCGGGATGAGACACGGCAGGCCGGTCGCGAAACGGGCCGGTGGCGGGGGTTTTCTCGCCCGGCTCGGTATTCGCGGCAAGCTGAACCTGCTGCTCCTGCCCCCGCTGGTCGCGGTGGTGCTGGTGTCGGTGCCGTTCGTGCTGACCCAGGCGAACAGCGCCGGCGCGGCCGACCAGTCGGCGACGGTGGCGCGGTACACCCAGCAGCTCGGCGGGCTGGTCTGGCAGCTGCAGCGCGAACGGCTGCTGACGGGTGCGTACGTCGCCACGCCGTCGATGCCGGCCGACCAGATGCTCCAGCAGCAGAAGACGGTCGACACGGCGGTCGAGGACGTGCGGAAGTCGCTCGATGCCGACGCGCCGGACGAGCTGTCCGCGGCGCTGACGCGGATCGGCTCGCTCGCCGAGCTGCGGCAGAACGCGCTGCGCCGCGGGGTCGCGCTCGACAGCGTCGCCCGCACCTACCACGCGGTGATCGGTGCGGTGATCGACTCGCTGCGGCTCGTCCCGCAGCTCAGCGACGACGCCGAGGGCACCCGTGAGCTGTCCGCGCTGGAGGCGCTGCTGCGCTCGAACGAGGAGAACTCGCTGCGGGGCATGGCGTTGATCGTGACGGCGGTGTCGCCCGAGGCCGGCCGGTCCATCCTGGACGACGCGACCCAGCAGGCGCCGATCTTCACCGACCGGTTCGTCCAGCAGGCCGACGACGAAGCCGACAGCGAGCAGGCCGCACTGGTCGTCAACGTCGAGGCGAGTGAAGCGGGCCGCCGGATCGAGGAGCTCGCCGCCCAGATCGGCAACCCGCGGGACGCGGCAGGCACCACCCAGTACGTCACCGACGTCCTCAAGGCCTCGGAAAGCCAGGCGGGCCAGCGGAAACTGGTGCAGGAACGGGTCATCGGCGAGATCGCCGACTCGGCGGCAGGCCGGGCCAGTGCCGCGACCCGCCTGGCCTGGACGGTCGGCCTCGGCGCCGGCGGGCTGTTCCTGCTGGTCGCCTTCCTCGCCGTCGCGGTGTCCCGCTCGATCGCCGGGCCGCTGCGCCAGCTGACCACCGCGGCGACGTCGGTCGCCGACCTCGCCGGCACCGAGCTCGTCCGCGTGACCGACACCGAGGCGGCCGAGGAGCAGGTCCCGCGGCTGGCCACCATCGACGTCGTCTCCGACGACGAGCTCGGCAAGCTCGCCGCCGCGTTCAACCGGGTCCAGACCACCGCGGCCGAGCTGGTCGAACGCCAGGCGCTCACCCGGCGCAACACCAGCCTGATGTTCGCGAACGTCGCTAAGCGCACGCAGAACCTCGTCGGCCGCCAGCTCGCCCTGATCGACGAGGTCGAACGCAACGAACAGGACACCCGGCTGCTGGCCAGCCTCTACCGGCTCGACCACCTCTCCACCCGCCTGCGCCGCAACGCCGACAACCTGCTCGTGGTGTCCGGCACCCGCGACGAGACCCGCATCGCCGGCCCGATCGAGCTGCCGACCGCCCTGCGCTCCGCCCTCGCCGAAATCGAGGACTACCAGCGCGTCAAGCTCGGTGTCGTCGCCGAGATCCTGCTTTCCTCGGCGCTGGGCGCCGACCTGGTGCTCGTCTTCGCCGAGCTGCTGGAGAACGCGACGTCGTTCTCGCCGCCGGGTTCGATGGTCGAAGTGGACACCATGCTGCTCGCCGACGGCGCCTGCCTGGTGAACATCGTCGACCACGGCATCGGCATGACCGCGGAGAAGCTCGCCGAAGAGAACAAGCGGCTCGTCGAACGCGAACGCCTGGAGCTGGCGCCGACGAGTGTGCTCGGCCTGTTCGTGGTCGGCCGCCTCGCGCGGCGCCACGAGCTGGGGGTCGAGCTGCTCGCGACGCCGACCACCGGCGGCGTGACCGCACGGCTGATCATCCCGGCGTCGCTGTTCACCCACCGCGCCGAGCTGCGCACGAAGCCCGAGCCGTCACCCGCCATCCCGGCGCCGGCCGCGCCGTCACCGTCGTCGCCGCCCCGCCACGCGGCGCCCGCCAGTCTGGCCGACCTGGCCGAATTCCGGCCGCCGGTGCCCGAGCCGGTCCTCGACCGGCCCACCGAACTGCCGGCGCCGGCGATCCCGGCGCTGCTCGGCCACGGCAACGGCTTCCGCTGGTTCCGCGAGCTGGAACCGGTGTGGCCGGACGCCGAACCCGACGCCAAGCCCGCCGAAGCACCCGAGCCGGCGGGGGAGGCGGCGGCGGAATCCCGTGGCGGCCTGCGCCGCCGGATCCGCGGCGCCCAGCTGCCCCGACCGGGCACGTCGGCGCCGGTGACCGAGGACCCCAAACCGCGGCACGACCCGGACGCGACCAAGGCCGCGATGGACGGCTTCGCGAGCGCTTTCGCGAAGGCCGCCGAGGTCAACGCCCTGACGAGCGACCCGCCGTCCGCGCCGCCCACCGTCGTGACCGAACCCGTGTCCCCTCTCCCGGTCCACGTCCCCGTGGACTCGTCGCCGGTGGCCACGGCCCCGATCACGGCCGCCGCGCTGTCGCGGGACGGCCTGATCCGCCGCGTCCCCGGCGCCCAGCTCGCCCCCGGCCTGCGTCAGCAGACCGCGGGGCGGCCACCCGCCCGCGCCGTCGTCAACCGCACCAGGCGGGACCCGGCGGCCGAGCGGGCGGCGTTCGACGCGTTCGCCGCCGGCCTCGCCAAGGCGGAGGACGTGACGGCAGACAGCCCGCCCCAAGGCGTGGTCGCCGGTCGTGTGATGGAACGAGGAGAAGAGAGCAGGAAATGAGCATCCCCGCACCTGGCGTCAGTGTCGAAGCCCAGAACTTCAACTGGCTGGTGAGCCGCTTCGCGCAGCACACCGCGGGCGCGATAGCCGCCATCGCGGTCTCGGCCGACGGCTTGCTGATCGCGGTGTCCTCGGAACTCGAGCGCTCCAACGCCGACCGCCTCGCCGCGATCTCCTCCGCCATGCTCGGCCTGGCCCACGGCGTCTCCGAAAGCCACCCGCTCGGCGCACCGGACAAGGTGATCATCGAGCTCGAGTACGGCTACCTGCTCGTCTGCACCATCAGCATCGGCTGCTCGCTGGGCGTCCTCGCCAACAAGCAGGCCAGCCTCGGCACCATCGCCTACGAGATGGCGATGTTCGCCAACCGCGCCACCGAAGTCCTCACGCCCGGCCTGATCGAGGAGCTCAAGAACACTGTGGGGTCGTGATGTCCGAGGAACCGGACATCTCCCTGCTGCGGCCGTACCTGATGACCTCGGGGCGCGCCCAGCCGGTCGACCAGAGCCTCGAAATCGAGGCGCAGGTGATGACGTCCCGCCTCGGGGCGGCGTCGCACCCGAAGCTCACGTTCGAACGCCAGGAAATCGTTTCCCTGTGCCGGAACACGATGTCGGTCGCCGAGGTGGCCGCCATGCTCGGCCTGCACATCGGCGTGGCCAGGGTGCTGGTCGCCGACCTCGCCGAACTCGGCTACGTCGTCGTCCGCCGGCCGGGCAACCACAACTCGCACGACCTCGGCATGATCGAAAGGGTCATTCGTGGACTCGAAGCCATTCACTGAACCGGGCACCCGGCCCCCGGCCCCGGTCAAGATCGTCATCGCGGGCGGCTTCGGCGTCGGCAAGACAACGGCGGTCTCGTCCATCTCGGAGATCAAGCCACTCACGACGGAGGCCGCGATCACCTCCGTGGCCGCTTCCGTGGACAGCACCGGCCACGTCCCGGCCAAGACCACGACAACGGTCGCGCTCGACTTCGGCTGCATCACGATCGACGACGAAGTCAAGCTGTACCTGTTCGGCACACCCGGCCAGGACCGCTTCGGCTTCATGTGGCAGGACCTGGTCCACGGCGCACTGGGCGCACTGGTGATCGTGGACACCCGCCGCATGGACGACTGCTACCCGGCAGTCGACTACTTCGAGAACGCGGGCCTGCCGTTCGTGGTGGCGGTCAACATGTTCGACGGATCCCTCGGCCACAACCTCGACGACATCCGCTGGGCACTGGCGGTCAGCGACGACGTCCCCCTGATCACGTTCGACGCCCGGCAGAAGCTGTCAGTGCGAGACGCGCTGCTGGCGGTGCTGCACAACACGTTCAAGAGGGCACGAGCCCAGGCAGGTGCAGGGGCTTGATCCGGGCCCGCTACACTTGACCACGGACCCCGCGCGGCGTCCACCCTGTGAACCTCCCCAGGGCCGGAAGGCAGCAAGGATAAGCAGGCTCTGACGGGTGCGCGGGGTCCCCTTCTTTTCGGCTCCTGCTTCGGGGCTTCGCCCCTTCGCCGGGCCTTCACTTCGTTCTTCTGCCCGGGGGCCGAGCCCCCGGACCCCCACGGTGCCTCACGCGCGGCCTGGGAGGGCTGCCGTGCTTTCGTGACCTGCGAACTTGCTGTGATTTTCCTGCGGTCTGGCGGGGCGGGGCGGGCGGGGGCGGGGGCGGGTTGAGCGCCCCAATGTGGCCTTCGGTGCGTTGAACGCACCCAATGTGGCCTTCGGTGCGTTGAACGCACCCAAGGCCACCTTGGGGCGCTGGGATCAGAACAGGCCCAGGATGTCGGTTGGGGGGTTGGGGGGCTGGGGGGCGTTTGCGTCGGTTATGGGGGGTGCTTTTGCTGCCATTTTTTGGAGCTCTGGGCCCGTTATGCACCTTGCTGGGAAGGGGGCTGAGGCTGTTTGCTGCGCCAGCTCTGCTGTGGGGAGTTCGGTTGTTGAGGCGGCCAGGACCAGGTTGCCGAAACGGCGGCCGCGGAGGACTCCTGGGTCGGCCAGTAGCAGGACCTCCGGGAAGACTGCCAGTAGCGTTGCCAGGAAACGGCGGGCGAAGGGGAGGCCCGAGCCGTCCGTGATGTTCGCCAGGTAGACGCCCTGGGGGCGGAGGATGGCCGCGATCGCCTGGGTTGCCTCCAGGGTCGCCAGGCCGCCGGCCAGCGTGGCCCGCTCGAACGCGTCGACCACCACCAGGTCCGCCGAATCGTCCCGGCGCGTCGCCAGGCCCTCGCGGCCGTCCGTCACCCGGACGCGCAAGCCCGGCACCCGCAGCCCCAGCTGGGTGCGGACCAGCTCCACCAGCTCGCCGTCGGCGTCGAACACCAGCTGCCGCGACCCCGGCCGCGACGCCGCGACGTACCGGGGCAGCGTGCACGCCGCCCCGCCGATGTGGAGCGCGTCCAGCTGTCCCGGCGGCAGCCGGTCCACCACGTCCCCGAACCGGCGGACGTAGTCGAACTCCAGGTGGCCCGGATCGTCGAGGTCGACGTACGACTGCGCGACCCCGCCGACCGACACCAGCCAGGCGTTGCCGCGACCCGTGTCCCGGACCAGCTCCGCCGTGCCGAACCGCACCGGGTACCGCCCAGGCACCGGTTCGGGCTTCCGCGTACGGCTCACGAAGTCCGAGGTTATCGGAAACATTCCGACCGCTCGCGCGATAAGGGAACGGAACGATCATCGATCGAGGGGGTTTCACCTTGCGTGCGAACGCAGTAATCATTGCCGCGGCTCTCGCCGCCGGTGTCTTCGCGACGCCGGCGGCCGCGGATGTCCTGCCCGACCGGGCCCAAGCCGTCTCGCTGCTCGAGACCGGCGGCCCCGGCGTGGCCCGGGCCGCCGAAGCGGCGCTGCTCGGCTCACCGGCGGACCTGCAGACCTTCCTGACCACCGGTCGCGAGCGGGCCCAGAACGACGACGAGCGGGTCCTCGTCGCCCAGGCCATGTCCGCCGGTGGCCCGGTCACCAAGCGCGCCGCCCAGCAGGCGCTCGACGGCAGCCAGGCCGACATCCGCGAGTTCCTGGCCCACGGCCTGGCCCAGGCCCGGATCGCGGACGACCGGATCGCCGTCTTGCAGGCCGGGAATTCCGGCGGCCCGACGGTCCAGGCCCGGGCCCAGCGGGCGCTCGACGGCACGGCCGCCGACGTGCGCGCCTTCCTCGAGACGGGCCTGCAGCAGGCCAAGGACGTCGACGACCGGCTCACGGTCAACCAGGTCATGGCCGCCGGCGGCCCGGAGGTCAAGGCCGCCGCGCAGACGGCGCTCGACGGCACCCCGGCCGACGTCCGGTACTTCCTCTCCCGGTGGCAGCAGGTCGCCGCGAACAACGACGCCGAAGTCACCGCGGTCCAGGGCCGGCTCGACGGGGCCAAGGCGGCCGCGGCCCGCCACCGTCCCCTCGTGGTGAAGCTCGCCGCGGAAGAGGCCGCGAAGATCGCTTCGGACGCGCGCAAGGCGAACGCCGACCGGCTCGCCGCCCAGCAGGCCAAGAACCAGCAGGACGGCCGGGCCGCCGCGGGCGCCGAAGCCACCGCTCAGCAGCAGGCCCGCGAAGCCGCGGCCCGCGCCGCGCAGGCCAAGACGGACAACGACAAGCTGCTCGCCGACGCGGCCGACCCGGCGCTGACCGTGCCGAACGGCCGCAAGGCGGCCGTCTACCTGCTGCGCAACGGCGGCGCCGCCGTCAAGAACGCCGCCCGCGCCGCGCTGAGCGGCTCCGACGACGACGTCGTCACGTTCGTGCGCAGCGGTCTCGCCGTCGCGCAGGAGTCCGACGACCGCGCCGCCGTCGCGGCGATCGCGGCCGACCCCAAGGCCCGGCCGGGCCTGCGCCAGGCCGCCACGAACGCGCTCGCCGGTCCGTACGCAGGTGTCGCCGCGCTGCTGCGCACCGGTGACTACCCGGGTCGCGACGCCGACGACCGCGTCGAGGTGAACCAGATCATGGCGGCCGGCGGCCCGAGCACGAAGCCGGCGGCCCAGAAGGCGCTCGACGGCACCGTCGCCGACGTACGCGAGTTCCTGGCGCACGGGCAGTACGTCACGCACCTGATCGACCTGAGCGTGTACGCCACCCGCACGCTGTCGGAAGGCCCCGAGGTGACCTCGGTCGCGCAGGGCGTCCTCGACGGGCCGGACTCGGGCCTGCAGACGTACCTGGACAACGAGCTGCCCAGGGCGCGGGCCCGGGACGCCTTCACCGCCCAGCACGTCGCCAAGGTGAACGCTCTGGTCGCCGAGGCGGCCGCGCTGGTCTCCTGACCGCACGGCGAAGGTTGTCGGACCCTGGCGGTAGTCTCGCGGCGTGGCTCTAGCGCTGTACCGCAAGTACCGTCCGGCAACCTTCGCCGAGGTCGTCGGGCAGGAGCATGTGACCGAACCCCTCCGCACGGCGCTGGCCGCCGGGCGGATCAACCACGCCTACCTGTTCTCCGGCCCCCGCGGCTGCGGCAAGACTTCGAGCGCGCGCATCATGGCGCGTTCGCTGAACTGCGCCAAGGGGCCGACGCCGGACCCGTGCGGCGAGTGCAGCTCGTGCAAGGCGCTGGCGCCGGAGGGGTCGGGCAGCGTCGACGTCACGGAACTCGACGCCGCCAGCCACGGTGGGGTCGACGACGCCCGCGAGCTGCGCGACAAGGCGTTCTACGCCCCGGCCGAGTCGCGCTACCGCGTGTTCATCATCGACGAGGCGCACATGGTCACCACGCAGGGCTTCAACGCCCTGCTGAAGATCGTGGAAGAGCCGCCGGAACACGTCATCTTCATCTTCGCCACCACCGAGCCGGACAAGGTGCTCACCACCATCCGCTCGCGCACGCACCACTACCCGTTCCGCCTGATCCCGCCGGGCTCGATGCGCAGCCTGCTGGAGCGCAACATCGCGGCCGAGGGCGTCGAGGTCGAGCCGGCGGTGTACCCGCTGGTCATCCGGGCGGGCGGCGGGTCGGCGCGGGACACGCAGTCGGTGCTCGACCAGCTGCTCGCCGGCGCCGGACCGGAAGGCATTTCGTACCCGCGGGCGGTCGCGCTGCTGGGCGTCACCGACGTCGCGCTGATCGACGACATGGTCGACGCACTGGCGACCGAGGACGCCGCCACGGTGTTCGGCACGGTGGAGCAGCTCACCGAGGCCGGCCACGACCCGCGCCGGTTCGCCACCGACCTGCTCGACCGGCTGCGCGACCTCGTGCTGCTGCGCGCGGTGCCCGAATCCGCGGGCGGGCTGGTGTCCGCGCCGGAGGAAGAACTGTCGCGGATGGTCGCGCAGGCCCAGCGGATCGGCATCGCCACCCTCTCGCGCTACGCCGACATCGTCCACAATGGATTGCTCGAGATGCGGGGCGCGACCTCGCCCCGGCTCGTGCTCGAGCTGCTGTGCGCGCGGATGCTGCTGCCTTCGGTGGCCGAAGCGGAAAAGGCGCTGCTGGCCCGGCTCGAGCGGCTGGAGCGCCGGGCCACCCTGGCCGGCGGGGGCGGCGCACCCGCCGAGGGCGGGATCGAGCCGCCGGTGCGTTCCGCGGCCGCGGAACGCGCGTTTTCACGGCCTTCGCAGCGCCCGTCGCCGGCGGGCCCCGCACCGGTGCCGGTGCCGGAAGCGGAGCCGGAGCCGGTCAAGCCGCCCGCCCGCGCGGTCACCGCCGAGCCCGTGAACGGCGGTGGGGCTGCCGCGCGTACGCCCGCCGGTGGCACGCCCGCACCGGCGGCCGCTGTGTCCGCTGGTGGTGGCCGGGAAACCGCACCCACCTCGGGCGGCAGTGCGCCTGCCGCTGCTCCCGATGGTGGCTGGAGCACCCCGCGTGCCCCCGGTGGCGGCACACCCGTCCCGGCGGTGGCTGCCGCCGCTCCCGCGGCCCAGCCGGCCGACGGTGGCTGGGGTGCGGTGCGTGCTCCCGGTGGCGGCACGCCTGCCCCGGCCGCCACCGACCCGGTCCCGGCCGCGCCGGCCGCCGCACCCGCGGCACCGGGCGCGCTGGATGCCGCCGGGCTCCGGAACATCTGGCCGGAGCTGATGACCGCGTTGCGCAAGTTCACCGGCGGCCGCAGCATCGAGGCGATGCTGACCCAGGCGACGGTGGCGACCGTCGAGGGCAACGCCGTGACGTTGACCTGCTGGTCCGCCCGCCGTTCAACGTGCTCTACCTCGGCATCAACCAGTCCGGCCCGGCCGGCGACAAGCTGAAGGACGTCAAGGTCCGCCAGGCG
>NZ_JBEZYB010000021.1:0-126238 GCF_040638285.1 Amycolatopsis sp. NPDC026612
CCCTCTACCGACGCCGGGCCCTCCGCCCGCCCCCCTTAATCCACCCCCGACACGGGAACCGCGTCGGCCGACCGGCCGAGAAAGCGCTATCCCGGAATCAGGACGCCCACGGTGAGCTGACGAGCCAGCTCACGTCATCGCTGTAGGCGTTGGTGCTGTCGAACGTGTTCGAGCCGCCGTTGGCGGCGATGTACACGAGGTTGTCGTAGTGGCGGACGTACCGGTCGGAGAAGTTGAGCGATCGGAGCGACGCACCTTGACCGTTGCGGCCGGCCTCGGGACAGAAGGTCGCGTCCTGGGCGAACAGCGCACTCCCGTCGTTGGCCTGCAGGGACAGCTTGTAGTTCTGGTGCCGCAGGTACTGCCCGGCGACGTTCTTCGACTCGAACGAAACGCAGGAACCGCTGCCGAGCCCGGCCCGGACGGTCCAGGACGCGTTGCCCTTTTCGGTGGCGGAGCTGCCACTGCCGATGACCGCGGTGTCCACTGTGGATCCGGTGTGGTGGATGTAGCGGTCGGTGCAGCAGGCGGTGGTGGCGCGCAGCGAGACGGACGTGCCCGGCGTCAAGCCGGTGTTCGCGGAACCGGTGGCGTAGCCGGCCGCGGTGATGTTGGCCTGCACGGCGTTCTCGGTGGCGTCCGACGGATAACCGGATGTCATCACGCCTTCGTAGAAGGTGCCACGGGCGCCGACGCTGTTGTCGCCGCCGATGCCCAGGATGATGGCCCCTTCCTTCTTCATCGGGTTGTAGCCCGAGACGTTGGGCCGCACGCCGTCGTAGAACGTCGACACGCCACCGGACTGCGCGTTGCCGCCGCGGATGGCCCACCGGTTCTGGCCGCCCTTGATGATGGCGGTCAGGAAGCGGTGGCTGATGCTCGGGTCGTTGGCGTTGTAGTGCTGGTTGACCCCGGAGAACAGGCCGTTCTCGAGGTCGGCCATGATCCACGGGCCGTTGCCGGCGCCGTAGCCCCAGACCTTGATGTTGCCGAAGTAGATGGCCTCCATCGTGCCGTTGCCGTTGTCCCGGCTGTTGCGCTCGGCGTTGCCGTAGTCGAAGCAGCAGCCACCGTTGTAGTGCGTACCGTCGAAGATCGCGTACATGCCCTCCGGCTGATCACCCGTGGCGACGCCGTTGGTGTTGTTGTTGCGGTAGCCGGTACCGGGAGCCACGTAGACGCCGTAGGCCTTGTGGCCGCCGACGGTGATCGGCGCCGCGGTGGCGTTGGCGAGGTTGTCGTACCCGCCCGCGGCCGGGCCGTTGAAGCCGCCTGGCGGTGCCTGCGTGAGACGGTTGTTCCGGCCGGACTGGTCGTAGATGACCGTGATCAGGCAGGTCGTTCCCGCGCAGAAGGAATCCTGCGTCGCGGCGTTCGCCACGCCGCCCGCGGCCAAGGGGGCGATGTCGCGCGTGGCGCTGTCGGACGCGCGCCGGACTTGGTACAGCGGTCCGGTGTAGGCGCCGTACAAGGCCCTGGTGGTGCTGTGCGCGGCGACGCACGGCGTGCCGCCGGCCGCGTAGATGTCGCACGGCCCTTGGGTTGCCGCCTGCGCTGTGCCGCCACCGGTCAGCAGACCGGTGACGAGCGCGCCGGCGGCGACGAGGACCGAGGCGATGGCTCGTGGACGTGCGGATCTCGGCTGTCGTGCCATTAATGATCTCCCGTGGTGTACGGAAATCGTCGAATCGACAGGTGCGCGGGTCGGCGACATTGCCAACCTCCTCCTCGATCACCGACACGCTGGAACGGCACAAGCGGAGCGATTGTGAGCGCTAACATAACGCTCCGGTCGGCGGAGTGCAACGGTCAGTTTCGCCGCCGGAATTCCTTGGGCCCCTTGCCCTCCGGGCCGCGCGGTAAGGGTTCGGTAATCACCGGACGACCCGATGACCGCTACCGTCAGGCGATGCTTCACTCACGATGGTCGCGTGCCGCCGGATACGCCGTGCCCGGGCTCGTGCTGGCCGGCTTCGGGGTGGCACACCCGCTCGCACTGGCTCCGGCCAGCGCACCGTGGTGGACCACCCTGCACGTCGTCCTGCTGCCGGTGTTCCCCTTGCTCGCGGTGGCGCAGTGGCTCCTGCTTTCCCCCGCACCCGCGGTGCTTCGCCACCCCGGCCGGCTGGCGGCGTTCGGCTTCGCGGCGTTCTACGGCGGGCTCGACGCCGTGGCCGGCATCGCGGCCGGGACCGTGGTCCACGCCCAGCACGCCGTCACCCCGGTCACCGGAGCGGTGTTCGGCATCGGCGACACTCTCGGCCACGTCGGCGCGCTGTGCTTCCTGGCCGCCAATGTCCTGATCGTCGCCGCGGTCGCGCGGGAAGCGTCGTGGCGGGCCGCGCCGGGTGCCGTGATCCTGCTGGCCGCCAGCGTTTCCTTCTTCGACAGCCACATCTTCTGGCCACGGGGCGTGGTGACGATGCTCGGCGTCGCGCTGGGGATGTTCCTGCTGCGCGCGGTCCGGAAACCGTTGCCGGCTCAGGGATCCGGCGGCGAACGGGCGCTCTGAACGAGCCCCGCCCCTACGCGCTCGCGGTTTTGGCCTCGTCGTAGCGGGCCTGGGCCGCCAGCACGGCCGGAACGCCGGCTTCGAGGACCTCGATCAACCCCCGCAGCCGCTGCGCGACTTCCCGTCCGGCGGAGGTGAGGCTGTACTCGACGTGCGGCGGGATCGTCGGCCGCGCTTCCCGGTGCACGAAGCCGTCGCGCTCGAGCGCCTGCAGCGTCTGGGCGAGCATCTTCTCGCTGACCCCCTGCACCCGGCGGCGCAGGGCGTTGAACCGGAACACGCCGTCGTCGAGCGCGACGAGCGCCAGCACCCCCCACCGGCCGGTGACGTGCTCCAGCACCGTGCGGGACGCGCACGCCACGGTGAACACGTCGGCGATCAGCGCCTCGTGCTCGGCGTCGGTCACGCCGTCACCTCGTCGTCCGTCCACGCCTCGATACTACCCAAGAGTTCGCACGATGGATGTGACAGCACTAACAAGGAGTTGGTACTTTCTAAAAGTTAGTACATGCTCCAAGTGACCGGTACTTGAAACTTCAAGGAGTCCTCATGATCGTCGTCACCGGCGCCACCGGCCACCTCGGCCGCCTCGTCGTCGAAGGCCTGCTCGAGAAGCTGCCCGCCGACCAGGTCGTCGCCGCGGTCCGCACCCCGGAGAAGGCTGCCGACCTGGCCGAACGCGGCGTCGACGTCCGGCACGCGGACTACACCGAGCCCGAAAGCCTGGTCACCGCGTTCAAGGACGCCGACAAGGTGCTGCTGGTCTCCAGCAGCGAGGTCGGCCAGCGCGTCGCGCAGCACCAGGCGGTCATCGAAGCGGCGAAGCAGGCCGGTGTCCGGCACCTCGTCTACACGAGCGCGCCGCAGGCGACGACGTCGGCGCTCGTGCTGGCCCCGGAGCACAAGGCGACGGAGGACCTGATCCAGGCCTCCGGCCTGATCGCCACCATTCTCCGCAACAACTGGTACCACGAGAACTACGCCGACACGATCAAGCAGGCCGTCGAGACCGGCAGCTTCGCCGGCAGCGCCGGCGAAGGCCGGGTCGCCAGCGCCACCCGCGCGGACTACGCCGCGGCCGCGGTCGCCGTGCTGACCGGTACCGGCCACGAAGGCAAGATCTACGAGCTCGCCGGGGACGTCGCCTGGTCGAACGCGGAGCTCGCCGCCGAGATCGGCCAGGCCACCGGCCGCGAGATCGGCTACGTCGACCTCCCGGCCGTCGAGCACGCCAAGGTGCTCGCCCAGGCGGGCCTGCCGGAGCCGGTCGCCGGCTTCCTGGTTGCCCTGGACGCCAACATCAAGGACGGCTTGCTCGCCGAGACCACGGACGACCTGCGCACCCTCATCGGCCGCCCGGCCACACCGATCGGCGTCACCGTGGCCGAGATCGCCCGCTGAACCCGGTCACGGTGGGGAGTCCCCGGGCGGGACTCCCCACCGGCGTCACCCGGGCCGGCCGGGGTGACGCTGCGAAACGCTGTTCTCCCGCAACGGCGGCTGCCACACCCGGGGTCCCGGGGACGCGCCGTCGTCGCCCGGCTGGTCGAGCGGGTCGGTCCCGTTCTGCCAGCGAGCCCAGTGAGCCGCGCACATCCTCCGCCAGAGGGCCGGCTCGTCGCACTGGTACCGGCGGCAGGTCGGTACCCGTTCCTGGTGCTCGCTCACGTGTCGCTCCACTCGCCATCGAACGTTCCGCGTTCAACTACCACAGCGACGGTGGCGTTGTCGATCCTCGGCCTCCCGGAAGCAGCGCTCGGCAGGACCGTTCGAGATCGCCGTGGTTAACCCTCAGCTAACCGGGAAAGCCCTCTGGACCGCCGGCCCCCGGCGGCGCCAACCCCGGACGACGGAGGGAATCTCGTGTTCCGTCACACGAAGCTGCTGCAGTTCGAAGCCAAACCCGAAAAGCCCGACCCCGTCTACGCCCACAAACTCCAAGAACTCATCGGCGGCGCCTTCGGCGAAATGACCGTGACCATGCAATACCTGTTCCAAGGCTGGAACTGCCGCATCGAAGGCAAGTACAAAGACCTCATCATGGACACCGCCACCGAAGAAATCGGCCACGTCGAAATGCTCGCCACCATGGTCGCCCGCCTCCTCGAAGGCGCCCCCGCCACCGCCACCGCCGAAGCCGTCAAAGACCCCGTCATGGCCGCCACGATCGGCGGCATGGACCTCCAGCAAGCCATCGTCGCCGGCGGCGGCGCCCTGCCCGCCGACAGCAACGGCTACCCCTGGAACGGCCGGTACATCATCGCCTCCGGCAACCTGCTCGCCGACTTCCGCGCCAACGCCGCCGCCGAAGCCCAAGGCCGCCTCCAAACCGCCCGGCTGTACAACATGACCGACGACCCCGGCGTCAAAGCCATGCTCAAATTCAACCTCGCCCGCGACACCGTCCACCAAAAACAGTGGCTCGCCGCCATCGAAGAACTCAAAGCCGACGGCCTCGAAGGCGACATCGCCCCCGACGCCCTGCTCGACGAAGAAGACCAGACCCACAACCACACCATCTGGCACCTCTCCGACGGCCCCGACGGCGCCAAAGGCACCAGCTGGACCACCGACGCCGGCATCGAATACCTCATGGACCCCGAACCCCTCGGCGGCCCCGGCACCGCACCCAAACCCGACCCGGCGCTCTTCGGCACCTACTCGCCGCTCCAGGACGCGAAGGGCACCGCGAAGGGCAAGGCCAAGGAAGTCAAGAACAAGCTGACCTGACGCCGCCGGCGCGGGACCACCGTGCGTACGGCGGTCCCGCGCCGGGTGCTGCGTCCGGGTGAGGAGGCCGACGTCACCGGTTCGGGCCCGCCGTGCTGGGTATTCCCGCAGGACATCCCTCGCACCTGTGGAGGCCCTGTGCAGCCCTGGCCCGGTTCCCCCTACCCGCTCGGGGCCGATTACGACGGCGTCGGCACCAATTTCGCGCTCTTCTCCGAGGTCGCCGACCACGTCGACCTCTGCCTGTTCGCCCCGGACGGAACCGAGACCCGGATCCGGCTGCCGGAGGTCGACGGCTTCGTCCACCACGGCTACCTGACCGGGGTCGGCCCCGGCCAGGAGTACGGCTTCCGGGTCCACGGGCCCCACGACCCCGCCCGTGGGCTGCGGTGCAATCCCGCCAAGCTGCTGCTCGACCCGTACGCCAAGGCCGTCACCGGCCGGGTGGACTGGGACGAGTCCGTGTTCGGCTACCGGTTCGGCCACCCCGAGGAGCGCAACGACGCCGACTCGGCGGCGCACACCGTCCGCGCGGTCGTCGTCAACCCGTACTTCGACTGGGCCAACGACCGGCCCCCGAACGTGCCGTACAACGAGAGCGTCATCTACGAGGCCCACGTCCGCGGGCTGACGAAGCTCCACCCGGACATCCCGGAGGAGCTGCGGGGGACGTACTCCGGGCTGGCGCACCCGGTGATGATCGACTACCTCAAGACCCTCGGCGTCACGGCCGTCGAGCTGATGCCGGTCCACCAGTTTCTGCACGACCACGCCCTCACCGAGCGCGGCCTCGCCAACTACTGGGGCTACAACACCATCGCCTACCTCGCGCCGCACAACGAGTACGCCGCTTCGATCCTGCCCGCGACGCCGGGCAGCGAGGTGCACGAGTTCAAGGCGATGGTCCGGACGCTGCACGAAGCGGGCATCGAGGTCATCCTCGACGTCGTCTACAACCACACGGCCGAGGGCAACCACCTCGGCCCCACGCTGTCCATGCGCGGCATCGACAACCAGGCCTACTACCGGCTGGTCGAGGACGATCCGCAGTACTACATGGACTACACCGGCACCGGGAACTCGCTCAACGTGCGCCAGCCGCACACCCTGCAGCTGATCATGGACTCGCTGCGCTACTGGGTCACCGAGATGCACGTCGACGGTTTCCGGTTCGACCTCGCCGCCACGCTCGCCCGCGAATTCTACGACGTCGACCGGCTCTCGACGTTCTTCGACCTGGTGCAGCAGGACCCGATCGTCAGCCAGGTGAAGCTGATCGCCGAGCCGTGGGACGTCGGCCCCGGCGGCTACCAGGTCGGCAACTTCCCGCCGCTGTGGACCGAGTGGAACGGCGCCTACCGGGACACCGTCCGCGACTTCTGGCGCGGCGAGCCGTCGACGCTGGGCGAGTTCGCGTCCCGCATCACCGGCTCGTCGGACCTCTACCAGAGCGACGGCCGCCGCCCGTTCGCGTCGATCAACTTCGTCACCGCGCACGACGGCTTCACGCTGAACGACCTGGTGTCCTACAACGAAAAGCACAACGAGGCCAACGGCGAGGACGGCCGTGACGGCGCCGACGACAACCGGGCGTGGAACTGCGGCGCGGAAGGCCCGACCGAAGACGAGAAGGTCCTCGACCTGCGGGCGCGCCAGCGCCGCAACATGATCGCCACGCTGCTGCTTTCGCAGGGGGTGCCGATGCTCCTGCACGGCGACGAGCTCGGCCGCACCCAGCAGGGCAACAACAACGCCTACTGCCAGGACAACGAGCTGTCCTGGGTGGACTGGTCGCTGCTGGAGCGCAACCGCGAGCTGTTCGAGTTCACCTCGGCCGTCGTCGACCTCCGCCGCCGGCACCCGGTGTTCCGCCGTCGCCGGTTCTTCGCCGGCCGGCCGATCCGCCGGGGCGACGAACTGCGCGACATCGCCTGGTTCACCCCCGCCGGCGACGAGATGACCGACCAGGACTGGGAGGCCGGCTTCGGCCGCAGCATCATGGTCTTCCTCAACGGCACGGCGATCCCCGACCTCGACGCCCGCGGCGAGCGGGTGGTGGACGACTCGTTCCTGCTCTGCTTCAACGCCCACGACGACGACATCACCATGACCGTCCCCGACGGGGAATACGGCGACGAGTGGGCGATCGTGCTCGACTCCGCGACGGGCGAGGTGTTCCACCGGTCCGTCGGCGGCGTCCTGGTCGGTGGCGTGGCCGGCGACCAGCTCGCGACGCCCCGCACGCTGCCGGGCAAGGGCACGCTGGTGGTCGGCGGCCGGTCCCTGACCGTGTTGCTGCGCACCAAGGAACAGGGCGCGTAACGCCGTTCACGCGGGGTAGCCGGGACGCAGCGGGCCGACCCGGCCCGGCTACCCCGCGTGAACGAGAGGCACCCATGGACAAGGCGACACACCACCTCGAAGTCCGGGCACCGGCACAGGCCTGCTATGACTGGTGGCGGCCGCTGACCCGGCTCCCGGAGATCTTCTCCGACGTCGAATCGGTCGAGGCGGTCACCGGCGACGGGGCGCGGACGCGCTGGAAGGTGGCGGGCCCGGCCGGTTCGACCGTCGAGTGGGAAGCGCGGATCACCGAGGACTCCCCGCCGCACCGGCTCGCGTGGACCACGGTGGCGGAGTCCGATCCCGACGTCACGAACTCCGGGGTCGTCCGCTTCGAAGACAAGGGCGACGGCGTCACCGAGCTGGAAGTCAGCCTCGAGTACTCGCTGCCCGGCGGGAAGCTCGGCGAAGCGGTCGCGGCGCTGCTGGCGAACCCGCAGCGCAAGGTCGAGCGCGCCTGCACCGAGTTCAAGCGGATCATCGAAACCCGGTGACACGCGGGACGTCGGCGGGCCATGACGAGCAGCCGCCGACGTCCCCTTGGTGACCACGCGCGGTGCGTGGGTGGTCAGCCGAGGCCGGGACCCCGGGCGGCGTGCGGCCCCGGGCCGGTGCGCCCGGCCCGGGCGGTCAGCAGGCCGAGGGCGATCATGCCGACGCCCAGGACGAGGTGCAGCCAGTTGTCGGCGTTGTTGACGGGCACGAAGTTCGCGTCACTGCCGCGGTCGATGAGCAGGCCGTACAGCCAGAGCACCAGGTAGACGGCACCCCCGCCGACGAGGAACAGCCGGGCGGCGCGCGGGGTGCGGGCCGAGGCGAGCCCGGCGATCCCGAACAGCAGGTGGACGATGTTGTGCAGCACCGAGACCATGAACAGGCCCAGCAGCATGGCCATCGAGTCGTGGCCGGCGAAGCTCAGCTGGTCGTAGTGGGTGGTGACGCCCGGGATGAAGCCGAGCACGCCGACCAGCAGGAAGACGACCGCGACAACCGCGGCGGCGACCTGCACGGGCGTTCTGGTGCGGGGATGGGTGGCGGTGGACATGGCGGTTCCTTTCGGCGGTCCGCGCCGCGCCCGGACCGTGGTCCGGCCGGTGGACGGCGCTACGCCGGACGGCATACCCAGCCGGACCGCCGCCAAGCGCCGGTCCGGGTCTCACTGACGTTGCAGTTGCGCTTCACGGACACCCAAGCGCCGTGTCAGGCTGTCGAGGACCCGGCAGGAAATGGCCGATCGGAGCACTCGCCGTGGCCGGCGTCGCGGTGTCTTCGCGGATGTCGTCGACAAACAAGAAGGACGAGTGCCTGTGCGCCGTCCTGCACCCGGCCGGCTGATCCCGCAAATAGGCGCGTCCCGCGTGTGTATCCGCCTCCGGCCGGGGTACGCGCGTGGGACAACCATCCTCGCAGCCCAGTGGGAGTCCGATGACCGACACGGTGGCACGCCCGGCTCCGATCCCCCACCGGCCGGTGTGGCGGGGGCAGCGCGGCGCGACGATCCTGAAGACCATCCGCACCACGGACCACAAGACGATCGGGGTGCTGTACCTGACGACGTCGTTCGGGTTCTTCCTGATCGGCGGCCTGACCGCGTTGCTGATGCGGGGCGAGCTGGCCCGGCCCGGCCTGCAGTTCCTGTCGCCGGAGCAGTACAACCAGCTCTTCACCATGCACGGCACGATCATGCTGCTGCTCTACGCCACGCCGAACCTGTTCGGGTTCGCCAACTTCGTCCTGCCGCTGCAGATCGGCTCGCCGGACGTGGCGTTCCCCCGGCTCAACGCGTTCTCCTACTGGCTGTACCTGTTCGGCGGCACGGTCGTCCTGTCCGCCTACGCCACGCCCGGCGGCCCGCCCGACTTCGGCTGGACCGCGTACACGCCGCTGTCCAACGCCATCCACAGTCCCGGCGTCGGCGGGGACCTGTGGATCGCGGGGCTGATCGTCACCGGTCTCGGCACGATCCTCGGCGCGGTCAACATGATCACGACCGTCGTGTGCCTGCGCTGTCCCGGAATGCTCATGTGGCGCATGCCGATCTTCACCTGGAACATCCTGTTCACCTCGATCCTGATCCTGCTCGCGTTCCCGATCCTCACCGCGGCGCTGTTCGGGCTGCTGGCCGACCGGCACCTCGGCGCGCACGTGTTCGACCCGGAGAACGGCGGCGCGATCCTGTGGCAGCACCTGTTCTGGTTCTTCGGCCATCCCGAGGTGTACGTGGTGGCGTTGCCCTACTTCGGGATCGTCACCGAGATCATCCCGGTGTTCAGCCGGAAGCCCCTGTTCGGCTACAAGCTGATGGTGTTCGCGACGATCGGGATCACCGGGCTGTCGGCAGTGGTGTGGGCGCACCACATGTTCGCCACCGGTGCCGTCCTCCTGCCCTTCTTTTCGATCACGACGTTCCTCATCGCGGTACCGACCGGGATCAAGTTCTTCAACTGGATCGGCACGATGTGGAAGGGGTCGATCACGTTCGAGTCGCCGATGCTGTGGTCGATCGGCTTCATGGTGACCTTCCTGCTCGGCGGCCTGACCGGGGTCATCCTCGCGTCCCCGCCGCTGGACTTCCACGTCCACGACACCTACTTCGTCGTCGCGCACTTCCACTACGTGCTCTTCGGCACCATCGTCTTCGCCACCTTCGCCGGCATCTACTTCTGGTTCCCCAAGATCACCGGCCGGATGCTCGACGAAGGACTGGCGAAGTGGCACTTCTGGACGACGTTCATCGGCTTCCACACGACGTTCCTCATCCAGCACTGGCTCGGCGACGCGGGCATGCCGCGCCGCTACGCCGACTACCTGTCCAGCGACAACTTCACCTGGATGCACACGGTTTCCACGATCGGCGCCTTCATCCTGGGCCTGTCGGTGCTGCCGTTCATCTGGAACGTCTTCAAGAGCTACCGCTACGGGGAGCCCATCGACGTCGACGACCCGTGGGGGTACGGCAATTCGCTCGAGTGGGCCACCACCAGCCCGCCACCCCGGCACAACTTCCTCGAGCTGCCCCGCATCCGCTCCGAACGCCCCGCGTTCGAGCTGCACTACCCGCACATGGTCGAGCGGATGCGCGCCGAAGGCCACGTGACCCGCGGGCACCCCGACGGCGCCGCGAGTCCGGCCGAAGTGGCGGCCGCCACCATCCAGCCCGACGAACAGGGCGAAAGTGACGACCCCCGCGGCCGCTGACCCCGGCCCGCCGCTGCGGACGTGGGAACGGCGGCGGCTGCGCGGGATCGAGCGAGGACTGCGGGCGGGCGGCGCCTGGGCGCGGCCGGCGCTGTGCCTCGGCCTGGACGCCGCCACGCTCGTGCTGCTGGCCGCCGGGATCTTCGTGGCGCTGCCGTGGTTGTTCGCCGGGTGCGTCGCGGCCAACCTCGCCGTCTGCCTGCACTTCGAGCGGAGCAGCCGGCCCATCCGACGAGGAGGAAACGCATGTCCCAGGTGACCGTCGACGACCTGCGCGGGCTGCTCGGGTCGGACCTGCCGGACCCGGTACTGGTCCTGACCGGAGGCCGGCTGCGGGTCGAGCCGTCCGACCGGCGGACCGCGGGCGCGAGCGAGGTGATCACCCGCGGCGACCTGCGGGAACGACTGGGGGACGCGGCCGCGGACCGGGATCTGGAGCTCGTCGCCGCGACGCTCACCACGGCGATGGTCCAGCGCGGCGGCTGAGCGCCGGAAAGCCGCCGGAACCGAGGGGTTCCGGCGGCTTCCTTGTGCAGCTCAGAGGATCGGCGCCCCACCCGTCACCGCGACGCGGGCCCCGGACACGTAACTGCCGTCGTCGGAGGCCAGCAGCACGTACACCGGCGCCAGCTCGGCGGGCTGGCCGGCGCGGCCCAGCGGCACCTGCTCACCGAAGGACTTCACCTGCTCCTCCGGCATGGTGGCCGGGATCAGCGGCGTCCAGATGGGGCCGGGCGCGACGCTGTTGGCCCGGATGCCCTTCGGGCCCAGCAGCTGCGCCAGCGCGGCGGTCATGTTGGCGATGCCCGCCTTCGTCACGTCGTAGGGCAGCAACTGCGGGGTCGGGTTGTCGGAGTTCACCGACGAGCTCCCGATGATCGACGCCCCCGGCTTCATGTGCGGCACCGCCGCCTTGGCGAGGTGGAAGAACGCGCTCAGGTTGATGGCGAGGGTGCGGTCCCACTCCTCGTCCGGGATCTCCTCGAGCGTTTCGTGGCTCATCTGGAAGGCGGCGTTGTTCACCAGGACGTCGATCCGGCCGAATTCTTCGACCGCGCGGGCGACGAGGGCCCGGCAGTGCGCCGGGTCGGCGACGTCGCCGGGCACGACGACGGCCTTGCGCCCGGCTTCCTCCACCCAGCGCCGGGTCTCTTCCGCGTCCTCGTGCTCGTCCAGGTAGGAGATCAGCACGTCGGCGCCTTCCCGCGCGTACGCGATCGCCACCGCGCGGCCGATCCCGCTGTCCGCACCGGTGATGAGCGCGGCCTTGCCGGTCAGCTTCCCGGAGCCGCGGTAGGTGTGCTCGCCGTGGTCGGGCCGGGGCGTCATCGCGGCGGTCGTCCCGGGTGGGGTCTGCTGCTGGGCGGGCTGCTCGGACACGGTGGCTCCTCGGATACGGGGTTGGATCTCCCGTTCCGGGTTCCCGGCGCAGGGCGATTCACACTTGTCATCATCTGGATGACATGTTGATGCGCACCGACCCGTTCCGTGAACTGGACCGCCTCACCCAGCAGGTCCTCGGTACCGCCGGAACCTGGTCGAAGCCGGCCGCGATGCCGATGGACGCCTACCGCGCCGGCGACGAGTTCGTGGTCTGCTTCGACCTGCCCGGCGTCGCCCCGGACGCCATCGAGCTCGACATCGAGCGCAACGTGCTGACCGTCAAGGCCGAGCGCCGCCCGCTCCCCGGCGGCAACGACGTGGAGATGCAGGTCTCCGAACGGCCGCTCGGCGTCTTTTCGCGCCAGCTCTTCCTCGGCGAAAGCCTCGACACCGACCACATCGCCGCCGACTACGAGTCCGGCGTGCTGACGCTGCGCATCCCGGTCGCCGAGAAGGCCAAGCCGCG
Source organism: Amycolatopsis sp. NPDC026612 (assembly GCF_040638285.1). Taxonomy (NCBI): domain Bacteria; kingdom Bacillati; phylum Actinomycetota; class Actinomycetes; order Pseudonocardiales; family Pseudonocardiaceae; genus Amycolatopsis; species Amycolatopsis sp. NPDC026612. Next base: position 12,633 of record NZ_JBEZYB010000021.1, read on the forward strand.
GCGCATCGAGATCAGCGGCGCCCAGTCCGACCGGAAGGAGATCCAGGCCTGACGGGCGAACGATGAACGACCAGGTCCGTGGCGCGGCGGAGAAGATCTTCGCCGCGGCCGCCACCCGGCAAGAGGCGGTCCTCGTGACCCGGGCGGTGCACGCGGTCAAGAACGGCCGCCCGACCGACGTCGCGCTCACCGACACCGCGCAGCACCGGCGGCGCAGGCTCGCCCACGTCGTCGGCTGCGCGCTGTGGGACCCGGCCCTCGACGCGGACGAGGTGCTCGCCGCCGTCGTCAACGCAGGTCGCGCAGCCCCGCGCGAGCGGCAACCCGCAGCGGCCGCCTGACCCCGCGCGAAAGCTCAGTGCGGCGCATCGGTGCGGCGGACCGTCACCGACGGTCCGTGCCCGGTGCCGGACAGCGGGATCGAGCCGAACCAGTCCAGGCACACGACCATCGCGTCGTCCTCGGCCTGGCTGCCGTGGCGGCGGGTGGAGAGCTCCCGCAGCATCGCGCCGGGGACGTGCGCGGCCGGCAGGCCGGCGGTCGCGATCACCACCTCGGCGAGTTCGCGGTCACCGTAGAGCTCGCCGTGCGGGCCGAGCGCGTTGTAGACGCCGTCGCTGACGAAGACGAACCGGTCGCCGTCGGCCGCCTGGAAGCCTTCGAGCGCGTAGATCGTGGCGTCGAACGTGCCGAGCGGGAGCTGTTCGTCGAAGTGGATCCGCTCGGCCTTCCCGTCCCGCAGCCGCCAGAGCCGGGGCGAGCCGGCGTCGACCACGGCCACCGCGCCGGTGCGGAGGTCGAACTCCAGCAGCAGCGCGGCCACGTGCTCGGCGCCGCGGTAATGCGCGTAGACGGCTTGGTCGGCGAGTTCGGCCTGCGCGTCGAGCGGGATCCCGGCGCGCCGGGCGTTGCGCAGCGCGTTGATCGCCAGATTGGTCAGCAGGGCCGCTTCGCTGCCCTCTCCCATGCCGTTGATCAGCGTGACGGCGAGCTTCCGGGCAGACGCCGACCAGTCGAAGCAGTCGCCGTAGATGGCGTAGGCGGGCTCGAGCTGACCGCCGAGCGCGAATTCGGCGCGGGTGCAGGCGCGCCCGGGCAGCAGCTGCCACTGCATCTCCGCGGCCAGCGTGAGCCGCGAGGAACGCCGGGCCTGGATGTAGAGGTCGGTGTCCCGGTCGGCGACGAACAGCTCGTGGGCCACCACTTCGGCGAACCGCTCGAGCTCGGCCCACACCGGCGGTTCGGGATCGTGGGGCAGGGTGACGGCGAGGACGCCGATCCGGTCGCCGCGGACGCTGACCGGCAGGTAGCCGGTGACGCGGTCGCCGTCGCGGGCGAACGTGGCCGCCTGGGCCAGGAACGCCGCACCTGGGGTCGTGCCGTCGACGGGAACCGGCTCCGCCGTGTAGGGCACTTCACTCACCTGGCACAGCTCGGTCAGGGCGTAGTCGGCCATCAGCAGCTCGACCGCCTCGGCGCCGAAGTGCTCGGCCAGTCCCGAGCGCAACGCGCCGGGCAGGTCGTGCGGCGGTACGTCACGGAGGAGACGCTCCACCGCCAGGGATCTGTCCAACGCCTGCCTCCTGCTCAGGGGTGCGCGCGCCGGCGCCGGTCCGTCGAGTCTGCGCCGTTCCGGCGGGCCGGTCCACGGCGATCCGCGCGGGCCGTGCTGCCGGTTCAGCATAGGGATGCCACAGTGGACGCCGTGGATCGATCCCGCGAGCACGCCGCCCCGGACGGGACGGCTGCCGTGTCGGACCTGGCCCGGCTCTTCGAGTCGGTGGTCGAGCGCGAGCGGGAGGTGTCGGCGCGTCCGCTGTCGGTTTCGCAGCTGCGCGCGGTCGTCGCCCTGGATCGCCACGACGGGGTCAACCTGCGGGAACTCGCCGAGCAGCTGGGCTCGACGCCGCCGCTGGTGAGCAGGCTCTGCGACCGGCTGGAGGCGGTCGGCTTCCTCGAACGCCTGCCCAGCGCGCGCAGCAGGCGGGAACTGACGCTGCGGCTGTCCGACCGCGGCCGCGCGTACCTGCAGGACCTGCGGGCGCGGCGCCGGGACCACGTCGAGGCGTTGCTGGCGAAGATGACGCCGGCGGGCCGGACCGCGCTGGCCGCCGGACTGGCGGAATACCGGGCGCTGGCGGAGGCGAGCGGGAAAACCCCCGATTTGCATCGCTGACACAACTGTTGTTATATGGCAATACTTAGGTAGGCGTACAGCAGAGCGCGCCCCGACCACCGGAGGAGGAGTCGGTGCTGGGCACGGACGACAGCCAGGTCCGCACGGTCTTGGCGCGCATGCTGGAAGAGGACCGGGCCGCGCTGGCCCGCGACTGGGCCGGGCAGGAGCCGCGCGACGGCGACCGGAGCGGCCAGGAACTGCGCCGCGAGGCCGTCGCGTTGCTGGACGCCCTCCGGGACGCGCTGAGCGGCACGCTCCCGGTGTCCCGGATCGCCGACCAGGACCCCGCGGTGCGGGACGCACTGACGTCGCTTTCGGAGCGCCGGGCCCGCGCCGGCGCGCAGCCGTCGGCGACGGCCATGGCGATCCTCGCGCTCAAGCGCACGATGCTGAGCGCGATCGAGCGGCACACCGACGACTCCGCCTTGCGCTACCGGGCCGCGTTGCTGGTCAACGAGCTCCTCGACAGCGCGGGGGTGCTGACGTTCGAGGTCTACTGCGCCGGCCGGGAACGGATCATCCGCGAGCAGCACAGCCAGATGCTGGAGCTGTCCACGCCGGTCGTGCGGTTGTGGCGGCACGTCCTCGCGGTGCCCCTGATCGGCACGCTCGACAGCGCCCGGACGCAGGTCGTGATGAACAGCCTCCTGGAAGCGATCCAGGCGAACGAGGCACGGGTGGCGATCATCGACATCACCGGCGTCCCGACCGTCGACACCGCGGTGGCCCACCACCTGCTGCAGACCGTCAGCGCCGTCCGGCTGATGGGCGCGGAGTGCGTGATCAGCGGCATCCGCCCGTCGATCGCCCAGACCATCACCCAGCTGGGCATCGACCTCTCGCACATCGTCACCCGCGGTTCGCTGGCCGACGCGCTGGCCACCGCGATGCAGCTGCTCGGTGACAACGGCCGCCCGGGCGCGGTGACCGGGTGAACGCCGGCCTGCCGATCCTGCGGCTCGGGGACATCCTGCTCAGCGGCCTGATGAACGACCTCGACGACAAGACCGCCCTCGCGTTCACCGACGAGCTGACCACGCGGATCGCGAACGAAGGCATCCGCGGCGTCATCATCGACATCTCCCGGCTGGAGATCATCGACTCGTTCGTCGCCCGCGTGCTCATGGAGCTGGCCGGCACCGGGCGGCTGCTCGGCACGCGGATGGTCGTGGCGGGGATGCGCCCGGCCGTCGCACTGACCCTGACCGAGCTCGGGCTCCAGCTCACCGGCGTCCGGACCGCCCTCAACGCGGAACAGGCGATGGAACTGCTGGGCTGGCGCCGTCCCACCGAGGTCGCCGAAGAGGCGCCTCATGCTTCCTGACGAGCGGACCGGCCACGGGCACGACGTCCCCTCCCGCGAACACCCCGTCCGGGTGGAAGAGGACCTCCTCGCCGCCCGCCACGCCGTGCGGGCGGCCGCGGTCGCCGCCGGTTTCTCGATCGTCGACCAGACGAAGATCGTCACCGCGGCCAGCGAGCTCGTCCGCAACGCCTACATCCACGGCGGCGGCGGCACCATGACCGTCGGTGTCGCGCGGAACCCGGCCGGGCGGCTCGGGATCCGGCTCCGGGTGCGCGACGAGGGACCCGGGATCGCCGACGTCGACCAGGCGATGACCGACGGGTTCAGCACCGGCGCCGGCCTCGGGCACGGCCTCGGCGGCACCCGCCGCCTGGTCGACGACTTCCACCTCGACACCGCACCCGGCCGTGGCACCACCGTCACGGTCGTGCGCTGGAAACGATGACCGCCACCGCGCCCGCCCTGACGCGCCAGATCCGCGTCGAGCACTCCAGTGCCGGGTACGCCGCCGCCCGCGTCGCGCGCGAAACCGCGCAGGACGCCGGGCTGCCGGGCGTGCTGGCCGACCGCGCCGCGGTCGTCGCCGCCGAACTCGCCGGCAACATCGACAAGCACACCACCGGCGGCTCGGTGTTCGTGCAGCGGTCGCTCACCGGGCGCGGGGTCGACGTGCTGGCCGCCGACGACGGCCCCGGCATGGCCGACCTCGACCACTGGCTGCTCGACGGGAACACGACCACCGCCACCCTCGGCACCGGCCTCGGTGCGGTGAAGCGGATGGCGACCGAATTCCGGATCACCTCGTCGCCCGACACCGGCACGCTCGCCGCCGCCCGCCTGTTCGACCCCGCCTCGCCGCCGTCCCACCGCGCGATCGGGCACTTCCGCCTGGCGCGTGACGGCGAGGACTACTGCGGGGACGCCGTCGCGCTGGCCGACGTCACCGGCAGCCGGACCGCCGTCGTCGCCGACGGGCTCGGCCACGGACCCGACGCCGCCGAAGCCGCGGACGCCGCGCTGCGCGTGTTCACCGAGAACCCGGACCGCCCGCTGCCCCACCAGCTCACGAACATGCACCGGGCCCTGCGCACGACCCGCGGCGCTGCGGTGGCGCTCGTGCGGATCGCGCCGCGGCGGCTCGAGTTCTGCGGCGTCGGCAACGTCAGTGGCGCGAGCGTCGGCGGCGGACCGTCCCGGCTGCTGCTCAGCACCCCCGGCATCGTCGGCTTCACGCTGCCGTCGGCGCCGGTCCGGCACGTGCCGCTGGCCGACGACGATGTCGTGGTCCTGCACACCGACGGCGTCGGCACCGGCTGGCGCGTCCCCGGCCGGGCCCCGGACCTGCTGCTGCTCGCCGCCGACCTCGCCCACCGCCACCGGAACGCGCGTGACGACGCCGCCATGCTGGCCCTGCGCGCGGACCGGGCCGGCTGATGCGCCCCGACCTGGCCCGCATCCGGCGGCGGCTGCGCACCGCGTGCGTCGAAGCCGGTGTGCCCGCCGACGACCGCGGGCGGCTGGTGCTCGCCGTGACCCTGCTCGCCGAGCCCGCCCTCACCGCGGGCGAAACCGTCGACGTGGCGACGGCGGCCTCGGACCGGCGGCTCGCCGTCACCGTGCGGCTGGACCACGCCGTGAGCCAGCACAGCCGCGATGCCCTGCCACTGCTGCCCGAACGGGGCGACGGCGAGACCCTCACCTGGCACCTCGCCGGCGGCAGGCCCGCGGCTCCGGCCGATCCCGACGACGACCGGGCGACGCGCGAAGAGATGCTCGCGCTGATCGCCCGGGCCGACGCCCTAACCCAGGACCAACGGGACCTGAAGCACGAACTCGCGGAGACGAACAGCGGCGTGCTGGCGATGTACGTCGAGCTCGAACAGCGCGACGAACAGCTCCGCCGCGCGCACGCGGCCATCTTCCGCGAGCTGGAGGACGCGCTGCGCCCGCGGCCGCCCGCCGTGCCGGGGTTCGAGCTGGCCGTCCACTATTCGCCGACCGACCAGGACTCCCCGACCGGCGGCGACCTCTACGACTGGTTCGTGCTGCCCGACGGGCAGGTCCACGTGACCCTGGTCGACGCGGTCGGCCACGGCGTCACGTCGACCCGGCACGCCCTCACCGTCACCCACGCGATCCGCACGCTCGTCCTGGAGGGCCACCCGTTCCCGGACCTGATCGCCCGCGCCTCCCACACCCTGGCGGCGATCGAGCCGGGGCTGATGGCCACGGTCCTGCTCGCCCGCATCGACCCGGTGACCGGCCGCACCCGCTTCGCGAACGGCGGCCACCCGGAGCCCGTGCTCGTCACCGGAGCCGGGCCGGCGCGGCTGCTGCCCGCCCCGGTGCCCGGCCGCGGGGTCGGTTTCCCCGATCCGGGCAGCCGCCGGCTCGTCGAGGTGGTCCTCGACCCGGGCGACACCGTGCTGCTCTACACCGACGGCCTGGTGGAGAGCCGCAAGGACGTCGACGAAGGACAGGCCCGGCTCCTGGCACTGGCCACGGCCCACCGCACCCGGCCGGCCGCGGAACTGCCCCGGTACCTGGTGACCCGGATGCACGACGTCGTCCTGCACGCCGACGACACGGTCGTCCTGGCCCTGCGCCGCACGGCAGCGCGGCGGCCCTGAGGCGTAGCTTTCACGTGAAAGCTACGCCTCACACCGCAACTGATTGCGCTCGCCATTGCCGGGTACCCGGGCCTCGATGCCCACCTCGACCACCACCGCGCGCGTGCGGGCGCTTTCCGCCGGCACTGAACGCCCGGGCCGTCCCCCGGTCGTGCTGCTGCCCGGCCTCGGCGCGCCCGGCTACCTCGTCGACACGTTGCACGGGTGTGCCGCGGCCACCCGGAGCCACCTGCTCGACGTCCCCGGCTTCGGCGGGCCGGGCCCCCTCACGTGCGAGCCGGAGATCGAGGCGATCGCCGGCACCGTCACCGCCTGGCTGGACCGGCCGGCTGTCCTGTTCGGACACTCGACGGCCGCGCAGGTGGCCATCGCCGTCGCGCTGCGGCGGCCGGACCTCGTCCACGCGCTCGTCCTGGCCGGGCCGACGTTCCCGCCCGGGCTGCGCCGCCTCGGCCCCCTGTCCGCGGCGTTCCTGGCCGACGTGGTCCACGAGTCGCCGTCGGCGCTGCCCGGCACGGTCCCGCACTACCTGCGCGCCGGGCCCCGGCGGCTGCTGCGGATGATCCGCTCGGCCCAGCGGGACGCACCGGAACGGGCGATGCCGCTGCTGCGGTGCCCCGTCCTGGTCGTGCGCGGCCGCCGCGACACGCTGAGCCCCGAGCCTTGGGCGCGTTCCCTCGCCGAGGCCGCCCGGGACGGTTCGTTCGTCACCGTTCCCGGCGCGCACACGTTCCCGGCGCGGTCCGGCGGGGTGACGTCGGCGTTGATCACGGAGTTCGCCCAGGGTTAGCCGCAGTGGGCCCGGGTATGCGCCGGCGACCCATCGGAAGGAGGCGCTGTGCGTGCGATGGTCTACCGCGGGCCGTACAAGGTCCGCGTCGAAGAGAAGGACATGCCCGCGATCGAGCACCCGGGGGACGCGATCGTCCGGGTGACGCTGGCCGCGATCTGCGGTTCGGACCTGCACCTGTACCACGGGATGATGCCCGACACGCGCGTCGGCATGACGTTCGGGCACGAGTTCATCGGCGTGGTCGAGGAAGTCGGGTCCGGGGTGCGGAACCTCAAGCGCGGTGACCGCGTCATGGTGCCCTTCAACGTCTACTGCGGCACCTGCTGGTTCTGCGCGCGGGGGCTGTACTCCAACTGCCACAACGTGAACCCGAACGCCACCGCCGTCGGCGGCATCTACGGCTACTCCCACACCTGCGGCGGGTACGACGGCGGGCAGGCCGAGTTCGTCCGGGTGCCGTTCGCCGACGTCGGGCCCACGGTGATCCCCGGCTGGATGGACGACGAAGACGCCGTCCTGCTCACCGACGCGCTCGCCACCGGCTACTTCGGCGCCCAGCTCGGCGACATCGTCGAGGGCGACGTCGTGGTGGTCTTCGGGGCCGGGCCGGTGGGCCTGTTCGCGGCGAAGTCGGCTTGGCTGATGGGCGCGGGCCGGGTGATCGTCATCGACCACCTGGAGAACCGCCTGGAGAAGGCCCGCACCTTCGCCCACGCGGAGACGTACAACTTCACCGAGTACGACGACATCGTCGTGCACCTGAAGAAGCTCACCGGCCACCTCGGCGCCGACGTCGCGATCGACGCCGTGGGCGCGGAGGCCGACGGCAATCTGACCCAGCACATCACCTCGTCGAAGCTGAAGCTGCAGGGCGGCTCGCCGGTGGCGCTCAACTGGTGCATCGACGGCGTCCGCAAAGGTGGCACGGTTTCGGTGATGGGCGCCTACGGCCCGATGTTCAGCGCCGTCAAGTTCGGCGACGCGATGAACAAGGGCCTCACGCTGCGGATGAACCAGTGCCCCGTGAAGCGGCAGTGGCCGCGGCTGTTCGAGCACATCCGCAACGGCTATCTGAAGCCGAGTGACATCGTCACCCACCGCATCCCGCTCGAGCACATCGCCGAGGGGTACCACATCTTCTCGGCCAAGCTGGACGGCTGCATCAAGCCACTCATCGTCACCGACGCCGGCTGAGGAAGGAACGACCATGACCTACACGTCGGAGCGGCCGCCGATCGCCGAATCGAGCGAGAGCCTGCGCGCCCGGATCCCGGGCTGGGGCGCGGACCTGGACCCGAAGGACCGGCCGTCGGTGCCGAAGCTGCAGTGGCAGGACGACGAGAGCGGCGCCCACTGGGAGTTCCCCGAACGGCAGCCGGAGAAGTGGCCGCGGGAACGGTCGATCGAGCACGAGTTCCTGACCCCGGTCTTCGGGACGTCGTGCCCGCCGAAGGGCCTTTCCGGGGCGATGCGCAAGTTCTCCTACCGGAAGTACAGCGAAGGGCGCGCGGCGCACTGGCTGCTGCTGCTCGCCGCCGACCGGGTGGACGCCTGGGAGAGCCACCTGCGCTCGTTCGCCACGCTCCGCCCGGACAACCCGGTCACCGAGACCGGCGTGCTGAGCGAGTTCACCCGGCACGGTTTTTCCTCGCGGGTGGGCAAGAAGCGCGCCGACGTCAAGCACCACCTGGCGGACCCGATCATCATCGCGGGCCCGTGGGTGCTGGCGGCCGGGCTGGCCTATTCGGCGGTCCGGAAGGTGCTGGGGTGGCGCCGCCGGTGATCGGACGGCGCCGGCTGGCGGGGGTCCGGGAAGCGAAGGGATTGTCGCGCGCCGGCACGGGTACGCACGGCTGACCGCCACCGAGGCACCGTCACCGAGGCAATGGAGAGCCATGAGCCCCAGCCACGTTCCCGCTCCCACCCGCGGGCCGGGCCGCGCCACCCGGGCGGCGGCCTCGGCCGCGGACACCGCCGACCGGCGGCTGCACGCGGCCGCCGGCCTGCGCCACCAGTTCAACAAGGTCTTCCCCACCCACTGGTCGTTCCTGCTCGGCGAAGTGGCGCTCTACAGCTTCCTCGTCCTGCTCCTCAGCGGCGTGTACCTGACGCTGTTCTTCGACCCCTCGATGCAGGAGGTCACCTACCAAGGCGCCTACGCCGACCTGCAGGGCGTCCCGATGTCGAGGGCGTTCGCCACCACCCTCGACCTGTCGTTCGAGGTCCGCGGCGGGCTGTTCGTGCGGCAGCTGCACCACTGGGCGGCGCTGATCTTCGTCGCCGCCATGATGGTGCACATGCTCCGGATCTTCTTCACCGGAGCGTTCCGCCGTCCCCGCGAAGCGAACTGGGTGATCGGGGCGCTCCTGCTGGTCCTGGGCATGTTCGAGGGGTTCTTCGGCTATTCGCTGCCCGACGACCTGCTGTCCGGTACCGGCATCCGCGCCACCCTTTCCGGGATCGTGCTGTCCCTGCCGGTGATCGGGACGTGGCTGCACTGGGCGCTGTTCGGCGGCGAATTCCCCGGCGACGTGATCATCCCCCGGCTCTACACCATCCACATCCTGTTGATCCCGGGCATCATGCTCGCGCTCGTCGGTGTGCACCTCGCCCTGGTCTGGTACCAGAAGCACACCCAGTTCCCCGGTGTCCGGCGGAAGGAGACCAACGTCGTCGGCGTCCGGATCCTGCCAGTGTTCGCGCTCAAGGGCGGCGCGTTCTTCGCGCTCGTCACCGGCTTGCTGGCGCTGATGTCCGGGCTGTTCCAGATCAACCCGGTGTGGAAGTTCGGCCCCTACGACCCGTCGAAGGTCTCCGCCGGCTCCCAGCCCGACTGGTACATGGGCTTCGCCGACGGCCTCCTGCGCGTCTACCCGCCCTGGGAGCTGTTCCCCGGCAACCACACCATCCCGCAGCCGTTCTTCGCCGGCGTCCTCGGCATGACCGTGCTCTTCGCCGCCCTGTTCACCTACCCCTGGATCGAACGGCGCCTCTCCGGCGACACCGCCCACCACAACCTCCTCCAACGCCCCCGCGACGTCCCGGTCCGCACGAGCATCGGCATGATGGCGCTCGCCTTCTACGGCGTCCTGACGCTGTCGTCGTTCAACGACATCATCGCGCTGGAGTTCGACATCTCGCTCAACGCCACCACCTGGGCCGGGCGCATCGGGCTGGTGCTCGTCCCGCCCGTCGCGTACGTGCTCACCTACCGCATCTGCCTGGCCCTGCAGCGGTCGGACCGCGAAGTGCTGGACCACGGCATCGAAACCGGGATCATCACCCGCAGCCCGGACGGTACCTACCTCGAGATCCACCAGCCGCTCGACGGCAAGGCCCTGGCGTACCAAGGAGCATCTGTGCCGAAGAAGCCCAACAAGCTCGGCGCCGCCGGGCACGCGGTCCCGGGCAGCCTGCTGCGCCCCGACCCACCGGAGGAGACCGCGGCGCTGGAAGCGGCGGCCCGCCGCGGACAGGTGCGCCACGGCCTCGGCGGCGAACCGCAAGACGGGCAGGCCCGCTCGTGACCGGCGCGGCGATGCCGTCCCGCTGGCAGATCGACATCCTGGTCTACGAAGAGGAGTACTCCTACCCGGTGCTGCTCCTGCAGCCGGCTCGCCAGGACGACCACCGGCGGCTCCTCCGGCTCCTGGCGAGGGCAGGACTGGCCGCACCGACGACGTGGGAGTGGGAACACGGCTTCTGGCCGCTGGCGGCGGGCTGCGAGGTCGAACTGGCGGCGGGTCCGTCCGCGGTGACGGTCCACGCCGGCGAGCACAGCCTGACGGTCGGCTTCCGGTTCGCCGAGCCACCCCAGCCCTGGCTCACGGCCGCGCGCCGGCAGCGGCAGGTGCTGTTCGTGCTGCTGCCACCCCGCCCCCACGCCGCCGAAGACGCCTTGATCATCGACGACGTGAGCAGACTGGTCCTTCCCACCGAGCGCGACGGCTGTTTGACGGGCACCATCCCCCTCGCGGGCCCCTGACGCCCTTCAACCACCACGGCCGATCCGCGACCCCACGGGCCCCGCACCGACCCGCCCCACCGCGACTTGCGGCTCCGGCCGGGAAACCCGCCCCACCGCGCCCGGTCCGCGACCACCCGAGGCCCACCGGCCCGCACCCACACCGCCCAACCCTGCGATCGGCCCAGCCCTACTGAGGTCCGTTGGTCAGCGAAAGGTTGAACGTGTAGCGGGACGCGCGGTAGACGTGCCAGCCGTACTCGACCACCCGTCCCTCGTCGTCGTAGGTCGTGCGCTGCATCGTCAGCAACGCCGCTCCCGGCTCCTCCTGGAGCAGCTCCGCGTCCTCTTCGGTGGCGAGCCGGGCGCCGATGTTCTGTTCGGCGGCGTGCAACCGCACCCCGGCCGAGCGCAGGAGCTGGTACAGGCCCCGCTCGCGCAGTTCCTCGTCGGCCGGGTCGATGACGCCGTCGGGCAGGTAGTTGTTCATCAGCGCGAGCGGCTCGCCGTCGGTCGAGCGGAGCCGCTTCAGCCGCCGCACGTGCGTCAGGCCGGGCGCTTCCAGCAGCTCGGCCACCTCGGCGCCGGCGTCTTCGACGCGGTTGACCAGCACCGCCGACTCCGGCCTGCCACCCAGTCCGGCGAGGTCGTCGAACAGGCTGCTCAGCCGCAGCGGCCGGGCCACCTTGGTGCGGACGACCTGCGTGCCGACCCCCCGCCGCCGCACGAGCAGGCCCTGGTTGACCAGCGTCTGGATCGCCTGGCGGATCGTCGGCCGCGACAGGCGCAGCCTCGCGGCGAGGTCGACCTCGTTGCCCAGCCGCGCTCCCGCCGGCAGCCTGCCGTCTTCGATCGCGGCGTGCAGCTGCCGGGACACCTGGAAGTACAGCGGCTCGGGACTGCCCGGGTCCAGGACGATCTCGCGGCCCGCGTCCCAGGCCGGGAAGTTGACGTCCGTCTTGCTCATCCCCGGAGCCTACCGCCACCCCGGCCACTGTAGGGATGACGTGTTGTCCATATGTCTTGACAAAGTCCCGTGGCACTGGAATCGTCGATCCCGGCAACGACTCAGGGAGGGCACCGATGACCACGCGGTTCGACTTGCTGCGGCGCATCGTCGCCCGGCGCGTGCACGAGCCGGAAGCGATCGCCGAGGCGGCCGCGAACCGCGTGCGGGCCGAGTCACCGTTCAACGACAAGGGCCGCACGATGATCATCGCCGCGGACCACCCCGCCCGCGGCGCGAACGCCGTGGGCGGCAACCCTTCGGCGATGGCCGACCGGGGTGAGCTGCTCGAGCGGCTGTGCCTGGCGCTGGAACGGCCGGGCGTCACCGGCGTGCTGGCGACCGCGGACGTCATCGACGACCTGCTGCTGCTCGGCGTGCTGGACGGCAAGACGGTGATCGGGTCGATGAACCGCACCGGGCTGGCCGGCTCGAGCTTCGAGATCGACGATCGCTTCGCCTGCTACGACGCCGAAGCGATCGAGCGGATGCGGTTCGACGGCGGCAAGACGCTCACCCGGATCTGCCTGGACGACCCGGCCACGCCGAGCGTCCTGGAGAACACCGCGAAGGCGGTCAACGAGCTGGCCGATCGCCAGCTGATCGCGATGGTCGAGCCGTTCCTGTCGACGTGGGCGGGCGGACGCGTCAAGAACGACCTCTCCCCCGACGCCGTGATCAAGTCGATCACGATCGCCGCCGGCCTCGGCCGTTCGTCGGCCTACACCTGGCTCAAGCTCCCCGTGGTGGACGACATGCAGCGCGTGCTCGCGTCTTCCACCCTGCCCGCCGTCCTGCTGGGCGGCGAGGTCAAGGACGCGGACGCGGCGTTCGCGGCGTGGCAGCGCGCGCTGGCCCTGCCGACCGTGCAGGGCCTGGTGGTGGGGCGCTCGCTGCTCTACCCGCACGACGGCGACGTCGCCAAGGCCGTGGACACCGCGGTGGGGCTGCTGTGAACCGGCACCGCCGCCAAGCAGACCCAGCGCCACTACCCGGAGGAGCACCGTGAACACCATCGAACACTGGATCAACGGCACCGCCACACCGGCGGGCTCGACCCGTACGGCGCCGGTCTACGATCCGGCCACCGGGCGGCCGCAGGCCGAGGTCCTGCTGGCGGAACCGTCGGACGTCGACACCGCGATCGCGGCCGCGAGCAAGGCTTTCGAGTCGTGGGGCAACTCCTCGCTGTCCCAGCGCACGAAGGTGATGTTCGCCTTCCGTGAGCTGCTCGTGCGGCACGAAACCGACCTGGCGAAGATCATCTCCGCCGAGCACGGCAAGGTGATCGAGGACGCCCGCGGCGAGATCGTCCGCGGCCGGGAGGTCGTCGAGTACGCGTGCGGCATCGCCGACGCGCTCAAGGGCAGCTTCTCCGACCAGGTCTCCCGGGACATCGACGTGCACGACTTCCGGCAGCCGCTCGGCGTGGTCGCCGGAATCACGCCGTTCAACTTCCCGATCATGGTGCCGTTGTGGATGCACCCGATCGCGATCGCCACCGGGAACACGTTCGTCCTCAAGCCCAGCGAACGCGACCCGTCGGTCTCGAACTTCGTCGCCCGGCTGTACGCCGAGGCCGGGCTGCCCGAGGGCGTCTTCAACGTCGTGCACGGCGACAAGGCGGCAGTCGACGCGATCCTCGACCACCCGGACATCGCGGCGGTGTCGTTCGTCGGCTCGACCCCGATCGCCAAGTACGTGCACGAACGCGGCACCGCGGCCGGCAAGCGCGTCCAGGCCCTCGGCGGCGCGAAGAACCACGCGGTCGTTCTGCCCGACGCCGACTTGGAGTACGCCGCCGACCACCTCACCGCCGCCGCGTTCGGCTCGGCCGGCCAGCGGTGCATGGCGATCTCGGTCGGCGTCGCGGTCGGGGCGGCCGGCGACAAGCTGGTGGAAATCCTCGAGCGCAAGGCCCGCGAAGTCCGGGTGGGCCCCGGCACGGACCCGGACAGCGACATGGGGCCGGTCGTCACCGAGGCCGCCCGCGAGCGCGTGGTGCACTCCGTCGCCCGAGGCGCGGAGCAGGGCGCGACGGTCGTCGTCGACGGCCGCGGCCTGCGGGTCGAAGGCCACGAGGAGGGCTTCTTCGTCGGGCCGTCCCTGCTGGACAACGTGACGCCGGAGATGGACGCCTACCGCGAAGAGATCTTCGGCCCGGTGCTGGTGATCGTCCGCGTCGGGACGGTCGACGAGGCGATCGAGGTCATCAACGCAAACCCGTACGGCAACGGCACCGCGATCTTCACCGCCGGCGGGGAGGCGGCCCGCAAGTTCCAGCGCGCGGTGAAGGTCGGCATGATCGGCGTCAACGTGCCGATCCCGGTCCCGATGTCGTACTACTCCTTCGGCGGCTGGAAGGATTCCCTCATCGGCGACAGCCCGATCCACGGTCCCGCCGGCGTCCGCTTCTACACCCGGGCCAAGGTCGTCACCACCCGCTGGCCGCACCGGAGCGCCGCCACGGCGGCATTCAACTTCCCGACGTCCAGCTGAAGCCAACAACCGGAACACTGTCCTCCGTTTTCCGGTACCGTGGCGGCAACCGCCGAAGGAGGCTGCTGTGGGATACCGAGGCCCGTTTCCGAAGAACGCCGTCAACCGCTTCAACACCTGCGTCGGCACGCTCCGGACGTCCCCGCGCTGGGGACAGCTGGTCCGCCGCCACCTCACCCAGGTCACCTACACGGGCCGCCGGTCGGGCCACACCATCAGCACCCCGGTCGGCTACCGACGAGCGGGCGACGTCGTCACCATCCGCGTGATGATGCCCGACGCGAAGTCGTGGTGGCGCAACTTCACCGGCGACGGCGCTCCGCTCACCCTGGCACTCGACGACACCGGCCGCACCGGCCACGCGGTGGCCCGACGCGACGAGAAGGGCCGGGTCACCGTGACCGTCCGCTTGGACGGCGAAGCCTAGCGGGCCATCCCGTGCCAAATCAGCTCGGCGAGGCTCGCCGCTTCGCTGCGCCAGTCGCCGTTCGGGTCGAGCAGCAGCAACCCCGCCAGGCCGCGCAGCACCACCAGCGGGGAAAGGTCCGGCCGCACGGTTCCGACCGCGACGTTCGCCTCCAGCATCTCCGCCACCGCGCCGACCATCGCCTCGTAGGCGTTCGCCGGCAGTTCGCCCCGGGACGCCGTCGCGCGGCGCAGGGCGTCGGCCAGCCCCTTCTTCGTCATCATGTAGTGCGCGAGGTGGTCGGTCACCCACACCCGGAACGCTTCGTCCGGGGCGTACTTCTCCAGCAGCACCGGCACGATGTCCACGATCTGCCGGACCTCGCGCCGGTAGACCGCCAGGATCAGCGTCTCCGGGGTCGGGAAGTGCCGGTAGACCGTGCCGACGCCGACCTCCGCCTGCTTCGCGATCGCGTTGAACGACACCTCGCCCGTCTCGGCCAGCGACGCCGCGGCAGCCACGAGAATCCGTTCGTGGTTGCGCCGGGTGTCCGCGCGCCGGGGGCTGACCGATCCCGTCGTCATCGTCCCTCCGGGGGTCTCGTCGTCCCGCTGAATCTAGCCGAGAGCTGGAGCAACTCCAGTCCGCGCACTTCGTTGCGAAGCGGATTGTAATCCGCTAGCCTCGCGGTCGAGTGAAGCGGATGACTATCCGCTCCCCCCTGACACCGCCCCACCACACCGTCGGGCTGCCCGCCCGGCTCCGCGGAAAGAGACCAGTGGAAATCTCACTCCAAGTCAACGGCACAACCGAACACCTGGACGTCGATCCCGGCGTGACACTCCTGGACGCCCTGCGCGAGCGCCTCGCCGTCACCGGCCCGAAGAAGGGCTGCGACCGCGGGCAGTGCGGCGCCTGCACCGTGCACGTAGACGGCCGGCCCGTGCTGTCGTGCCTCACCCTGGCCGCCACCGTGAAGCAGCCGGTGACGACCGTCGAAGGACTGTCCACTGAGGACGGTTTGCACCCGGTGCAGCAGGCCTTCGTCGACCAGGACGCCCTGCAGTGCGGGTTCTGCACCGCCGGGCAGATCATGTCGGCGGTCGCCGCCGTCGAGCAGGACGTCGAAGACGTGCGGGAGTTCATGTCCGGCAACCTCTGCCGGTGCGCGGCCTACCCGAACATCGTCAAGGCGGTCCAGCAGGCGAGGCGGGCCGATGCGTCCCTTTGAGCTGACCGCCCCCACCACCGTCGAAGCCGCGGTGTCCACGCCCGGCACGTACCTCGCCGGCGGGACGACCCTGGTCGACCTCATGAAGCTCGACGTCCTGACGCCGGAACACGTCCTGGACATCAACGCGGTGCCGTTGCGCGGCATCGACACCGCCGACGGGCTGCGCTTCGGCGCACTGGAGCGGATGAGCGCCATCGCCGCGCACCCGGACGTCTACCCGGCGATCTCGCGCGCCCTGCTGCTGAGTGCCTCCCAGCAGCTGCGGAACATGGCGAGCATCGGCGGGAACCTGCTGCAGCGCACGCGCTGCACGTACTTCCGCGACGTCGCCATGCCGTGCAACAAGCGCGTCCCCGGCAGCGGCTGCTCCGCGCTCACCGGCGCGAACCGGATGCACGCGATCCTCGGCACGAGCGAGTCGTGCGTGGCCACGCACGCCAGTGACGTCGCCGTCGCCCTGCTCGCGCTCGACGCGCGCCTGCGGCTGGCCGACGCGACCGGCACCCGCGAGGTCGCGCTCGGCGACTTCTACCAGCTGCCCGGCGACACCCCCGCCGTGGAGAACGACCTGCGCCCGGGCGAACTGATCACCGAGGTGCTCGTGCCCCGGCTGGACTGGGCCGCGAACTCCACCTACGTCAAGGTGCGCGACCGGCAGTCCTACGAGTTCGCACTGTGCTCCGCCGCCGTCGCCCTGGACGTGCGGGACGGGGTCGTCGCCGACGCCCGGGTCGCGGCCGGTGGCGTCGGGACGGTGCCGTGGCGGCTGACCGCGGTCGAAGCGGCCCTGCGGGGCGCCCCGGCGACCCAGGCTTCCTTCGAAGAAGCTGCCGCCGTGGCGGTCGACGGCGCGCAACCGTTGTCGGAGAACGGGTTCAAGGTGCCGCTGCTGCAGCGGACCATCATCCGAGCGCTGCTCGAACTGACCGAGGGGAGCTCCCGATGATCACCCGGCTGGACGCGCCGCTGAAGGTCACCGGCGAGGCCAAGTACGGCGCCGACCACACCTTCACCGGCATGGCCTACGGCTACGTCGTGCTCAGCACGATCGCGCACGGCGAGATCGAGGCCATGGACGTCACCGCAGCGACGAGCGCACCCGGCGTGCTCGCGGTGTACACGCCGTTCGACCCGCTGACGCTGAACACGCCGAGCATGCCGGTGTTCGGCGACACGTGGGTTCCGTTGCAGGACAAGGAAGTCACCTACTACGGCCAGCCGATCGGGTTCGTGGTCGCGGAGACGTTCGAGCAGGCCAGGGACGCCGCGTCGCTCGTCGCGGTCACCTACCGCGAGCGGCCCGCCCGGACCTCGCTCGCCGAGCACCTCGACTCGGCCGAACCCGCGCCCCCGGCCATGGACGGCGCTCCCCCGGAAATCGAAGTGCTCGAAGACGGCGTCGAGTCCTTCGAAGCCGCCTTGGCCGCGAGCCCGGTGGTCGTCGAGGCGACCTACACGACCGCGACGCAGAACCACGCCGCGATGGAGCCGCACTCGGCCGTCGCGGTGTGGGACGACGGCGAGCTGACGATCTACAGCGGGAACCAGGCGTCGAACATGCAGGCGACGGAAGTGGCCATGGCCCTCGGCTTGGCGCCGGAGGCCGTCCACGCGATCAACCCGTTCGTCGGCGGCGCGTTCGGCGGCAAGGGCCGGACGTCCACGCCGGCGTTCCTGGCCGCGGCGGCGGCCCGGGCCCTCGGCCGTCCGGTGAAAGCCGCGCTCGCCCGCGAACAGGTCTTCACCGCCACCGCCGGCCGGGCCGCGACGGTCCAGAAGCTCGCGATCGGCGCCGAACCGGACGGCACCCTGGTGGCCCTGCGCCACGACTCGTGGTGCCACACCGACACCGCCCGGTCGTTCGTCGAACCGACGTCGCACGGCACCTCGCGCGAGTGGTACGCCACCAAGAACCTGTCCATCTCCCAGAAGATCGTGCCGCTGAACGTCCCGCCGACGACGTTCATGCGGGCGCCCGGCGAGGCCCCCGGCTCGTTCGCGCTGGAGAGCGCGATCGACGAGCTCGCCGTGAAGCTGGGCATGGACCCGATCGAGCTGCGCGTCCGCAACAACTCGACCGCCCCGCCCGGCCACGACCTGCAGTGGTCGAGCAAGCACCTCGACGAGTGCTTCCGCATCGGCGCCGACCGCTTCGGCTGGGCGCACCGCCCGGCGGGCACGCGCACCGACGGCGACTGGCTCGTCGGCATGGGCGTGGCCACCGCGGTGTTCCCCGCCCTGCGGTTCCCGGCCACGGTCGGCATCACGCTGCGGACGGACGGCACCGCCGTCGTCGCGACCAGCGGCGCGGACCCCGGCACCGGCCTGCTGACCGTGCTCTCCCTGGTGGGCGCCGAGTCGCTGGACATCCCGGCGGACCGGATCGTGCCGCGGCTCGGCGATTCCGCCCTGCCTCCCGGCGGCATGTCCGGCGGTTCCACGGCCACGGCGAGCGCGGGCACGGCGATCATGCTCGCCGCCACCAAGGCGATCGACGAACTCACCGCGCTCGCCGCCGATCCCGGCGCGCCGTTCGAGGGCCGCCAGGTCACCTACGCCGACGGCCACGTCGTCGCCGACGGGGAGTCCATGCCGTTCGGCGAGCTGCTGCGCGCCGTGGGCCGCGAATCACTCGAGGTGACCGGCACGTCGGCACCCGGTGAAGAGCTGACCAAGCACTCGTTCGCTTCGTGGGGCGCCCAGTTCTGCGAGGTCCGGGTGCACAAGTGGACGCGCGAGGCGCGGGTGTCGCGGATGCTCGGCGTGTTCGACGCGGGCCGGATCATCAACGACAAGGCGGCTCGCAGCCAGCTGATGGGCGGCATGATCTGGGGTGTGTCGGCCGCGCTGCACGAGGGCCTGGAGATCGAGGCGAACGGCCGGCTCGCCAACGGCGACTTCGCGAGCTACCTGCTCCCGGTCAACGCCGACATCCCGGAGGTCGAAGTCCAGTTCGTCGAGTACCCCGACACCCTGCACAACGCGGTCGGCGCGCGGGGCCTCGGCGAGATCGGCACGGTCGGCATGGCGGCGGCGGTCGCCAACGCCGTGTACAACGCCACCGGCATCCGGGTCCGGCACATCCCGATCACCATCGAGGACCTCCTCGAAGGCTGAAGCCGCGGGCGGGGCGTCCCCAGCGCCCCGCCCGCTCCGCCGGGAATCCACGGTTCCTTCGTCCGCTTGGCCGATCGAGGCCCGGCGCCGTTATCCTTCCGCGACAACGACAGACGGTCCGCCCGTGACGGCGGCCCGTCCACGGTCCTAGGCTGACGGGCGCTCCCCCGATCTTCCACGAAGGGCCCCCTCGCATGACCGACCCCGTCGTCCCCACCACGTCCGGCGCGGTCCGCGGTCAGGTCACCCCCGCCGGCGTGGTGCTCTTCCGCGGTATCCCCTACGCCGCCGCGCCCGACGGCGAGCTGCGGTTCGCCGAACCCGTCCCGGCCCAGCCGTGGGAGGGCGTCCGCGACACGTGGAGACCCGGGCCGACCGCGCCGCAACGCCGTCACGACGTGCCCGGGCTCGACCTGACCCCGCTCGCCGGCACCGGCTGGCGGCCGGGGCCGGAGTACCTGACGGTGGACGTCTGGACCCCGCAGCCGGGCGCCGCTTCGCTGCCGGTGCTGGTGTTCGTGCACGGCGGCGCGTTCCTCGGCGGCGCCGGGTCCGCCGCCGTCCACGACGGCACCGCGTTCGCCCGCTCCGGCGCGGTCATGGTGACCGTGCAGTACCGGCTGGGCGTCGACGGGTTCCTCCCCCTGGACGGCGGCGCGACCAACCTGGGTCTGCGCGACCAGCTCGCCGCCCTGCACTGGGTCCAGGACAACATCGCCGCGTTCGGCGGCGACCCCGCGAACGTCACCCTCTTCGGCTCGGCTTCCGGCGCGGTCAGCGTCGCGTGCCTGCTCGGATCGCCGCTGTCGACCGGGCTCTTCCACCGCGCCATCGTCCAAAGCGGACACCCGGACATGGTGCGCGACAGCGTCCAGGCGCGGCGGCTGGCCAGGGTGGTCGCCGACGAGCTGAAGGCGGAACCGACCGCGGAGGCGTTCCGGAAGGTGTCGACCGAGCAGCTGCTCGACGCGCAGGACGCCGTCCTGCGGCCGGGCGGCGCGCCCGATCTGCGGGACGCCCTGGGCTACGACCGCGGGTACGGGCTGAGCCCGTTCCTCCCGATGTTCGGCGACGACGTCCTGCCGCAGCACCCCGGCAAGGCGATCCGGGCGGGCGCGGGCCGTGACGTCGACCTGATCGCCGGCAGCTGCAGCGAAGAGATGCGGCTCTACCTGGTGCCCACCGGCGCGCTCGAAGCGGTCACCGACGACCAGGCCGTGGCGTCGCTGGCGGTGTCGCACCCCGACCCGGCCGGCGTGCTCCACGCCTACGGTCTCGGCTCCGGCCGGACGGCGGGCGAGGTCCTCGTCGAAGCCCTGACCGACCTGGTCTTCCGCGACGGGGTGCGCGCCCTCGCCGAGCACCACACCGGCCGGACGTTCCGGTACGAGTTCGAGTGGGGTTCGCCGTTGCTCGAAGGCCGGCTGGGCGCGTGCCACGGACTCGAGCTGCCCTTCGTGTTCAACGCGCTCGACGTGGTCTCCGGGCCGCGCGGCCTGCTCGGCGAGAACCCACCGCGGGAGCTGGCCGCCGAGCTGAACGGCGCCTGGCACCGCTTCGCGACCACGGGTTCGCCCGGCTGGCCGGAGTACACGGGCGAGGACACCATGTTCCACGCGTACTGACCTCTCCGGTGACGGAGGCCGGCTGAGCAGGCCCCGATCCACCCCCACCGCTCGATCATCAGGTCACGAACCGGTCGAGGGCTTTGCTCCAGCGGGCTGGCTCCCGGCCGGAACGGTTGACTATCCGCCTGCCGCGCTGCCACGCTCAGGCCGCCCGGACGGCCGGATGAATGGGGACCCCCGATGCCCGAGGCGGGCTCCGCCGCACCGCCGCGCACGTTCGTCCGCACGCTCCTGCGCAGCGGCACCCCCGCGGAGCCGGCCGAGCTTGTTCCCGACAGCGGCGACCTCGCCACCATCGGGGACGCGACGCTCGCCCGCGCCTCGCGCTACTGGGTCCTGGTGCCCCTGGCCTACCGGATCGCCGCGTTCGTCAAGGTGTTCATCGGATTCACCGCGGCCAACGGCACACTCGGGCTCGGGCCGGTGCTGGGCGCCACCGTGTTCGCCGTCGCCACCAACACGGCCGCGGCGATCCGGGTGCTGCGTTCGGGCGGACTGCGGGCCCGCGTCACCGGCCGCGCCCTCGGCCTGGACCTGGCCGTCGGCGTCGGGCTCAACTTCGTGGTGGCCGTGACGGCTCCGGCCGTGGTGCAGCCGTTCGCCGTCGACGTCTCCTGGACGTGGCTGGTCGGCACGATCGCCATGTGGGCGGGCACGTGCGGGCTGCCCGCCGCGCTGTGGCTGTTCGCGGCGGCCGCCCCGCTCCGGGTGGCGCTGACCCTGGCCGGCGGGCTGCCGCTGAGCAACCAGCTCGCGCTGACGCGGTCGATCGGCTGCATGGTGGCGCTGGCGGTGGCGATCGTGCTGGCCGTGGCGATCCTCGTCCTGCTCGGCGTCGGCACGCGGTTCGCGGTGGACATCGGCCTGCGGCGGGGGCGCGAGGCCGAGCGCCACCGGACCCGGCGCATCATGCACGACAGCGTGCTGCAGACGCTCGAAGCGCTGGCCATTTCGGCACCGGGGGACGACGCCCAAGCGGTCACGCGGCTGTCGGAGCTGCGTTCGGTCGCCAAGGCGGAAGCGGCTGAGCTGCGCCGCCGGATCACCGAGCCGGTGCCAACCGGGCTGACGCGGAGTTTCGCGGTCGAACTCGCCGACGTCGCCACCGAGCTGGCCCGCGACGGCCTGCGCACCCAGCTCGTCGCCGCGGACTTCGCCGACGACCACAAGGTCTCGCAGGACCGGCGCACCGCATTGTGCGAAGCGGTCCGGGAGGCGTTGCGCAACACCGTCAAGCACTCGGGCACGAAGCAGGTCGTGCTGCGCGTGGAGGAACGCGACGGCGGGATCGCGGTGGTGGCCAGGGACCAGGGGCAGGGCTTCGACATCCGCGACCGGCCCCCGGGATTCGGCATCAGCCAGTCCATCGTGGCCCGGCTCGCCGAAGTCGGCGGGCACGGCACGGTCGATTCGCACCCGGGCCGCGGCACCCGCGTCACGATGTGGGTGCCCGGCTGAGCCACCCACCGCGCGACGAGACTCCCCCGGCAGGCGCGGGTGCCCCTTGGCTGGATCTCGAGGGTTCTTGGCATTCCAGCCACTACTCCGCCCGTGCGAAGATCGATAACTTTGCCGCGTGTCCAAAATTCTCCTTTCGGTCCACGTCCTGGCGGCGATCCTCGCCGTGGGCCCGGTCGCGGTCGCGGCCAGCATGTTTCCCGCCGCGGTCCGCCGGGGCGATGTCAAGGCGGCGACCCTGCTGCACCGCATCTGCCGCGTGTACGCCTACGCGGCCATCGCGGTCCCGGTGTTCGGCTTCGGCGTCGCGGGCACGATGCACGTCATGGGCGACCCGTGGCTGCTCGTGTCGATCGGCCTGACGGCGGTCGCCGCCGCGGTGCTCGCGGTGCTGATCCTGCCGCGCCAGAAGCGGCTGCTGGCCGAGGCGCCCGCTTCGGACCTCCTCGGCCGGCTGGCCATGCTGACCGGGGTGTTCAACCTGCTGTGGGCGGCGGTGACGGTCCTGATGATCGTCCGGCCCGGGTCCTCGACCGGTGCCTAGACTCCGACCGCGAGGGGCACGCGGACCGCGACGAAGTCCGGGCGCTGCCGCAGGGCGAACCCCAGGGAGAGGTAGAGGCCGATCGCCGAGGTGTTCTCCGCCGCCGCGTGCAGCATCGGCGTCTCGCCGCGCTCGCGGATGCCCGCGGCCACCGCGAGCACCAGCCGCGTCGCGAGGCCCTGCCCGCGGTACGCCGGGTCCGTGCAGACCGCGCTGATCTCCGTGTACCCCGGCGGGTGCAGCCGCTCGCCTGCCATCGCCACCAGCGCTCCACCGCGCCGGATGCCGAGGTAGGTGCCGAGCTCGACGGTCCGCTTGCGGAACGGCCCCGGCCGCGTCCGCTCGACGAGGTCCAGCATCTCCGGCACGTCCGCGGGGCCGAGCCGCACGGCTTCCGGTTCGGGCGCGGCCGCGATGCCCGCGTCGACCAGCTGCACGGCGGGGATCACGTCGAGCACCTCCCACCCGGACGGCGGCCGGGCGGTGGCCGCGGCGAGCACGACCGTCGCCCCCGGCCCGGCGAGCTCGGCGACGTCCAGCCAGTCCTGTTCACCGGGGTCGTCGGGCAGGGCCAGGAACGGCGCGACGTCCTCCGGGTAGCGCAGGACGCGCCCTCGCCGTTCCGCGAAGCGGGCGTGCGGGCCGGTCAGCGACGACCGAGTCGGGTTGTCGAGCGGAGAAGCCATGGCTCCAGCATGCGGACCCGGGGTGCGACCCCGCCGCCGCTCCCACATCCTGGGTAGGGTGCGCACGTGGGTTCCCAGGTCCCGGTGTGGATTCCGATCGTCGTCGCCCTCCTCGGCCTCGCCGGGGTGATCCTGACCCAGGTCCTTTCGGGACGGCGTGAAGCCCGGCGGATGGCCGAAGAGGCGGCCCGCGAGGAGCGCCGGTGGCAGCGCGAACGCGAGGCCCGGACCCACGAGACCCGCGCCGACGCCTATGCCCAGCTGATGGGCGTCCTCGAAGCGTTCGACGGTGTCCTGTTCCAGGCCCGCGCGGTCCGGGAGGCGGGCCTGGAACTCGACGAACACCAGATCGCCGAGCTGCGCGAGGTGCGCAGCGAGGCCCAGCACGTGCTCGGGCCCGTCGTGCTGCACGCGCCGGAGGCGGTCCGGCGGCTGGTCAGCGACGCCACGCTGCCCCGGATGCGGCTGGCCGCGATGCTGCTGGCCGGCGACGGTGACGGCGACGGCATGCGGGCCGCCTGGAAAGCCGGCCAGCGCGGCTACCGCGTCATGCGCGCCCGGATGCGGGCCGACCTGGGGTTCGACGCGGAGCCGGTGGAAGAGCTGTTCGGCGCTCAGCCGACCGCGGTCAGCTCGTCGTCCGAGAGCACGTCGGCCCCGGCCGAGACGACCAGCCTGCCGCCGTCGACCGTGTAGCGGTAGTCGCCGTTCACCGCGACGAAGCCGTCGCCCGCGGCTTGGGCGGGCAGCATGATGTGGGTGTCGTCGGAGGCCACCTGCCCGCGGGCCTGGCCGTCGTAGAAGATCCGGCCGTCGGGGATCCGGCAGATGGTGACGACGGACTTCGCGGTCTGCGCCACGAGCAGCGCCGTCCCCGCGCCGCCGGGCAGGTAGCGCGCGGCTTCGGCGGGGCACGGCTTGTCCGACGACGGCGAGGGGGACGAGGAGGTGGGCGGCGTGCTGGGCGGGGTGACGTCGTTCGTGGTCGTGACCACCGTCTTCGTGGTCGGCAGCACGGGCGTCGTGTACTCCGGGAACGGCCCCGACGCGGACGGCGAGGACCGGGAGTGCCCGGTGAACAGCAGGACCCCGCCCACCGCCGCGCCGGCGACCAGCATCAGGGTCAGCAAAACCCACAGCGCCCGCGCCCGGGCCCGGCCCGGGGCCAAGCCCGCGCAGGTGCTGCACCGCCGGGCAGCGGGGTCGTTGACCGCGCCGCACTGCGCACACGTCCAGGAAAAACCCGCCATCGGGCCTCCTTCGGACCGGCGCCACGCCACGCCGGCACCCCCATCGTCACCGACGAGAGCACCGGCTGCAACGGCTCGTGGTCAGCCGTGCACGACGTTGACCATCCAGGGAATGCCGAACTTGTCGACACAAGCGCCGAATTCGTCGCCCCACATCTGTTTTTCGAACGGAACCGTCACGGCGCCGCCGTCGCTCAGCTTTTCCCAGTACCCGCGCAGGTCGTCGGCGTCGTCCCCGCTGAGGCTCACCGAGATGTTCGTGCCCGGGTTGTGCTCCATCCCGGCCGGGGTGTCGGACGCCATCAGCGTGAAGCCGTTCTCGGCCTCCAGCTGAGCGTGCATGACCTTGTCCGCGTCCGCCCCTTCGGGTGAACCGAACTCCCCGAACGTGTTCAGGGTCAGCGTGCCGCCGAAGACGTCCTTGTAGAACTCCATGGCCTGCCGCGCGTCGTCGCGGAAACTCAGGTACGGGTTGAGACGAGAAGCCACGGCCATCTCCTTCGATCGGACGAGAGCAGCATCCTCGCAGAACACCCGGGCTGCGCCAATCGGCGGATTTTCAGCGTGCCGGTCAGACCGCTCAGACCGCGAACCGCCGCTGGCCGACCGGTTCCATCGGCAACGCGCCGCGCAACGCGGCCCGGGCCCGCAGCTCCAGCGCCCGGTCCAGCGGCCGGGTCCCCGGCGCCGCGGTGTGGAACGTGCCGCGGTCGAACAGGTACACCAGCACGAGCTTCCCCTCGCGGTGCCCGGTCTGTTCGGCGAACTCGACGGTCGCGGACCGCAGGCAGCCGCCGTAGCCCGCCCTGGTCAGCCGGTCCGCGACGTCCACCAGGTCACCGGTCAGCACGCGCAGGTCCTGGTTGCGGCGCCAGCACCGGACCGTCGAGCGGCCGTGCAGGTCCTGCGTCACCCGCGGGTGCACCGGCAGCCGTGCCGACGTCGCGGCGATCAGCTCCGCTTGGGTGCGCGCCAGCGCGTCCCCGTCCACCTTGAAGTCGACCGTGCCGCCGCCGGTGGGCGCCAGGCCGAGCGCGGCGCGCATCCGCGGGGCGGCCGCGGCGAGGGTGTAGAGGGACTGCAGGTGCGGGCGGGAGGTCCAGCACCGGACGAGCTTGCTGTCCAGCAGGGTCACGACGAACGTTCCTATCCTGATCGCGAGAAGACCGCCGGACCGGGCACGCTGGCAGTGTCCACAGTGGACGTCAGGTGCGGGGACGCGGGGTCGGAGAGGACAGCATGCCCCCGCGCCGCCCGTTCCGGAGCGGAACCGGGCCGCTACGCGGCGAACGGCACCGGCCCGCCGCCGAACGGTCATCGGTGAAGCAGTTCAACCGATCAGCGGTATCCCCTCGCCTCACTCGGTCGTGATCACCACCTTGCCGACGTTGGCCCGGCTCTCGAAGTGCCGGAAAGCCGCGTCGGCCTGTTCGAACGGGTGAACGCTGTCGATGACCGGCTCGATCGGCCACACGGCGAGCCACCGGAGCAGGTCCTCGGTGTCCTCGCGGCTGCCGACCCAGATCTTCCGCACGGTCGCGCCGCTGCGGAAGAGATCCATGAAGTCGACCGGCGCCCCGCCCGTGCCGACGAACCCGACGAGCGCGATGTCGGCGTGGTGCGTCCCGGCGGCGACGAGCGACTGCGCGAACGTACCGGGCCCGCCGACCTCGACGATCCGGTCCGCACCCCGGCCGCCGGTGGCGTCGAGCACGGCCTTGCCCCACTCCGGCGTCGTGGCGTAGTCGATCACCGTGTCCGCACCGAGTCCGGTCAGCTTCACCGCCTTTTCCGCGCTCGACGTCGTCGCGACGACCCGGGCCCCGCGCGCCTTCGCCAGTTGCACGGCGAACAGGGAGACACCACCGGTACCGAGGGTCAGCACGACGTCGCCGGGGCGCACGCCGTCGAGCGACACCCACGCCGTGACGGCGGCACAGGGCAGCGTCGCGCCCTGCTCGAAGCTCAGCGAATCCGGCAGCGCGACGAGTGCGTGCTCCGAGACGGCGCGGTATTCGGCCAGCCAGCCGTCCTGGCCGTTGCCGTAACCCACCAAGGTGTCCGGCATCCGCCCCGCGATCCAGCCGGGGTGGAAGGCGTTGATCACCCGGTCCCCCTCGGCGAAGCGCGTGACCCCTTCGCCGACCGCCGCGACCTCGCCGGCGGCATCGGACACGGGAACGAGACCGCTCCCGCCGTCCGCGAAGTGGTCGCCGTTCAGGATGAGCAGGTCACGGTAGTTCAGCGAGGTCGCCCGGACGCGGACGAGCACCTCGCCGTGCCGCGGCTCGGGCACGGGCTCTTCACGCCGGACCAGACGGCCGGCTCGGGGACGGTAGACGCGCACCAGGACTCCTCATGTTAACCAAATGACTAACATCGACCATGGCACGGCTGCTCGCGCACCGGCAACCGGGGATACTCGGGACATGGCCAGCCGCACCTCGACTCCCCTGGACCACCCGGCCCTCGAAGACGTCTCCTTCAGCGCGGCCCTGGAAGCCCTGCGCGACCCGCACCGGCTGGCCATGGTCGCCGCTCTCGCCCGCGAACCCGGTCAGCCGTGCGGCGCGATCATGCCGCCGGTCAGCAAGCCCGCCGCGTCCCGGCACTTCAAGATCCTCCGGGCGGCCGGCCTGCTCCAGCAGTGGGACTGCGGCACGCAACGGCTGAACGCGTTGCGCCGGGAGGAGTTCGACGCCCGCTTCCCCGGCCTCCTCGGCTTGGCGCTCGCCGAAGCCGCACAGAGCTGATTCCCCGCACAATGGCGCCAACCAGACATTTAGCGTTACTAATAGATCTGTAGCAGAGCTACCTTGGAGGCATGACCGAACTAGCCGAGCGGCTACTGGGGGCCGTGCAAGGGATCCGCCGGGTGGTGCGCCGCCGGGTCCGCGCCGGCGTGCCGGGCACCCCGCTGCCCGGCGCCCAGGCCGAGCTCCTGCGCGTCGTGGCCGACCACCCCGGCATCGGCGTCGCCGCGGCCGCACGGGAACTGCACCTGGCGAACAACTCCGTCAGCACGCTGGTGAACCAGCTCGCCGACGCCGGGCTGCTGCGGCGCGAGGCCGACCCCGCCGACCGGCGCGCCGCCCGGCTGGAGATCACCGCCGCGGCCGCCGACCGGATGGCCGCCTGGCGCCGCGCCCGGACCGGGCTCGTCTCCGACGCACTCGCCGGACTGTCCGAAGAGGACACCGCAGCGATCGAACACGCGTTGCCGGCCCTCGAAAAGCTCATGGGCATCCTGAAGGAGCAGCCATGACCCCACCCGCGGCGGTGCACTGCACCGGCCTGAGCCACTCGTTCGGCGCGACCCGCGCGGTGGACGGCGTCGACCTGGAGATCCACCCGGGCGAGGTGTTCGGCCTGCTCGGACCGAACGGCGCCGGCAAGACCACCACCCTCCGGATGATCACCACGCTGCTGCCAACGACGCCGGACCGGATCACCGTCTTCGGCGTCGACGTCGCCCGCCGCCGGATGGCCGTGCGGCGGCTGATCGGGTACGTCCCGCAGCAGCTGTCCGCCGACAGCGCGCTGACCGGCCGCGAGAACGTCGCATTGTTCGCGCGGCTCTTCGACGTGCCGCGCGCCGGGCGTCGCGAGCAGGTGCGGCTCGCGCTCGACCTGGTCGGGCTGGCCGACGACGCCGACCGCACGGCCAAGACGTACTCCGGCGGCATGATCCGCCGGCTCGAACTCGCCCAGGCCCTGGTCAGCTCGCCGCGACTGCTCATCCTCGACGAGCCCACGATCGGGCTCGACCCGGTCGCCCGGTCGTCGGTGTGGGACCGCATCGCCTCGATCCGCGAGGCGACCGGCATGACCGTGCTCGTCACCACGCACTACATGGACGAGGCCGAGCAGTACTGCGACCGCGTCGCCCTGATGCACGCCGGCCGGATCCGCGCACTGGGCACCCCCGCCGAGCTGGAGGCCGACCTCGGTCCGACGTCCACTTTGGACGACGTGTTCCGAGCGGTCACCGGCAACCGGCTCGAAAGCGACGAAGGAGGGATCCGCGGTGTCCGTGCCACTCGCCGTACCGCCCGCCGCCTCGGCTGACCCCGGCCCGCTGCGCCGGCTGCGCGTGCTCGGCGCCCGCGTCGGCGCGATGTGCCTGGTGGAGCTGCAGAAACTGCGTCGCGACCAGACCGAGCTGCTCACCAGGGCGATCCAGCCCGCGCTGTGGCTGCTGATCTTCGGGGAAACGTTCACCCGGCTGCGCGCGATCCCGACCGGCTCGACGCCGTACCTCGACTACCTGGCGCCGGGCATCCTGGCCCAGTCGGCGTTGTTCATCGCGATCTTCTACGGCATCCAGATCATTTGGGAGCGCGACGCGGGCGTGCTGGCCAAGCTCCTGGTGACCCCGACACCGCGCGCCGCACTGGTCGCGGGGAAGGCGTTCGCCGCCGGGGTCCGCGCGCTCGTCCAGGCCTTGATGGTGCTGGTGCTGGCCGCGATCCTCGGCGTCGGGCTGACCGCGAACCCGCTGAAGCTGTTCGCGATGGCCGTCGTCCTCGTGCTCGGCTCGGCGTTCTTCTGCTGTCTGTCCATCGTGATCGCCGGGATCGTGTTGTCGCGGGAACGGCTGATGGGCATCGGGCAGGCGATCACGATGCCGCTGTTCTTCGGCTCGAACGCGCTGTACCCGGTGGACCTGATGCCGTCGTGGCTGAAGGTGCTCAGCCACGTCAACCCGCTGAGCTACCAGGTGGACGCCCTGCGCGGTCTGCTGATCGGGACGCCCGCGCACCTCGGGACCGACTTCGCCGTGCTGGCCGTGGCGACGGTGGTGGCCGTTTCGGTCGCCTCGGCCCTGCTGGGCAGGTTGGCCCGGTGAGGCCCATGTCTCACCGAACGGAAGCTTTATCGCCCGATGCCTAATCTCGAATTCGTGAAACGTCGCCGGGGCGTGGTCCCCTTTGCCGGGTTGTGCGTGCTCGCCGGAATTCTGGTGGCCGGGACGGTGGCACCCGCCGCCATCGGGGCGGGCCTGCTGTCGAATCAGGTCAGCGATTCGGTGGACGCCATTTCCGCCCGGCTCGCCGCGGCCGACCCGCCGCTGACCACGACGGTGACCGACCGCGACGGCACCCCGATCGCGACGCTGTACGCGCAGTACCGCCTGCCGGCCACCGCAGCCGGGATCGCCACCACGATGAAGGCCGCGATCATCGCGATCGAGGACCGCCGGTTCTACACCGAAGGCGGCGTCGACCTGCAGGGAATGCTGCGCGCGGCAGTAAACGACAGCGCCGGCGGCTCGCTGCAGGGCGCGTCGACGATCACGCAGCAGGACGTCAAGAACTACCTGATCAACGTCGTCGACCGGACCGACCCGGCAGCCCAGCAGGCCGACCGCGAGGATTCGCTCGCCCGCAAGCTACGGGAAGCGAAAATGGCCGTCCAGCTCAACCAGACCATGAGCAAGGACGACATTCTGGCGAACTACCTCAATGTGGTCGAATTCAGCGGAACCGTGTACGGGGTCGGCGCGGCCGCAAAAGCGTACTTCGGGACGACGGCGGACAAACTGACCGTGCCGCAGGCCGCACTGCTCGCCGGAATGGTGAACAACCCCAACGTCTACAACCCGTACACGCACCCGGACAAAGCACTGCAGCGCCGCAACCTCGTCCTCGACGACATGGTCGCCAACGGCTCCGTCCCCGTCTCGTACGCGGCGAAGGCGAAGGCGGCCCCGCTCGGGCTGCTGCCGAACGGGCCGGTCACGCCGTCCGGCTCGTGCCTGGGCGCGGCGCCGGACGCCGGGTTCTTCTGCGCCTACGCGGAAAGCTACCTGGTGCACGCCGGGTTCACCGCCGACCAGCTGGCCACCGGCGGGTACACGATCAAGACCACCCTCGACCCGCGCGTCTCACAGGTGACCAAGGACGCCGTCGACGCGAACGTGCCCACCACGCAGGACGGCGTGGCCAACACCTTCGCCGTCGTCCAGCCGGGACAGGACGGGCACCAGGTGCTCGCGATGGTCGCCAACCGCAACTACGGCACCGATCCGGGCCGGGGCGAGACGTCGACCGACATCGTCGCCGACGCGAGCAACGAGTTCGGCGCGGGCTCGTCGTTCAAGATCTTCACCTCGGCGGCGGCGCTCGTCACCGGCAAGGCCGGGCTGAACACCCCCCTGCCGAACCCGGACAGCCAGTGCTTCACGCCGCCGGACGCCGACGCGCACACGCCGTGCTACACCGTCCACAACGACGGCCACTACGCCGATCCGATCACCCTCGCCGACGGGCTGGCGACGTCGCCGAACGTCGCGTTCGTCGGGCTCGAGAGCCAGGTCGGGATGCCCGCGGTGCTCGACATGGCCGCCAAGCTCGGGCTGCGGAACACCCTCGCCACCAACGACGCCGGCCGCACGCCGGATCCGAAGTCGGGCAACCCGCAGTACAGCCAACCGCAGTCGCAGTACTTCCGGAACCTGCTGTCGTTCACCCTCGGCAACAGCCCGGTCAGCCCGCTGGAGATGGCGAACGTCTCGGCGACGCTGATGAGCGGCGGCGTCTGGTGCCCGCCGAACCCGATCCTGTCCGTCACCGACCGGAACGGCAACGCCGTGCCGGTCCAGCAGCAGGCGTGCGAACGGGTCCTCCCCACCGGCGTGGCGAACACACTGGAAGCGGGACTGAGCAAGGACACCACGAGCGGCACGTCCGCCCAGGCGGCGCACGCCGCCGGCTGGACCCGGCCCGACATCGGCAAGACGGGCACGACCCAGCTGAGCGAGTCGGTCGCGTTCGTCGGCGGGGTCGACGGCTACGCGGTCTCGTCCATGGTCTTCGCCGACGGGCCGCACCCGCGCGAGATCTGCCCGGGCACACCGGTGCACCTCGGCACCTGCGGCCACGGTGCGTTCGGCGGCACGGTCGCCGCGCCGCCGTACTTCCACGCCATGAGCGAGCTGCTGACCGGCGTCCCGGACCAGCCGATCCCCGCCGCCGACCCGGCGTACCTGGCGGCGCGGTCGTGAGCTACCGCGGTTCGAGGAAGACGAGCGGGATCTCGCGCTCGGTCTTCGTCTGGTACTGCCCGTAGTTCTTGAACTCGGCGGTGATCTTCGGCCACAGCTGCGCGCGTTCCCCGGCGTCGGCGATCCGCGCGCGCATCGGCCGCTTCGGGCCGCCCTTCAGCGAGACCTCGACGTCGGGGTGGTCGCGCAGGTTGAGGAACCACGCGGGGTGCGTGTCGTCCCCACCGCGCGAAGCGACGACGACGACCGTCTCGCCCTCCTGGTGCGGCGAGGTCAGCAGCACCGTCCGCGGCTGCCCGCTCTTGCGGCCGATCGTGGTGAGTTCCAGAACGGGCATGGCGACCTGCCACCCCACCCGCCCACCGGTGAGCTTGATCAGGCCGCGGTGCACGGCATTCATCGTCTTCAGGGCGAAGTCGCTCGGCATGATCCCAATCTAGCCCCGGCGCGTTCGGCGCCTCGGTACGGGCCGAATGTCTCGTTTGCCGGGTCCTGGTCCGGACCGGATCGGCGAAACCGCCCCGGCGAGCACCCACGGTGTGCGAGGCTGCGCGGCGAACGAAGGACCGAAAGAGAGAAGACCGATGCTGATCTGGGGCTGGCGTACGCGCATCTACGTGCTGGCGATGACGACGTTCTTGTGCGGCCGGTGCGGCAACCCGGCTTCGCACGCGGTGCGCAAGGCGGTCACGAAGTTCACGCTGTTCTTCATCCCGCTGTTCCCGATCAGCGTCAAGTACACCGCGCAGTGCACCTTCTGCGGGATCGAGAACCGCATCCCGAAGGAGGACGCGCTCCGGCTGCAGGCGCAGGAGGAGCAGAACCAGGCCCAGCAGCAGGGGGCGCCGGGGTACCCGCCGCACCCGTCCCAGCCGCAGGCGGCTTCGCAGCCAGGGCACCCCTCGCAGCCGTACGGCACGCCGCAGCCGGGATTCCAGCAGCCGCAGGGTTTCCAGCAGGCACCGCACCCCTCCCAGCCCCAGGGTCTCCCGCAGCCGGGACAGCCGGGGCAGTTCCCGCAGCAGGGCCGCTGAGCAGCACCTGACGACGGCGGTCCGGCGAACGAGCCGGGCCGCCGTCGCGGGTCCCGGCGCAAGACCACCCGTCCGAGTGGGATCCGCGGCGGTGTGGACGGCGCCGACGACCGCCTTCGCCGCCGCCGTGCAGGGCGGCGGCGCACCCGCCCGGCCTACACGCCCGGCGGCCTGCTCGTACGCACGTCCGCCCAGCGTACGGGCACTTTCCTGGGTCTCTTCGAGAGCGTTCGCACAGCTCCGCCGACCGCTGGGCCGGCGTGACAGCTCCTTGCGGAACGGCGTCGCCATGGCGACCGGGACCCGGCTCGGCCGGGTGCCGCACGTCGTCGCCCGGTCCGGAATTGTCGGTCCCCCGTGCTCTCCTCGTCGGCAAGAGCGGTGCACCCCGCACCCGGCGAGAAGGAGAGACCGATGGCAGGCGAAACGACGATCACCGTGGTCGGCAACCTGACGACCGACCCCGAACTGCGGTTCACCCCGGCCGGCGCGGCGGTCGCGAGCTTCACGGTCGCGAGCACCCCGCGGGTACTCGACCGCGAGTCCGGCGCCTGGCGCGACGGTGATGCGCTGTTCCTGCGCTGCAGCTTGTGGCGGCAGTACGCGGAAAACGTCGCGGAGTCGCTCGTGCGGGGCGCCCGCGTCGTCGTCCACGGCCGGCTGAGACAGCGGTCGTACGAGACGAAGGAGGGTGAGAAGCGCACCGTGACGGAGCTGGACGTCGACGAGATCGGCCCGTCCCTGCGGTACGCCACCGCCAAGGTGACCAAGGTCAGCCGCGCGGCGGGCGGCGAGGGCGGCAGTTCCTGGACTCCGGAACCGGTGGCGGTGGGCGACCCGCCGTTCTGATCCCCGTCCGTGCGCGGCCGGCCTCCGAATCCCTGTCGACAGGGATTCGACCCGTGCTGGATCGCCTGCGGTGACGATGAGGGGGACGCTCCGGCCGGGCGTGCTGACCAGGCCGAACGACGAGCGGGAGGGACCGACATGGACGGGAACGAGAAGACCGCACCACCGGCGGCGCACCCCGTGGTCAACGACCGGATGCGGGCCATGCTCCGAGCCGTCGGCGCCGGCCGCGGCCGGGTGTCGTGCAGCAGCGAACCGGACCTCTTCATCGACGGTCTGTCGTGCGGCGACCAGTTCGCGGCCCACGCACTGGCCCACCAGGGCCTGGTCCGCGCGGCCCGCCCCGGCCGCCCCGGCGAGCTGGTCCCCGCGGTCCTGACCCCCGCAGGCCAGGCCCTCATCGCCCCCCAGCAGAAGTCGGTCGCCTGACCCGGCAACCGGCGGGATGTTTGACAACTCCAGAAAGCAACCGTCGACGGCCCGGCCGCGGTTTCGACGAGCCCGCTCGAACGGCGGCGCCGAGCGCGCGATCCGCCGGGCAGCAGCGCTTTGTCCACACAGCAACCGCGCAGGGCACACAGCGGCCGGCCGGGGAAGCGCGCGCGCCCGCCCGCGTCCATGCCCCGATCCCGCGTTCACCACGCACATCCACGCCCGGCCACCGCAGCCAGCCAACCCGCCACCCGCACCTCCCAGCCCACAACCAGCCCCACAACCGCACCTCTCAGCCCCACAACCGCACCTTCCAGCCCCCACATCGGACCCGCCGCCGAGCACCAGCGGCCCCACAACCGCAGCCTCGGCCCTACCCGCCGGGCCACCACCCCCAGCACCAGCGCCCACCCGCGGCGGTGACCCCGCCCACCCGCGCACGAGCGCAACCGCGACTACCGTGGCGAACATGAGCAACACCGAGGCCGCCCCCGCCGAGCTGGCCTGCGGCGACCGACCGGCGGCCACCGACCCCGACGGCCCGGCCGTCGAGATCCTCACCCCGCGCGAAGTTCCGCTCGGCGGCCCCCGCGCGATGCGCGTCCGGCGCACCCTTCCGCAGCGATCGCGGTCGCTGATCGGCGCGTGGTGCTTCGCCGACCACTACGGCCCGGACAAGGTCACCGGGCCCGGTGCGATGGACGTCGCCCCGCACCCGCACACCGGCCTGCAGACGGTGAGCTGGCTGTTCGACGGCGAGATCGAGCACCGCGACAGCCTCGGCACGCACGCGCTGGTCCGGCCCGGCGAGCTGAACCTGATGACCGGCGGCCACGGCATCTGCCACTCGGAGGTCTCGACCGCGGCCACGAAGACGCTGCACGGCGTCCAGCTCTGGGTGGCGCTGCCCGAGCGGCACCGGCACACGGCGCGGGCGTTCGACCACTACGTGCCCTCGGTGAACCGGATCGAAGGCGCGGAGATCCGTGTGTTCCTCGGATCGCTGGCCGGGCGCACGTCCCCGATCCCGACGTTCACCCCGCTGCTGGGCGCGGAAGTCGTGCTGGGCCCGGACGCCCACATGTCCCTCGGCGTGGACCCCCGCTTCGAGCACGGGGTCCTGGTGGACACCGGCGACGTCGTCGTGGCCGGCACCCGTGTCCGCGCGGCGGAGCTGGGCTACGTTGGCACCGGGGTGCGCTCGCTGACCCTGAGCAACCGCGGCACCGCCCCGGCCCGGTTCCTCCTGCTGGGCGGCACCCCGTTCGACGAAGAGATCCTGATGTGGTGGAACTTCGTCGGCCGCACCCACGAGGAGATCGCCGCGTTCCGCGAGGCGTGGCAGGCCGGGTCGGACCAGTTCGGCGACGTCACGGGCTACACCGGCACTCCCCCGCGGCTGCCGGCACCGGTCCTGCCCGCAGTCCGGATCAAACCGCGCCGCAACCCGGCCGCAGGCGGCGAAACCGTCCCCGGCTGATCCCAACGCGGGTCCCGGGAGGCACCGGCCCACCGGGCCTCAACCCCTCCGCCGCGTTGCTCTCGGCCTATGGGCGAGTGCACCGGGTGCTGTGCCTCACGAGCGAAATCCCACGCGCTCGACCAGGAGCGGCTGTTCGAGGGCCATGCGCCGGGCGGGCGGCTCGGAAACCGGATTTCGCCCGGCTCGCCGAGACGTTCGGCGCGCTCGGTCTGACCGCAAGCACCCCGGACGACCTGCGCGGTGCGCTGGGCGTCGGCGCCTCGCCGTGGAAGAAGTCGGACCGCAGTCAGCCGGCGGCCAAGCGCTCCAGCACGGCGAAGACCCGGTCGACGTCCGCCTCGGTCGTCCGCCAGTTGCTGAAGGCGGCGCGGAGCGCGGGGCGGCCGTCGTACACCGTCGGCGTCAGGAACGTGGTCCCGTCCTCGGCGATGGCGCGCACGAGAGCGTCGATCCGGTCCTGTGTGGTCTCTCCGGCCGGGGTGAAGCAGACGACGTTGAGCCGCACCGGCGCGAGCAGGTGCCAGCGCGGCGAGCCGTCGATCCGCGCCCCCAGGTCCCGTGCCAGCGCGACACAGCGTTCGACGATCTCGCGGTGTCCGGCGCGGCCGTACGCCACGAGCGAGAACCACGCGGGCAGCGCGCGCAGCCGCCGGGAGTTCTCCGGCGTGAGGTGCAGGAAGTCCGGGGTCTCGCCGATCTCGCCGAGGTAGGCGGCGTTGTTGCTGAACACGCGCAGCTGCAGGTCGCGGCGGCGGGTGAACTGGACGGCCGAGTCGTAGGGCACGTTGAGCCACTTGTGCAGGTCGACGACCACGGAGTCGGCCTGGTCGAGGCCGGCGGCGAACGCGGCGTGCTCCGGCGCGAGCGCGGCGAACCCGCCGAAAGCGGCGTCGACGTGCAGCCAGAAGTCGTGCCGCTGCTTCAGCGCGGCGATCGCCCGCAGGTCGTCGAAGTCGACGGTGTTCACGGTCCCCGCGTTCGCGACGACGACAGCCGGGCCGTCGAGCATCTCGAGCACTTCGGCGAGTTTCGCGACATCGACGGCTTCGCGTCCCGGCAGCACCGGCACCGTCCGCAGCGCGGACCGGCCCATCCCGAGGAACGACAAGGCCTTCAGGACGCTCGAGTGCGGCGAGCCGGACAACACGGTGACCGGACCGAGCACGGCGGCGCCGTCCTCCGAGACCCTCACACCGGCCCGTTCGCCGAGCCACTCGCGGGCGATGGCCAGGCCGGTCACCGTGGACATCGTGGCCCCGGTGACGAACGCGCCGGAGAACTCCGGGCCCAGCCCGAACAGTTCCGCCAGCCAGCCGATGGTCTCGCGTTCCAGGTCCTGCGCCGAGGAGTCCATCCCGCTGGCGGGATTCTGGTCGTAGGCGGCGGTGAGCCAGTCCCCGGCCAGCGAGGCCGGGGTCGCCCCGCCGGTCACGAAGCCGAGGTACCGCGGACCAGCACTGGCCGCGAAGCCGGGTTCCCAGCGCCGCGAGAACTCTTCCAGCGCGCCCCGCGCGCCGGCGCCTTCGACCGGCAGGGGTGCCGGCTCCCCGGCCACGGGCGGCACGGCCGCCGCCCGTTCGGCCAGCCCGGCGAGCGCCTCACCCGCGAGTTTGCTTGCGGCGTCGAGGAGATCGGGCAGGGAGTGCAGGTCTTCGGCAAGCCTCGGGTCCATCTCCCCGACGCTAGGCGCGCCGACGACGGCTGTCGCGGGCCAATCCCCCGAAACTGGCCCGCTCAGCCCCGCCCCGCCTGCGGCGGCCCCGCCAATCCGCAAGACGCCCCCAGCCACGCGAGGTGCCGCCGATCACGCGAGTGCCCGTCCCGGCACGTAACCCGACCGTCCCAGCACGCAAAGCGACCGGCTCGACGCGTCGCCCGCGCGGCCACCGGCACGGCGGACCGGTGGTCAGCGGCGCCGGAGGCGGCGGACGCGGCCCTCGGCCGGGTCGAACGTCACCCGGCGCAGCGGTCCCACGAGCAGCAGCACCACCGCCATCGCCGACAGCGCCGCCAGCACCATCGCGGCGACGAACTGGGCCGCCCCGGATGTCGCCGTCGCCAAGACCGCGAAACCGGCCAGTACCAGCGCCGGTGGTGCCAGCAACCCCGTCAGGACCGGGACCGGCGGCACGCGGTCACCGTCGGGGCGGCGGGCGGACACCACCGCCGCCCCGACGCAGGTGACCGCCGCGACCAGCAAGCAGCCGCCGACGGTGTCGCTCAACCGGTGCCAGCCCAGTGCCACCGCCGCGGCGGAGACCCAGGCGACGCCGAACCCCCCTGCCACCAGTGCCGTCCGGCGGAACCTGCGGGGCAGGACGATCGCGAGCGCCACCAGCACGGCCATCGCCGCGCTGACGTGCCCGCTCGGGAAGCTGTTGTGGCCCGCCACGCCGAGGCGGTCGCCGGTGCTCGGACGTTCCAGGACGTACAGCTTGAGCAGCTGCGCCACCACCAGGGGCGCGGCGAGCAGGACCAACGCCAGGACGCCGAGCGCCAGCCGCCTCCGCACCACGGAGATCACCACGAGCAGCACCGCGACCCCGCCGAGCGTGACCACCAGGTCGGTCTCCCGCAGCGGGGCCGCCCAGTCCACTGTGGTCCCGGAGGACTGGGCGCTGCGGACGACGCCGTTCTCGACGCCGCGGCCGGCCTGCGTGCGAACGAAGAGCAGGTAGGCCGCGACGAACGCGAGCGCGAACCCGGTTGCGCTCGCGGCGAGCACCGCCGTGCGGGATGCGGCCCGGGTCGCCGGCGCGGTGCCGGTCCGGCGGGCGGGGGGTGCCTCGAAGAAGATCACTGCCATGTCCCCGAGTCTGGAACGCGCGTTTCGGGATCGCGTCAGGGCGATGTCATGGTTTTGCTACAAGATCCGCCCGGGTCGCCATGACGTGCGCTTTTCCGAATAATGGCGCCGTGGCCGAGGTACTGGTGGTAGAAGACGACGCGGCGGTGCGGGAGGGGCTGCAACTGGCGCTGCGCAGGCAGGGACACGTGGTGCACACCGCGGAATCGGGTGAGCTCGGCATCGAGGTGTTCGTGCACCACCGGCCCGACATCGTCGTGCTCGACCTGATGCTGCCGGGCATGGACGGCTTCGAGACGTGCCGCCGGATGCGGGCGGCGGGCCCGGTCCCGATCATCATGCTCACCGCGCGCAGCGACGACTTCGACGTCGTGGCCGGGCTCGAAGCGGGCGCGGACGACTACGTCGCCAAGCCGGTCGAGCCGCGCGTGCTGGACGCGCGGATCCGGGCGGTCCTGCGCCGGGCCGTCAGCGAGCGGCCGGGCGAGCCGGCGGCGGCCGAAGAACGGCACGGCGACCTGGTGATCGACCGGGCCGCGCTCGAGGTGACCAAGCGTGGCGCGCCGGTGTCGCTGACGCCGACCGAGCTGAAGCTGCTGCTCGAGCTCTCGCGCACGCCCGGGCAGGTGTACAGCCGCCAGCAGATCCTCTCCGCCGTGTGGGACCACGACTACCTCGGGGACTCGCGGCTGGTCGACGCGTGCGTGCAGCGGCTGCGCGCGAAGATCGAGGACGTGCCGGCGAAGCCGGAGCACGTGCAGACGGTCCGGGGGTTCGGCTACCGGTTCGGCCGATCGTGACGGCACCGCGGATCCGGTCGTGGCTCGCGGGGCTGCGGCCCCGGCTGGTGGCCGCCTTCGCGGTGATCATGATCCTCGGCGTCACCACCGCGGCGGGCGTGAGTTACGTCTTCGCGCGCCGGGCCATCCTGGAGGGTTTCCAGGACCAGACGATGCTGAAGCTGCGCGACCAGATCGTCGCGTACCTGCCCACGGTGTCGCTGCCACCGTCCCAGGGCACGCTCGACGCCTTCGCGACGGCGCTCAAGTCCAGCAACGCGCTCGTCGTCTACCGGGACCTGCACTCGACTTCGGGCTTGTCGATCGACGACGTGCCGGGCGACCTGCGCCACGCCGTGGCCACCACCACCAACATCCAGTTCCAGCGCATCGACGTCCAGGGCTTCCCGGTGTTCCTGGTCGGCGTGCCGGTCCAGACCGGCAGCGGCAAGCCGAGCGGCCTCGAGGTCTACGCGATGGCGCGGCTGACCGACCAGCAGGTGGCGATCGACGAGCTGGCCCGCAACACCTTTTTGTTCTCCGCGCTCGTCCTGCCGTTCGCGGTCGGGGTCGCGCTGCTCGCGGCCCGGCAGGTGCTGCGGCCGGTGCGCGCGCTGAACACCGCGGCGAGCCAGCTCGGCCGCGGCCGGCTGGACGTGCGGCTGCGCGTGAAGGGCTCCGACGAGCTCGCGCAGCTGGTCACGACGTTCAACCACACCGCCGCGGAGCTGGAGCGCACGGTGGGCACCCTGCGCGCGATAGAGGCCGACGCGCGGCGGTTCGTCGCCGACGTCTCCCACGAGCTGCGGACTCCGCTGGCGGCGATGAACGCGGTCACCGACGTCCTCGACGAGGACGCGGAGCAGCTGCCGCCGGACACCGCGGTCGCGGCGCGGCTGGTGTCGGCCGAGACGCGGCGGCTGACCCGGCTGGTGCAGGACCTGATCGAGATCTCCCGGTTCGACGCCGGGCGGGCGGAGCTGCGCCGGGAGGAGCTGGACGTCGCCGCCGCGATCACCGAAACCCTCGCCGCGCGCGGCTGGGAGCCCGGTGCCGACCTGGTCGCCGACCTGCCGCCGGGGATCAGCGCCCGGCTCGACCGGCGGCGGCTCGACATCGTCGTGGCGAACCTCGTCGGCAACGCGCTGCGGCACGGCTCGCCGCCGGTCGAGGTGGCGCTGCGCGAGGAGCGCGGTGACCTCGTGCTGACCGTCACCGACCACGGGCCGGGGATCCCCGCCGAAGTGCTGCCGAAGGTTTTCGACCGCTTCACCAAGGCCGACTCCGCCCGCGCCCGGTCCGAGGGCAGCGGCCTCGGGCTGTCCATCGCGCGGGAGAACGCGCGGCTGCACGGCGGCGACATCGTCGCGGCCAACACCGGCACCGGCGCCCGGTTCGAGCTCCGCCTGCCCCGGGAGGCGTGGTGAAGAAGCTCGTCGTCGTCCTCGCGGCGCTGCTGCTGGTGAGCGCGTGCGGGATCAAGCCGACGCCGGTGCTCGCGGCGGGTCCGGCGCCGACCCTGCGGATCCCGGCGACCGACGGCCGCGGCACCGACCTCATCCTCTACTTCGTCCTCGACGACCGGGTGGCTCCGGTGGCGCGGTCGTCCGACGGGGACGTGGGCGTCGAAGCTGCGCTGTCGCTGCTGCTGGACGGGCCGACCGCCGACG
The DNA here is from genome assembly GCF_040638285.1 of Amycolatopsis sp. NPDC026612. Classification (NCBI taxonomy): domain Bacteria; kingdom Bacillati; phylum Actinomycetota; class Actinomycetes; order Pseudonocardiales; family Pseudonocardiaceae; genus Amycolatopsis; species Amycolatopsis sp. NPDC026612. The sequence continues at coordinate 53,392 of NZ_JBEZYB010000021.1, forward strand.
AGCGGGCGGACGGGTACGCAACGATGCTGCCCCGGCCGGCCGGCGCGATCACCGTGACCCCCGGCTCGCCGGCGACGATCGGTTTCCCGTTCCCGCTGCGGCCGCTGTCCGGCGTCGGGATCAACCAGCTGGTGTGCACCGCGTTCGCGGCACTGGCCGCTCAAGGCGGGTACGCGACCGACGGCACCGTCGCCCTCGCCGGTCCGGACGTCCTGCTGCCGAACCAGACGTGCCAGGCGTGAGCACCGATGTCGACATGACGCCAAAGCGTCAGCCGGGGTAGGGCCGCGCTGTCCGGGCTTCCGTCAGCGACCGGGCCCACCAGCCCAGCTGGTCGAGCATCGCCTTCGCCGCGACAGCCGCTCCGGCGTCGTTCGGCACGCCGTCGTCCCCGAACCGGGCCTGGGCGCCGTGGAAGCTGACCGTCTCGCGGATGGTCACGGCGTGCAGCTCCGCGAAGACCGCGCGCAGGTGCTCGACCGCGCGCAGACCTCCCGAAATCCCGCCATAGGAAACGAAAGCCACCGGCTTGGCCCGCCATTCGTGCCGGTGCCAGTCGATGGCGTTCTTGAGCGACGCGGGATAGCTGTGGTTGTACTCCGGGGTGACCACGACGAAGGCGTCGGCGGCTTCGAGCCGTGGAGTCACCTTCGCGACTTCGGCGACGACAGTCGCGGACGGCGCGGCGCCGAACGCCGGCATCACGAGCGGGAGATCGGGTTCGGCGAGGTCGACGACGTCGACCTCGAAGCCACCGTGCGCATCCGCGACGCCGGCCAGCCAGTCCGCCACCACCGGGCCGAACCGTCCTTGCCGGACACTTCCCACGATCACCGCGACCCGCACCGGTGCTTCCGACACAATTCCTCCTTGACGCATAGGCGTTGCCGCTCTCCGCACCAGGATGAGACTTCAAGTTCGCTTGAAGTCAAGCGTGTCGCTGTGGTTGGGTGACGGCCATGGTGAACGCCCCGGCCCGGCCGCTGCCCGACCTGACGGTCGGCGAACTTTCCCGGCGCAGCGGAGTACCCGCGTCGGCCCTGCGCTTCTACGAGGACGAAGGCCTCATCCACAGCCGCCGCACTGCGGGCAACCAACGGCGCTACCGCCGCGACACGTTGCGGCGGGTGACCTTCGTCCGGATGTCCCAGCGGGTCGGCATGCCGTTGTCGAAGATCCGCGAAGTACTCGCTCTGCTGCCGGACGACCGCACGCCCACCCGCACCGACTGGGCCCGGATCTCCCGGTGCTGGCAGGACGATCTGGACGCGCGGATCCGCCAGCTGGAACAGCTGCGCGACCAGCTCGGCGACTGCATCGGCTGCGGCTGCATGTCACTGGCCAAGTGCCGGCTCGCCAACCCGGGCGACCGGCTCGGCGCCGACGGCCCGGGTCCGCAGCGGCTCGCCGATCACCGCGGCGACGGCTACGAGGACTGCTGACTACCGGCGTTCCAGCAGGCCGCGGACGTACATCGCCTGGCCGGCGTGCTGGATGTCGTCGTCGAGGACGCTGACGAGGCGCACGCCCAGCGACACCGGCGGGTCCCAGGCCTCGTCGACGATCCGGTCGAGGGAGCCGGCGTCGAGACCGGCGACGAACCGGACGCTCTGCTCGTGCACGGCGTCGTAGTAGCCGGTGAGCAGGTCCGGTTCGTCGACCCGGAGCGCTTCGACGTCGGCCGGACGGTGGCCGTAGCCGGTGTCGCCCGCCGGGAACGGGAGGCCGAACCGCGAAAGCCAGTCCTGGCCGGTCCACACCTGCTCGGTCCCGGCCACGTCGGCGACGTGGTCGTCCTGGACCCGGGTCAGGTGCCACACCAGCCAGGCGATCGAGTTGGCCCCGTCGGCCGGCCGGGTCCCGAGCTGCTCGGCGGTGAGTCCGTCCACCGCCGCGTGCACTGTGCCCTGGACCCGGCCGAACCCGTCGACGAGCAGATCGGCCACGTTCATTCGGCTGCCTCCCGTTGCTGACACCGTTCCCCGGCGTGCTACCCGATCATGCCCGCCGGCAAACGGCGTCCGCTAGCGCGGCAGCAGCTGGTCGAAGAACGAGCGGTAGCGGCGCAGCGCGATCCGCAGCTCCTCGGTGGCCGGTTCGCCCTGCTGCCACTGGGATTCGAGCTCGCTCTTGTGCTCGGCGAAGGTGGTGGCCAGTGCGCTGATCACCCCGGCGACCAGCTCGTCGGCCTGCCGGACCGCCTGCTTCGGGTCGTCGACGAAGCCGACCTGGACGTTCTGCCAACGGTCGCGGAACCCGGAGACCTTCTCCTCGTCGATCAACGCCTGCGTTTCCACGTCCTCGTCCGACCGGGCGGGCGTTTCCACGTCCCCGCCCGACGCGGCGGGCGTCTCGACGTCGCCACCGGACCCGGCGGGCGCCTCCACGTCCCCGCCCGACTCGGCAGGCGTCTCCACGTCGCCGCCCGATCCGGCGAGAGTGGTGTCGTCGGCGTCGTGCCGCCCGGCGGAAGCCAGGTCGGCGGTGCTCAGGTTGTGGTCGGCACCCTGGTCGGCGTTGTGGTCGGCGTGGTAGTCGTCGCCGGTGCCAGGCTCACGGAAGTCGGCCTGGTCCTGGCCGGGGACTTCGGCGGCGTCGTCGTCCCGGAAACCGCCGGTCTCGTGAGTGTCGTGCCGGGTGTAGTCCTGGTCGTCCTCGGCGTTGTGCCGCGTCAGGTGATCGGTCATGGTCAACGTCCTCCATTCCACTCGGTCCGCGGGTTCGCGGACGCCTGGCGCTCGGTCTCGTGACGGTCGGTGTCACGGCCGTCGGTGGCGCGCTGCTCGGCGCGGTCTCGGTCGTGGTCGTGACCGTTGTGGTCCTGCTTGGTGTGGTCCTGGTTGCCGTGGTCCAGGCTGCTGTGGTCGTGACCGTTCCGGCGGTCGTGGTGCTCGTCGTCGTCGGCACCGTCGGTCAGCAGGTCCTCGAACACGGTGCGGTATCGGACCATCGCGTCCCGGAGGTCCTCAGTGGACGCTCCGTCACGCTTCTGTTGCGTGGCGTGCGCGGCCCGGTAGTGCTCCAGGGTCTTGGCGTGCCGCACCGAAAGGTCGGCCACCTGCTGCTCGTAGCCTTCGGTGGGGTAACCGCGTTCGGCCATCAGCGAGACCAGGGTCTGGTCGGCCTCGGCGACCGCTTCGGCGGGCTGATCGACGAACTTTTCCTGCACCTGCGCCCATTCCCGGGCGTAGCGCTCGCGCGCCGACGCCGAAAGCGGCCGGATGTCGAGCTCCTTGTGCCGGCGTTCCCGCTCGGCGAGTTCACGTTGTGCGGCCCGAGGGCTGTCCTTTTCCGCGACTGTGCGGTCGTACTCCGGCCCGAACCGCTGCTGCAGCCGTTTTCGTTGCATCTCCTGCGTCACCAGCCAAATCACGGCGCCGAGCACCGCGACGGCCACGACGACGATCAAGACGATCAGCCATGTGGGCATCGCTCAAACTCCTTCAAGGATGTCAAGCCCCCGATGAGTTCGGTGTTCCCGGATTACCTCGGCCGAAAACGGGCACGTCCGCCCTGGCCCTGGGATTCGGCCGACCGGCGGCGGAGATACCGCCGGATGCCGCGTCCCGCCCGTGATGGCACGACGGAAACAGCGGCTTGCTAGCGACGTTAACGTATGAGTGATATCGTCGGTAACGCATCCAGTGGAGCGGCGGTGCGGACGTCGCCCGGAGCGGAAGAAGGAATCGATGAGCACCCCCGACACCCGCGTCGCGATCGTGACCGGCGGCTCCCGCGGCATCGGCCGCCAGGTCGCCGAGCGCCTGGCCGCCGACGGCATGGCGGTCGTCGTCAACTACGCCGGCAACGAAAAGGAGGCCGCCGCCACCGTCGAGACCATCACCGCGCACGGTGGCCGGGCGATCGCCGTCCGCGCCGACGTGGCCGACCCGGCCGCGGTCGCGGAGCTGTTCGACACCGCGGAACGCACCTACGGCGGCGTCGACGTCGTCGCCCACCTGGCCGGGGTGATGAACCCGCCGACGCCGATCGCCGACACCGACTTCGAGGTCCTCGACCGGGTGCACCGCACCAACATCCGCGGCACGTTCGCGGTGGCCCAGCAGGCCGCGCGCCGGGTGCGCGAGGGCGGCGCCGTGATCACCACCTCGACGTCGGTGCTCGGGCTGAACCTGCCCGGTTACGGCATCTACAACGCGACGAAGGGCGCGGTCGAAGCGATCACGATGATCCTGGCGCGCGAGCTGCGCGGCCGCGACATCACCGTGAACACCGTCGCGCCCGGCCCGACCGCGACCGCGTTGTTCCTCGACGGCAAGGACGGGGAGACCATCGCCCGGATGGCCGCGCAGCCGCCGCTCGAGCGGCTGGGGCAGCCCGAGGACATCGCCGAGGTCGTCGCGTTCCTCGCCGGGCCGGCGCGCTGGGTGAACGGCCAGGTGCTGCGCGCCAACGGCGGCATCGTCTAGCGGGTGAACCGGCCGACGATGACGTGGTCCTTCGCCGGGCCGCGCACCGTCCACTCCTGCCGCCACCGCGCGGCGCCGAGCACGCGGTACTCCCCGCGGTAGTGGTCGGCGCGGCAGGGGTGGTCCGCCGTCCAGTGGCCTTCGCGCAGGTCGAGGTCGTGGAAGAAGCCGCCGTGGTCGAAGTGCACCGACGCGCGGCCGGAGCCCGCCGGGCGGTAGTGCAGGGTCCGCGTGACCGGCCCGGTGTGGCCGCCGAGCCGCAGCTCGCCCTCTTCGTGGTAGACGAGGACGCCCGCGGCCTCGGTGAAGGTGGCGATCCCGGTGACCTTGCCCGCGGGATCGCCGTCCGCGGTGCGGATCTCCCGGTCCAAGCGCCATTCCCCGCCGAAATACGCGGCGAGGTCGGGCACCGGCGTGTACTCCACCCGGCCAGTCTGCCACCCCCCGGTGGGGCGGCCCGGAACTGTCGGACCCCCGCTCTATAGTCGGGCGGGTGGCAGAGACCGACCTCGCACCCGCGTCCGACGCGCTGGACACCCTCCGGCGCGTGTTCGGCTACGACAGCTTCCGCGGCGACCAGGCGGCGATCGTCGAGCACGTGATCGCCGGGGGCGACGCGCTGGTGCTGATGCCCACCGGCGGCGGCAAGTCGTTGTGCTACCAGATTCCCGCGCTGGTGCGGCCCGGTGTGGGCGTGGTGGTCTCGCCGCTGATCGCGCTGATGCAGGACCAGGTCGACGCCCTGCGCAACGCCGGCGTCCGCGCCGGGTTCCTCAACTCCACCCAGGACTACGCGGCGCGGCAGGAGGTGGAGACGGCGTTCCTGAACGGCGACCTCGACCTGCTCTACCTGGCACCGGAACGGCTTTCGGTCGAATCCACCGTGCGGCTGCTCGACCGCGGGAAGATTTCGCTGTTCGCGATCGACGAAGCGCACTGCGTCGCCCAGTGGGGCCACGACTTCCGGCCCGACTACCTCCAGCTCTCCGCGCTGCACGAGCGCTGGCCGGACGTGCCGCGGATCGCGCTGACCGCCACCGCGACCGAAGCCACGCACAAGGAGATCGCGACCCGGCTGAAGCTCGACGAGGCCCGGCACTTCGTCGCGAGCTTCGACCGGCCGAACATCCAGTACCGGATCGTCGGCAAGAACTCGCCGCAGCGCCAGCTCCTGGAGCTGCTGCGCACCGAGCACCAGGGTGACGCGGGGATCGTCTACTGCCTGTCCCGGAACTCGGTGGAGAAGACCGCGGAGTTCCTGGTGCAGAACGGGATCCCGGCGGTGCCCTACCACGCGGGGCTCGACGCGCGCACCCGCGCGAAGCACCAGTCGCGGTTCCTGCGCGAGGACGGGCTGATCGTGGTCGCGACCATCGCGTTCGGGATGGGCATCGACAAACCGGACGTGCGGTTCGTCGCGCACTTGGACCTGCCGAAGTCGGTCGAGGGCTACTACCAGGAGACCGGCCGGGCCGGGCGTGACGGGCTGCCGTCGACAGCCTGGCTGGCGTACGGGCTGCAGGACGTGGTGCAGCAACGCAAGATGATCGACACTTCCGAGGGCGACGAAGCGCATCGCCGCCGGTTGGGCGCGCACCTGAACGCCATGCTCGCCCTGTGCGAGACGGTGGAATGCCGCCGGGTGCAGATCCTCAACTACTTCGGGCAGCCGGCCGGCCCCTGCGGCAACTGCGACACGTGCCTGAGCCCGCCGGAGACGTGGGACGGCACGATCCCGGCGCAGAAACTGCTGTCGACCATCGTGCGGCTGCGCAACGAACGGCGCCAGAAGTTCGGCGCCGGCCAGGTCGTCGACATCCTGCTCGGCAAGTCCACGCCCAAGGTCACGCAGTTCCAGCACGACACGCTGAAGACGTTCGGCATCGGCACCGAGCTGCGCGAGCCGGAATGGCGGGCGGTGGTGCGGCAGCTGCTCGCCCAGGGCCTGCTCGCCGTCGAAGGCGATTACGGCTCGCTCGTGCTCACCGAAGCCAGCGCGGAAGTGCTGGGCGGCGATCGTCAGGTCCTGCTGCGCCGCGAACCGGAACGGGCCGCCGCCGCGAAGGTCCGCACCGCCAAGAAGACGACCGCCGCGGTGGACATGCCCGCGGAGGCGGGCCCGCTGTTCGAACGCCTGCGTGCCTGGCGCGCCGGCGTCGCAAAGGAACAGGGCGTCCCCGCGTACGTCGTCTTCCACGACGCGACCCTGCGCCAGATCGCCACGCAACGGCCCTCGTCGCTGGCGGATCTGGGCACGGTCAGCGGGGTCGGCGAGAACAAGCTCGCCAAGTACGGCGAGGGGCTCCTCGAGGTCCTGACCGCCGGGTGAGCTACCGGCCGGCCACCGGCCCCGCCTGGCCCGGCTGCCCGGTCACCGAGTTGACCTTGCGCACCGCGCCGGCGATGTGCTGGTGGTACTTGCCCTTGGTCTTGTCGTCGACGAACTTCGCGGCCTTGCCGACGACCTGGTTCACCTTCTCGGGGTTCTTCTTGGCGTAGGCACGGGCCGCGCCGGCGGCGCCGGCCAGCATGGTCAGCTTCTTCATCAAAGGCACGGTGGGTCCTCCCTCATCGGTTCCGGTCATCCTGACAACGTGGACGAACCACCCGGAGGTTCCCCGTGTGACGAGGGCCAAAACCTGAGCCCGCCGCGGCCGGAGCCGGAACCCGGCGTGATCAGAGCCGGACCTCACGTGATCAGGCCCGTAACTCGCGTGATCAGAGCCGGAACTCACCAGTTACGGGTTCGATCACGTGAGTTACGGCTTCGATCACGTGAGTTACGGGTTGGATCACGTGAGTTACGGCGGAAATTGGTGCGCGGGCGGGGGGCCTGCGGGCCTAGGCTTGGGGTCGTGCGTGACTTGGCCGCTCTGCCGAAGGCTCACTTGCACGTCCACTTGGAGAGCACGATCCGGCCGGACACGCTCCGTGAGCTGGGCGATGCGAACGGCGTCGAGGTCCCCGCCGAGCCTCCGGTGTTCGACGGGTTCCGTGCCTTCGCCGACTACAACGCGCTCGTCCGGTCGTGCCTCCGGCACCCCGGGGACTTCGAACGCATCGCGCGTGAATACGCCGAAGACGAAGCCGCTCAAGGCACGCGCTACGCCGAAGTCACCTTCACCGCGGCCTCGCACGGGGAACGGCTGGGCGACCTCGAAATGCCGCTCGCGGCCGTCCTGAAAGGACTCTCGCAGAGCACGGACCTCGAATGGCGGCTGGTGCTCGACCACTCCCGGCGCCGGTCGGTCGAACGCGCCGAGCGCACCCTGGCCCTCGCGCTGAAGTACGACGACGTCTTCGCGATCGGGATGGCGGGCGAGGAGAACCACTCGCTGCGGCCGTTCGCGACGCTCTTCGAGAAGGCCCGCGCAGCCGGAATCCGCCTGCTGCACCACACGGGCGAAGACGCCGGGCCCGACAGCATCCGCGAGGCGCTCGAAGTGGGCCGGACCGAACGGCTCGGCCACGGCATCCGCGTCCTCGACGACCCCGCGCTCGTCGCCGAGGTCCGCGAGCGGGGCCTCGCCCTGGAGGTGTGCCCGTCGTCGAACGTGACGCTGGGTCTGGTGCCGTCGCTGTCCGGGCACCCGCTCCCCCGGCTGCTCGAGGCGGGCCTGACCGTCACGCTCAACACCGACGTCCCCTCGGTCACCGGCGCGGCTCTCGCCGAGGAGTACGCCCGCGTACAGCGAGCCTTCGGCTACGACGACACGGCGATGGCGGACTTCGCCCGCGCGAGCGTCACGGCGTCCTTCGCGCCGGAAACGACCAAGAAAGCCATCCTGCGAGACATCGACGCGTGGCTCACACCGGCAGCAGCCGGGTGACCAGGGTGCCGAGCTGCTGCACCGTGCGGCACTCGTGCATCTCCACGACCTCGGCGTAGGCCAGCGCGGCCGAGTCCCCGGTGGACCACAGCGACCGCCGCTCCGGGTTGAGCCAGTGGACGTGCCGGGCGCGGGCCTTGATCTCGCGGACGGCGTCGAGGTTCGGGTCGCCGCCGTTGGTGCGGGCGTCGCCGAGGATCAGCACCGACGTCCGCGGGCCGACCGCGTCGAGCCAGTTCGCCGTGAACTGGCGCAGGGAGCCGCCGTAGTCGCTGTGGCCGTCCCAGCGCACCAAGGCGGCTTCGCTCAGCATGCGCGCACCCAGGTGCTCGGGGTCGGCCGCGCCGGCGGTGACCAGGTGGGTGACCTCGTCGGTGCTGTCGACGAAGGCGAACACGCGGATCTTGCTGAACTGGTCGCGCAGGGCCTGCACCAGCAGCATGGTGAAGTTCGCGAACCCCGCCACGGAGCCGGAAAGGTCGCACAGCAGCACGATTTCCGGCCGCCCGGGACGGCGGTGGCGGTAGGCCGGGCGCAGTGGTACCCCACCGGTGGACAGCGACCGCCGCAGCGTGCGGCGCAGGTCGATCTGTCCCCGCGTCGTCCGGCGGCGCCGCGCGGCCAGGCGCGTGGCCAGCTTGCGGGACAACGGCTGGATGGTGCGCCGCAGCTCGGCGAGCTGGGTGCGGCTGGCGATGAGGAAGTCGACCCGGTCGGGCGCCGGCGCGATGGCGTGCTTGGCGACGCGCTCGCGGCCGCGGACCTCGGCCGCGCGGCGGCGTGCCTCGGTGCGGATCTGCCCGCGGAAGCCTTCGACGCGGCGGCGGATCTCGTCGCGGTCGAGCCGGTCGGTGAACTCGCCGCGCGCACCGCCGCCGCGGACCGCGGCCAGCACGCGCGCGATCAACGTCTGCGGCTGGAGCCGCTCGAGGGTCTGGTGGGCGGAGAAGCCGCCACCCGGGCCGGTCGCCGAGCCGTACTGGCCCAGCATGTCCACCGCGAGCCCGGCCAGCTGGGAGAGGGCCTGCCGGTCGCCGTCGGCGAGCGCGGCGGCCAGCTCCTCGCGCAGTTCCTCCAGCGTCGACGGCGGGTCTTCGCGGGCCCGCTCGGGCGCCCCGATCCCGGCCGGGAAGTACAGGTCGAACGCGGCGTCGAAGACCGCGCGCTGTCCGCCGCGGCGGACGAGGGCCGCGGCCAGCCCCTCACGCACGAGCGACCGGTCGTCGAGGCCGAGCACTTCCAGCGCCGCGGCGGCGTCCACCGTCTCGCTCGGGCCCGCCGGGATGCCCTGGGCCCGCAGTGCCTTGACGAACGCCGCGAGCCGCTCCGGCACGCCGCCGGTCACGACGCGTCCAGGACCTGTTCGAGCTTCAGGCCGGCACTCGCCTTGACGATGTCGTCCTGGTGTTTGAGCACGACACCGAGGCTCTCCCGCACGACCTGCTCGTCCAGCGTCGACGCCCCGAGCGCGAGCAGGGTGCGTGCCCAGTCGATGGTCTCCGCGACCGACGGCAGCTTGCGCAGGTCCATCGCGCGCAGCGCGGCGATCACCCGGACCACCGAGTCGGCCAGCGCCGCGTCGATGCCGGGGACCTTGAGCCGGACGATGGCGCGTTCGAGGTCCTCGTCCGGGAAGTCGATGTGCAGGAACAGGCACCGGCGGCGCAGCGCCTCCGACAGCTCGCGCGTCGCGTTGGAGGTCAATACGGCGAACGGCGCCCGTGTGGCGGTGATGGTGCCGAGCTCGGGCACGGTCACCTGGAAGTCGCCGAGCACCTCCAGCAGGAGGCCTTCGACCTCCATGTCGGCCTTGTCGGTCTCGTCGATCAGCAGCACGGTCGGCTCGTCGGACGAGATCGCGGTGAGCAGCGGGCGGCGCAGCAGGAACTCCTCGCCGAAGATGTCGGTGCGAGCCTGTTCCCACGTCTCGTCGCGGCCGGCGGTGATCCGCAGCAGCTGCTTCGCGTGGTTCCACTCGTACAGCGCGCGGGCTTCGTCGATGCCTTCGTAGCACTGCAGGCGCACCAGCCGCGAGCCGCTGACCTGGGCGACGGCCTTGGCGAGCTCGGTCTTGCCGACGCCGGCGGGGCCCTCCACCAGCAGGGGCTTGCCGAGCTGGTCGGCGAGGAACACGGTGGTCGCCACGGCGGTGGACGCCAGGTAGCCGGCGCCGGCCAGCTGGGCCGACACGTCGTCGACGGAGGTGAAGAATCCGGTGCCCACCACGTGCCTCCTAAGCGATCGCTCACCCGGACTGTACCGGACAAGCGGGTTAGCATCGGCCCCGTGACCTACCTTGCCGCTCCCGGCCGTTACGACTCGATCCCCTACCGGCGCTGCGGGCGTTCCGGGCTGAAGCTGCCGGCGATCTCGCTCGGGCTGTGGCACAACTTCGGCCACGACCGGCCGCTGGAAACCCAGCGCGCGATCACCCGCCGCGCGTTCGACCTGGGCATCACCCACTTCGACCTGGCCAACAACTACGGCCCGCCCTACGGCTCCGCGGAGGAGAACTTCGGCAGGCTGCTGGCCGGCGACTTCAGGCCGTACCGCGACGAGCTGGTGATTTCCACCAAGGCCGGGTACGACATGTGGCCCGGGCCGTACGGTGAGTGGGGCTCCCGCAAGTACCTGCTGTCCTCATTGGACCAATCGCTCGGCCGGCTGGGCCTGGACTACGTCGACATCTTCTACTCGCACCGCTTCGACCCCGAGACGCCGCTGGAGGAGACCGTCGGGGCGCTCGACGCCGCCGTCCGCGCCGGGAAGGCGCTCTACGTCGGGATTTCGTCGTACAGCTCGGAACGGACGGCCGAAGCGGCGCGGCTCCTGCGGGAGCTCGGCACGCCGTTGCTCATCCACCAGCCGTCGTACTCGATGCTCAACCGGTGGATCGAGGAGGACGGCCTCCTGGACACCCTGGAGCAGGCGGGCGCGGGCTGCATCGCGTTCTCCCCGCTGGCGCAGGGGCTGCTGACGGACAAGTACCTGACGGGCGTCCCGGCGGATTCGCGCGCGGCGCAGGGCAAGTCCCTCGACCCGGGCACCCTGGACGACGACCGGCTGGGCCGCGTTCGCGCCCTGAACGCCATCGCCGCCCGCCGTGGGCAGTCGCTGGCGCAGCTGGCCCTGGCCTGGGCCCTGCGCGACAGCCGGGTGACGTCGGTGCTGATCGGCGCGAGCAGCGTCCGGCAGCTGGAGGACAACGTCGGTGCACTGGGCAACCTCGGCTTCTCTTCGGAGGAGCTGACCGAGATCGACGGCCACGCGACCGACGCGGACATCAACCTCTGGAAGCTTTCCTCGGACGGCTGAGACCCGACCGGCGGCGGGGCGCGCCGCGACGAGGCCTTCGTCGAGTACCTGGAACTGCCGGCGGCGAACGACCTGCTCCGCACCGACCGGCCGGTCCGCGAACTCGCCGTCGCCTACCAGGCCGTGCTCCACGTCTTCCTCGGCCGCACTCCGCCCCCCGAACCGGCTCTGATCGCCGACACCGTCGCGCACGCCTTCGAGCCGCTCGCCGGGTCGGCGAGGCAGCTGCGCGCGGTGGCCCCCGGGCGCTGGCTGGGCGTCGGCTTCGACGGCATGACCGCACAAGCGGCTGACCGGGATGGCCGAGCGGTACGGGCCCGGTGTCCGCCGCCGGCGCCAGCGGATCAGGCCGTCCGGTAACGCGTCGCGAGTTCGGGGCGCTGACCGCCGAAAGCCGCGAGATCGGCCCGGAAGACCGCCTCGAGCAGGCTCGCGTCTTCGACCCCGGGAGCGCAGACGACCTCACCGAGCTCCAGACCGCGCAGGGACGCGGAGACGACGTCGGCCGCGCTCATCCGGGGGACCGCGCTCAGGTCAAGGCCTTGGCGCTCGTGGAACTCCGTCGCGACGACGCCGGGGCACACGACCTGGACCCAGACACCGGTGCCGTCCAGTTCCGCGCTCAGGGTCTGCGACAGGGTGACCAGGTGAGCGAGCGTGCCGGCGTAGACGGCGCGGCGGGGCAGCTGGGCCTGCGGTGCGGGCCCGCTGAAGGCGATCATGCCGGCGACGTTGACGATGGTGCCCCGGCCGCGCTCCCGCATGCCCGCGACGGCGGCGCGGGTGAGCAGGGTGGGCGCCAGCACCTTGACGTTGACGAGCTCGCGGGCCTGGTCGGCGGGCAGGTCGGCCAGCGGCATGTAGTGCGCGACGCCGGCGTTGTTCACCAGCAGGTCCAGGGGCTCGCCGGCGCAGATCCGCGCGACCGTGTCGATGCCCTCGTCGGTGGCGAGGTCGGCGGGCACGGCGCGGACCTGCACCTCGGGGTGGGCGGCGGCGAAGTCGTCGAGCCGGTCCTTCCGCCGGCCGACGAGCACCAGGTCGTGGCCGTCGGCGGCCAGGCGTTCGGCGAACGCCCGGCCGATTCCGGAAGTGGCGCCGGTGACCAGGGCGAGCTTGCTCATGCGTGGTGTTCCTTCGGTCGGGGCTCGACGGGAGCCGTGGTGGCGGAGCCGAGGAGGGCCAGCTTGTCCGCGGCGTCGGTGCCGGGGTCGGGGTGGTAGACGGCGAGCACGAGGCCGGGCGCCTCGCTGACGAGGAGCTTCTCCCGGTTCAGGACCAGTTCGCCGACCAGCGGGTGGTCGAACCGCACGGTCGCGCCCCGCCGGTTGGCGACGTCGTGGCGGGCCCACAGTTCCCGGAACCGCGGGCTCGCCAGCGAAAGCTCGCCGACGAGCTCGATGAACCGGGGGTCGTCGGTCTCGGTGCCGACGGACTGCCGGAAGCCCGCGACCAGCGCCCGCGTAGCGAGGTCCCAGTCCGGGAAGAGCGCCCGCTCGGCCGGGTCGAGGAACACGTCCCGCAAGCGATTGGCTCCCGGGACGAGCCGCGGCGAAATCGCGGCGGCGAGCGGGTTGGCCGCCAGCACGTCGAGGTAGCGTCCCTCGACGAACGCGGGGAGGGAAAGCGCCGCCAGGAACTTGACGATCCCGGGCGGGACCGTCTCCTTCCGGCGACGCCGCCGCCGTCGCACGGGCCGCGGCTCGGCGAGGCCGGACAGGTACGCCGTGGTGTCGTCGTCGAGCTGCAGCACCCGGGCCAGGGACTCGAGGACCTGCCTCGACGGGTTGCGGTCGCGCCCCTGCTCCAGCCGCAGGTAGTAGTCGGCGCTGATCCCGGCCAGCATCGCGACCTCTTCGCGGCGCAGGCCCGGCACCCGTCGCGGGCCGAGCACCGGGATGCCGGCCTGCTCCGGGGTGAGCAGCTCACGGCGAGCGCGGAGGAGCTCGCCCAGGAGATTCGGTTCGCCGGTCACACCGCCACGGTAAGCGGCGCCACCGGCCCGTGCCTGGTCCTGTCACTCCCAGGACCGCGAGGGCACCCGGACGCGCTCAGCGTGGTGCCGGGAGGTGGGCCGCCTCCGGGAAGAGGTTCAGCGCCCGCAGCGCCGCGCCGAGCTCGGCGATGTCCGCCGGGTCCGTCAGCGACCGGCCCAGTTCCTCGGTTACCCGCTTCAGGCGGTGCCGGATCGTGTTGGGGTGGCAGAACATCCGCTCCGACGTCAGCTTCGTCGAACCCTGGCAGTCGAACCACGCGCGCAACGTCAGCAGCAGCACGTTGCGGTCGTCGGCGGGGAGGTCCATGACGGGCTGGAGCACGTGGTGGGCCAGCTGCACCGACGCCTCCGGCGAGCTGGCCACCAGCCCGGCCAGCGGCGACTCGGTGAACTGCACCAGCCCCGCCGTTCCCGGCGTCATGCTCGACAGCGCCACCCGCGCGAGGTGGAGTGCACGGGCGGTGTTGCCGAGGCCGGTGAACACCGGGCTGATCCCGACCCGGCCCACCGGCTGCTCCCGCACCAGGTGCACGATCGCCTTCGACGCGCTCGGGTCGCGCAGGGACACGACGCCGACCTGCAGGTCCGGGGTCAGCCGCCACGCCGACGCGTGCTGCATCGAGCGCAGCCGGGCCTCGATCCGGGGCAGCGGTTCCCGGCCCAGCAGCGGGGTTTCCGCCGCGACGACGACGAACGTGCCGTCCAGGGACAGGTCGAGCACGCGGGCGATGTCCCACAGCGTGCCCTCGGTCGCGGCGCCGCCCGCGAACAGCGCTTCGACCAACGCCGAACGCCGGTTCTGGTGCGCCACCATGATTTCCGCGGTCGTGTCGCGGTAGGACGTCGTGAGGGCCTCGGCGAGGTCGTCGATGAGGGCCCAGATCGCCGTCGTCGCGGCGACCAGCGCGGCGAGGTCCTGCTGCCGGGCGGTCAGCTCCACGAACCGGTGCCACACCTCGGTGAGCCCGATCCGGTAGGCCCGCAGCAGTTCCGGCAGCGGCGCGCCCTGCAGCGCCCGGGCCCGGCCGGTCGCGCGGGCCTGGGACAGGTCCGGGACGTCCGGGCCACGCAGGGTCCGCAGCACGTGGTCGAGGTTGTCGCGCACCGAGTTCCGGAGTTCGGCGTGCGAGACGAACCGCGCGTCGGCGTAGACGGGCACCTCGGCGAGGATCTGGCGGACGGTGCTGTCGATCAGCTCGGGCAGCTTCCGCTCGACCTCGGCGGCCAGCGAAGCGATCCGGGGTGCGCGCTCGTCGGACAGAAGCGCCTGGTAGTGCATGGTGCCCTCCGGTCCCCGACCTCCTCGTCGAGGCCCGAGACCGACATCTAACCCGAACGAGGTCGCCACGTTCGGGTGAACTTGCTACAAGAACCGCGAATGCGGAGGTTCTTTTGTTGAACCTCCGCATTCGCGTCAGGCCATCCGGGCGGCCGCGCTCTTGATCGCCTCCCGGATCCGGAAGTAGGTCCCGCAGCGGCACACGTTCTGGATGGCGTCGATGTCGGCGTCCGTCGGGTTCTTCGTCTTCTTCAGCAACGCGACCGCCGCCATGATCTGGCCAGGCTGGCAGTAACCGCACTGCGCCACGTCCTGCTCGAGCCACGCTTCCTGGACCGGGTGCAGCTCGTCGCCGTCAGCCAGCCCCTCGATCGTGGTGACCTCGCGCCCGGCGCACTCCGACACCGGCGTGACGCAGGGGTTGAACGCCTCGCCGTCGAGGTGGCTGGTGCAGGCCTTGCAGACGTTGATGCCGCAGCCGTACTTCGGCCCGCGGACCTTGAGCTTGTCGCGCAGCGCCCACAGCATCGGCAGGTCGGCGGGCGCGTCGACGGTGACGGTCTTCCCGTTCACCACGAAGGTGTAGTTCGGCATGGGGCTCTCCTCAGCGCGGGAACGGGTCGAAGTCGACCGGGAAGGTGATCGGGAAGCTGCGCGGCTTGATCCCGGTCGCGCGGGCGTAGGCGTTGGCGATCGCGCCGACCGGCGCCGGCACGCCGAGCTCGCCCGCCCCGCCGATGTCGTCGCCGGTCGCGGGCATGACGTGCACGGTGACGTCCACCGGCGAGTTTTTCTGCCGCGCGTAGTGGAACTGCGAGTAGCTGCCTTCCAGCGGCAGGCCCTTGTCGATGTGCAGGCCCGCGGTGAGCGTCGTCGAGATCGCGTCGGTCAGGCCGCCGAGCATCTGTGCCTGGATCCCCCGCGGGTTCACCGGCTTGCCGACGTCGACCGCGATGGTCGCCTTGGTGACCCGCGGGTGCTTCGGGTCCCGCGCGTCCAGTTCGACCAGGCAGGCGGTGTAGGACTTGTACTCGCCGTGCACCGCGATCCCCTGCGCGAACCCGGCGGGCAGCTTCTTGCCCCACTCGCCGAGTTCGGCGACCTTGTCGAGCACCGCGCGCTGGCGTTCCGCCTTGATGAACTCGCGGCGGAAGGCCACCGGGTCCTTGCCGAGCTTCGCGGCGATCTCGTCGACCATGATCTCTTCGGCCCCGCGGGTGTTCGCCGAGTAGACCGACCGCCACGCCGAGGTGTGGAACTTCAGCGGCACCTCGTTGAGCAGCTGCGTGGTGACACCGAAGTTGTACGGCGACTTCACGGTCAGCAGGAACACCGTCTGCGCGAAGCTCAGGTTGCCGCCGACGGGCAGCTTCGCCGCGTACGCGGTCAGGATCTCGCCGAGTCCGTGGCTCCAGTCGGTTTCGACGCTCGCGACGCGGTGTTCGAACGTCAGCACCTGACCAAGTGCGAAGGTCGCGCGGATCCGGTGGTAGCTCGCCGCGCGGCCGCGCCCGTGGCGCATGTCGTCGATCCGGCTCCACATCAGCCGGACGGGCTTCTTCATCGCCTGGGAGATGAGCGCGGCTTCCAGGGCGGCGTCGAAGAACAGCCGCCGCCCGAAGGACCCGCCGCCCTGCTGGACGTGCACGGTGACCTTGTTCTCCGGCAGCCCCAGCTCCTGCGCGATGGTCTGCTTCGCCACGATCGGCGACTTCAGCCCGGCCCAGATGGTCGCGCTGTCCTCGCGGACGTCGGCCACCGCGGAGTTCGACTCCATCGGCGCGTGGCTGGCGAAGGCGAAGTCGAACTCACCGTCGACGTACTGGGTGAGCAGCGGCGGGACCACGAACGGCAGCGCGGCGGCCCGCAGCTTCTTCTTGATCGTCTCGTCGTTCTCGCCGTCGACGGTGCCCGGCCCCCAGGTGACGTCTAGGGCGTTCTTGCCGTCGAGGGCCTGGCCGAACGTCTCGGCCATCACCGCGACCCCGGTCTTCACGACCGCGATGTCGATGATCCCGGGCATGGCACGGACGGCGGCCTCGTTGGTGACCTTCCGCACCGTGCCGTTGATCGTCGGCGGCCGCCGCACCATCACCGGGTTCGCACCGGGGATGTCGAGGTCGAGCGTGTAGACCTGCTTCCCGGTGACCATCGCGCGGGCGTCCTGGCGCGGGGTCGGCGTCCCGACGAGCGTGTGCGCCGACTCGGCCTTCGGCTGGATCGCGCCGACACTCAGGCCGGAGCGCGACGCCGGCCCGGCGAGGACGCCGTACGAGGCACTGCGGCCGTCGGGGGCCCGCACCGCACCGTCGCGTGTGGACAGTCGCGCAGCGTCGGTCCCCCACTGCGCCCCGGCCGCGGCGACCAGCCGGGCACGCGCGGTCGCCGCGGTGGCGCGGACCGGGTCGTATAGCGAACGCATCGTGTTGGAGCCGCCGGTGAGCTGGTTGAACAGCAGCTCGGTGCGGGCGTCCGAAAGCACGACGTCGACCCGGTCGAGCGGCAGGTCCAGCTCTTCGGCGACGAGCATGGCGGTCGCCGTGGTGATGCCCTGGCCGACCTCGGCCCGCGGCAGCTGCAGCCGCGCCCGGCCGTCGGACGTCAGTTCGAGCACGAGCATCCCGGCGGTGGGCGCGCACGACAGCGTCAGCACGTCACCGAGGTCGAGGATTTCCGCCGGCTGCGGCAGGGTGGGGATGACGGCTTCGGCGCGGGCCGGGGCGAGGCCGTCGGCGGTGAGTTTCGTGGCGACGGTGAGCGTGGGCGCGGCGACCAGGTAGGTCAGGAAGCGGCGGCGGCCGACCTGCCCGGGCTCGGCAGGGTCGGTGGTGGGACTGGCCATGGGGAATCCCTTGCTGGGAGCGGCGGGGTGCGCGCCACGCTAAGGAGACCCGGCGGGTACGTCAACGCGGAGTAGTCGAGTTCGCCCATTCCTGTGACGAGATGACAGTGGAGGCCGCCGAAAGTGTGTGCCGCCACAGTGCCGGACGGCGTAACGGGCTGGTTCCGTCGGCGGCGCGACCAGCTCACGGCGCCCTGCGGCTTGAACGGCACGCCGTATAGACCGTTATACGCGGATCACTCGATCTGCTTGACCGCCCACTCCGCCCACTCGCGTTGCATGGCCGAGAAGCGCTTCCCCCATTCCAGCACCAGGCGGCCGTACAGCGACTGGTTGTCGTCGTCCCAGTCGATCGCCGACTCCAGCTCCCCGAGCCGCCGCTCGCGCTCCTGACCCGCCTTCCCCATCGTCGCGAGGTAGCCGCGCGCCTGGCCGGGGTCGACCGAGCCGAGGAAGTACACGCGCAACAGGCCGGCGCTGCGCGGCGGGCCGGCGGGCTCGACCTCGATCAGCCAGTGCCGCAGCTCCTCGAGCCCGGCTTCGGTGATCTCGTACTCCTTGCGCCCGCGTGGCCCCTCGGCCAGGACGCGGATCATGCCCGCGGTCTCCAGCTTGCCGAGCTCGCCGTAGAGCTGGCTCTGCGTTGCGGGCCAGACGTTGGCCATCGCCCTCTCGAACCGTTTCAGCAGGTCATAGCCGCTTCCGGGCTCGTCGGCCAGCATCCCGAGTACCGCGTGTCGAAGGCTCATGCCCCTCATCTTGACATTCCACTATTGACATGTCGAATCATGACGTTCTAACTTTGACATGTCAAAGTTGGAATGTCGGGAAGGACCCGTCGTGAACTACCTGAAGAGCCTGCTTCCGTGGATCGCGTTCGCCGTGGTCGCGACCCAGTTCGACTGGCGGTGGTCCGGACTCGCCGGCCTGGTGATCTCGGCCGCGCTGCTCCTGCTCGCCCGCCGCCACGGCCGCACCGCGGACACGCTGATCCTCGAGTGGAGCGGGTTCGTCTTCTTCACCCTGCTCACCGCCGTCGCGTTCAGCTTCCCGGCGTCGCCGCTGAAGACCTACACCGGTGCCCTCACCGACGCCTGGCTCGCGCTCACCGCCTGGGGTTCGCTCGCCATCGGGAAGCCGTTCACCCTCGGGATCGCCCGCACGTCGACCCCGGCGGAGCTCTGGGACAACCCGATCTTCAAGCGCGTCAACGTGCTCATCACGCTGGTGTGGGCGGCGAGCTTCACCGTCGGCGGGATCGCGGGCATCGCCCTGCTGCACTTCGCGCCGCACGCCACCTTCGCGCTGATCGCGATCAAGGTCCTCTGCTTCGCGGTCCCCGTCGCCTTCACCATCCGCTACCCGCGCATCGTCCGGGCCCGGGCCGCCGCGTGACCACCACCGGCTTCCACCTCACCGGCGCCTACGCGCCCGTCCACGACGAGCTGACCGCGTTCGACCTCCCGGTGACCGGCGCCCTGCCGCCCGAGCTGACCGGCTGGTACCTGCGCAACGGCCCGAAC
Source organism: Amycolatopsis sp. NPDC026612 (assembly GCF_040638285.1). NCBI lineage: Bacteria > Bacillati > Actinomycetota > Actinomycetes > Pseudonocardiales > Pseudonocardiaceae > Amycolatopsis > Amycolatopsis sp. NPDC026612. The sequence goes on from NZ_JBEZYB010000021.1 coordinate 72,607, forward strand.
CCGCGCGGGGACAACAAGCACTGGTTCACCGGCGACGGCATGGTCCACGGCGTCCGCCTCGAGCACGGCCGCGCCGCCTGGTACCGCAACCGCTGGGTGCGGACCGAGAGCTTCGCCGACCCGGACCTGAAGCTGTACAACGAAGACGGCACGCGGAACCTGCACAGCAGCGTCGCGAACACGCACGTCGTGAACCACGCCGGCCGCACGCTCGCGCTCGTCGAGTCGTCGCTGCCGTACGAGATCACGACGGACCTCGAAACCGTGGGCGTGTACGACTTCGGCGGCGAACTGGCCGACGCGATGACCGCGCACCCGAAGATCTGCCCGGTGACCGGGGAGCTGCACTTCTTCGGCTACGGCAGCATCACCGCACCGCACGTGGGCTACTACCGCGCCGACGCGGCCGGGAAGCTCGTCGTCAAGCAGCCGATCGACGTGCCCGGGCTGACGATGATGCACGACTTCGCGCTCACCGGGGAGCACGTCGTGTTCTACGACCTGCCCGTCGTGTTCGACCGGGCGTCGGTCGGCCAGGGCATGCCCTACCGCTGGGACGCCGGCTACGGCGCGCGGCTCGGCGTGCTGCGCCGCGACCGGCCCGAGGCCGGGGTTCGCTGGCTGGAGATCGAACCCTGCTACGTCTTCCACACGCTCAACGCGTTCGACACCCCGGACAGCCGGATCGTCGTGCACGTCATGCGCTACGACCACCAGTGGTGGGTGGGGCACGAGGACCCGCCGGCGTCGCTGTGGCGCTGGACGATCGACCTCGCGGCCGGGACGGTGACCGAGGACCGGCTCGACGACCGGCCGGGCGAGTTCCCCCGCATCGACGACCGGCTCACCGGGGCCGACGCGCGCTTCGGGCACGTCACCGGCCACGACGTCCTGCGCCGCTACGACCTGCACACGGGCACGGCCACGGAGCACGTCTTCGCGCCTGGGCGCGTTCCCGGCGAGGCGGTGTTCGTCCCCGCCGAGCACGGCGAAGGCTGGCTGCTCACCTACGTCCACGACGCGGCGGAGGATCGCAGCGACCTGGTCGTGCTCGACGCCGGGAACCTCGCCGCGGCGCCCGTGGCGACCGTCCACCTCCCGCAGCGGGTGCCCGCGGGCTTCCACGGGAACTGGCTGCCGGACGCGTGAAGGCTCAGGCGAACTTGGTCTTCGGGCGCTCCTGGCGGAGGTCGTCGACGTAGACGTCCACCTTTTCGTCGAGGAACGCGACCAGGCCGGCCACGCGGGTGCTCTCGGGCAGCGGCGTCGGGTAGCTCCAGGCGAGGTCTTCGTGCCCGGCCACGTCGAAGTGCCCGGCGGCGCCCTTGTACGGGCAGTGCGTCACGACGTCGATCTTTTCCAGCAGGTCCATCCGGACGTCGACGCGGGGCAGGTAGTAGCGGGTCGGCAGGCCGGTCTCGAACAGCAGGTGCGGCCGCACCGAGTCGGCGACCGTGACGCCGTCGACCTCGATCCGGACGTGCCGCGAGCTCGGCAGGACGTCGACGCGGACGCCGGGGTCGCGCGGGTGCGTGAAGATCTGTTCGTCCTCTTCGAACCAGTCGAACGCGCCGAACTCGAACCGGACGTGGCCGCGGAGCTCTTCGATCGGCGAATTCGGGTACTCCAGCGCGCCGTCCACCGCCTCGGCTCCGCCACCCTTTATCGTCGACAGAACAGCTTCTCCGCGGCTCGGCGAGTGCGCCGTCCGGCCGGAGGGGGTGAGAACGCCGCTCACGACGTCCGCGCGCGGGATGTAGTACGTGGGGTAGTACGGAACTTCCCACACCAGGAGGGGGTGCACCGTGTCCGCGACGACCTGCCCGCCGAGGAACACCCGTACCCGCTTCGCGCCTTGTGCCACGCGGACGCGCCCGCGTACCGGAGTGCTCATACTGCGGTCAACCGGCCCCGGAGTGGGCCTATTCCGGCGGGCGCCGGGGCGGGACGGCTAGCGTGGCAGGCAGCACGAAGACGACAGGAGGCGGGCACGGGTGGCCGGCGTAGAAATCCCCACGGTCGGTACCCCCGCCGGGATGCGCAAGATCAACCAGCGGGCGGTGCTCGACCTGCTGCGCCGCGGCGGACCGGCGACCCGGCCGCAGGTGGCGAAGGACACCGGGCTGTCGAAGCCGACGGTCAGCCAGGCACTGCTGGCGCTGGAAGCCGCCGGACTGGCGCGGCCGACCGGGCAGACGTCCACCGGCACCGGGCGCTCGGCCGTGCTGTACGAGGCTGATCCCACCGCGGGGTACGTGCTCGGCGTCGACATCGGCCGCGAGCACCTCCGGGTCGCGGTGTCGGACCTCGGCCGCACGCTCGTGGCGCGCCGCGACGAACGCAACACCGCACGCTCCGGCGCGGCGCTGGTGACCGCGGTGGGGAAGATCGCCGCCGACGCCGTCGCCGAAGCGGGCCTGACCGCCGCCGACATCGTTGTCCGCGTGGTCGGCTCCCCCGGCGTCGCCGATCCGGACAAGCGGTGCTTCCGGCACGCGCCGAACCTGCCCGGCTGGGGCCGGGCCGGGCTGATCGACGACCTCGAAGCCGCGCTCGGCCCGGATCTGATGGTCGAGAACGACGCCAACCTCACCGCCGTCGGCGAGTGGGAGAGCGGGGCCGCGCGCGGCGCGTCGGTGTTCGGCTGCATCACGATCGGCACCGGGGTCGGCATGGGCCTGATGGTCGACGGCCGGGTGTTCCGCGGCGCGACCGGCGCGGCGGGCGAGATCGGCTACCTGCCCTACGGCCGCACGCGCGCGGCCGACGAGCCCGGCACCCCGCCCGCGCGCGGCCACCTCGAAGAGGCGACGGCGGCCCAGTCGGTCGTCCGCGGCGCCCGGGAACTCGGGCTGGGCACGGCGAAATCGGCCCGCGAAGTCTTCCGGCTGGCCCGCGAAGGCGACGAACTCGCCCGGCGCGCGGTGGAGACGGAAGCCGACCGGCTCGCCTACACGGTGGCCTCGGTGGCGGCGGTGATCGACCCCGAGCTGATCGTCCTGGGCGGCGGCATGGGCACGGCCGCGGACCTGCTGCTGGAGCCGATCGACCGCGCACTGCGCGCGTTCACGCCGCTGGTGCCGAAGGTCGTGCAGGGCGAACTGGGCGAGGACGCGGTACTGACCGGCGCGATCAGCGTCGGGCTGCGGGCGGCCCAGGGGCTGGTCTTCGACCGCCGGGTGGGTGCGGCCTGAGCGCACGGGGACCTAAGTGGTTTCCGACGGTGACCACTAAGCCGCCCGCCAGGCCTCGCTCCCGGTCGAGATCCGCCAGGGCGTCAAGCGCAGCACCGTGATCTTCGGGTCGCGGTGGTCCTCGCCGCCGAGGATCTTCGGGTCGTAGCCCAGCGGCTCGGGCGTGGCCGCGAACAGGTCCCAGAGGTCCTTGCGCGCTGCCTCGCCGTCCTCGAACTCCGCCCGGCACTCCGCCACCGCCACCTCGTGCTGCGGGTCCCAGTACGAGCACGAGACGTACGGCGTCGCCGCCAGGTGGGCGAGCTTCAGCGGCGTCGGCCGGGTGAACAGCCGGCCGGTCAGTCCGTCCGGCGTCCGTTCCCAGATCGGGTGGACGATCCGGGAGCGCGGGCGGCCGCGCTTCAACGACGGCGTCGTGATCCAGCACGTCCTGGCCGCGCCGCTGTCCATCACCGCGCTGGCCGAGCGGATGGGCGTGACCCAGCAGGCGTCGTCGAAGGCCGTCGCCGACCTCGAACGCCGGGGGCTGGTGCGCCGCGAGCCCGGCCCGGCGGACGCCCGGACCAAGCTCCTGCACCTCACCGGGCACGCGATCGCCGCCGTCGAGGCGACCCGAGCGCTGCGCGCGGAGCTTCAGGACGAACTGGTCGCGGAGTACGGCGCCGGCCGCGTCGACGACGCCCAAGCCCTGCTGGCGTCGGTCATCGACCGCTTCGGCGGCGGGGACGCGATTCGCGCCCGGCGGGTCCGGCCCCGCGCTGAATTACCTCCGGCGTAATCGACGCCGCCACCCGGAAGGCCGATGATCGGCGGCATGAGCGAATCCGCGAAGAACCGGACGATCGTCGTCGGCTGCCTGCAAACCTGTTCGTGCACCAGGACTTCGAGGCCGCGAAGGCCGCGCTGCACCCGGATTTCGTCACCCACAGCCCCGGGCTGCCCTCCGGCCGCGAGGCGTTCACCGACGCCGTGAAGAACTCGCCGGTGGCCGGCGCGACCGCGGTGCTCGAGCACGTCGTCGCCGAGGGCGACCTCGTCGTGGTGCACCTGCACGTGGCCGGCCTCGCCGTCGTCGACATCCTGCGTGTCGAGGACGGGTTGATCGTCGAGCACTGGGACGTCAAACAGGCCGTCTAGCGCGTGATGACGCAGGTGCCCGACGCCGTGGCCAGCAGCTTCCCTTCGGCGTCGCGGATCTCCCCTTCGGCGAAGGCGATCCGCGAACCCTCCTTCACCACCCGGCCCGTGGCGCGGATTTCGCCGCGGCCCGCGTGGATCGCGCGCAGGTAGCTCACCTTCAGCTCCACCGACGCGTAGCCGACGCCGGCCGGGAGCGTCGTGTGGACCGCGCAGCCGACCACCGAATCCAGCATCGTGGCCGCCACCCCGCCGTGGACCATGCCGATCGGGTTGTACAGCGACTCGTCCGGCTCCGCGACCGCGACGACCTCGCCGGGTTCGATGCGCTCCCAGCGCATCCCGAAGTGCGCGGCGATCGGCGCCGGCGGGACACGGCCCTCGGCGATCGCCCGCAAGTACTCCAGACCGGACATCGTGGCGCCGAGCCGGGCGGTCTCCAGCGGGTCCTGCCAGGTGATGGTCTTCGAACGGACCTGCGCTTCGACGTCGGTCATCCCGGCTCCTCGACTTGTGACACCCGCGATTATGACAACTGTCTTAACGCCCAGCCTCGCCCGCGGGACCGGCGCGCGTCAAGCACGGCGTGACCCAGACCACCGGTGGTCCGCCCGCACCACGGGTGGAATCATCCGGGGGTGAGCACCGACCGCAAGCTGATCGACCCGGAACGCGTCGCAGCGGCGGTCGACGGGCTCGGCGACCGCGCCGTCATCGAAGAATGGGCCCGGCGCTTCTCCGTGGTCGCCGACCCGTCCCGGCTGGCGCTGCTGGTCTCCATCCACTACGCCCGCGAGATCAGCGTCACCGACCTCGCCGCGGCCACCGGCATGACCGACACCGCGGTCTCGCAGGCCCTGCGGCTGCTGCGGGCGCACGGGCTGGTCACGCCGCAACGCAGCGGCCGGGTGGTGCGCTACCGGCTCGCGGACGCGGCCGTGCACGAGCTCATCCACCGGGTGCGCCCACACACCGCGACAACCGGAGCTTCGCCCCGAGCCGGGGGCTCCGCCACCCAGACCCCCGAACAACCCGCTGAAACAACCGGAGCTTCGCCCCGAGCCGGGGGCTCCGCCACCCAGACCCCCGAACAACCCGCGGGCGAACCCGAAGACCGGTAGCGTGCGGGCATGACGGGATTGCCCGAGACCATCACTGCCTGCTTGTTCGACCTCGACGGAGTGCTGACCGGCACGGCGATCCTCCACCGCGAGGCCTGGAAGCGGACGTTCGACGAATTCCTCCGCGCCCGCGACGGCGCCGGGTTCGCGGAGTTCACCGACCACGACTACGCAGCCTTTGTGGACGGCCGCCCGCGTGCCGACGGCGTGCGGGAGTTCCTGCGCTCACGGGGGATCGTGCTGCCCGAGGGCGAGCCGGACGACCCGGTGGACGCCCCGACCGTGAACGGCGTCGGCAACCGCAAGAACGAACTGGTCCTCAAGATCATCGACGAACGCGGCGTGAATCCCTACCCGGGTTCGGTGCGCTACCTCGAAGCGGCCAAGGCCGCCGGGCTGCGGATCGCGGTCGTGACGTCGTCGGCCAACGGCGCCAAGGTGCTCGACGGCGCGGACCTGAGCAAGTACGTCGAGGCGCGCATCGACGGCATCGTGATCCGCGAACAGCACCTGAAGGGCAAGCCGGCGCCGGACTCGTTCCTGGCCGGCGCCGCGGCGCTCGGCGTCGAGCCCGCGCACGCGGCCGTGTTCGAGGACGCCCAGTCCGGCGTCCAGGCCGGCAAAGCCGGGGGCTTCGGGTACGTCGTGGGCGTGAACCGGGCCGACCAGGCCGACGCACTGCGGGCCCACGGCGCCGACATCGTCGTCGACGACCTCGCCGACCTCCTGGGGGACCGATGACCGAACGGCACGGCTACGAATGCGCGCCGTGGGAACTGCGGTGGCGTGGCATGGACGTCGACGCCCTGCAGCGCACCGAATCGGCCTTCGCGGTGTCCAACGGCCACATCGGGCTGCGCGGCACCCTCGAGGAGGCCGAGCCGCGCGGGCTGCCCGGCACGTACCTCAACGGGTTCTACGAGCAGCACGAACTTCCCTACGCCGAAGCGGGCTACGGCTACCCCGAAGAGGGCCAGACCGTCGTCAACGTGACCGACGGCAAGATCATCCGGCTGCTGGTCGAGGACGAACCGCTCGACATGCGCTACGGCGCGGCCACCGCGCACGACCGGGTGCTCGACTTCCGCAAGGGCACGCTGTGCCGGACCACCGAGTGGTCGTCGCCGACCGGGCGGCGGGTCCGCGTGCGCACCGAACGGCTCGTGTCCTTCACCCAGCGCGCGATCGCCGCGATCCGGTACGAGGTCGAGCCGCTCGACGAGGACCTGCAGCTGGTCGTCCAGTCCGACCTGCTGGCCAACGAGCCGATCGAGTCCGACACCAGCGACCCGCGGGTGGCCGCCGCACTGGAATCCCCGCTGGTCGGCGAGTTCCACCGCGCATCGGAGTACAACGGCGTGCTGGTGCACCGGACCCGCCGGTCCGGGCTGCGGATGGCCGCGGCGATGGACCACAAGATCGAGGTGGACGACGGGATCCGCGCCCGGATCCACTCGGAGGAAGACCTCGCGCGGCTGACCGTCGCGGTCGACGTGCCCAAGGGCGGCCGGCTGCGGATCACCAAGTTCCTCGCCTACGGGTGGTCCGCGCAGCGCTCGGTGCCCGCGCTGCGGTCACAGGTCGAGGCGGCGCTGGCCGGCGCCCGCCAGACGGGCTGGAAGGGCCTGCTCACCGAGCAGCGCAAGTTCCTCGACGACTACTGGACCACTTCGGACATCGAGATCGAGGGCGATCCCGAACTGCAGCAAGCTGTCCGCTTCGCCCTGTTCCACATCCTGCAGGCCGGGGCCCGCGGCGAGAGCCGCGCGATCGCCGGCAAGGGACTGACCGGCCCCGGTTACGACGGGCACGCCTTCTGGGACACCGAATCCTTCGTGCTGCCGGTGCTCACCTACACCATCCCGGACGCCGCGCGCGACGCACTCCGCTGGCGTCACTCCACAATGGACAAAGCGCGGGAACGCGCCCACCAGCTGGGGTTGCGCGGCGCGGCGTTCCCGTGGCGGTCGATCAACGGCGCCGAGTGCTCGGCGTACTGGCCGGCGGGCACGGCCGCGTTCCACGTCAGCGCGGACATCGCCGACGCCGTCCTGCGCTACCTCAACGCGACCGGCGACGAGCAGTTCGAGCGCGACTACGGCACCGAGCTGCTGCTGGAAACCGCGCGGCTGTGGGCGTCGCTGGGCCACCACGACCGGCACGGCGCGTTCCGCATCGACGGCGTCACCGGCCCGGACGAGTACTCGGCGGTGGCGGACAACAACGTCTACACGAACCTGATGGCGCGGCGGAACCTGCAGGCGGCGGCGGAGTCGTGCGAGCGGCACCCGGACGTCGCGGCGCGGTTCGGCGTCGACACCGTCGAGCTGGATTCCTGGCGCGCGGCCGCGGCGGCGATGTACCTGCCCTACGACGAAGAACTGGGAGTGCACCCGCAGTCGGAGGGGTTCCTCGACCACGACGAGTGGGACTACGCGGGCACCGATTCGTCGCACTACCCGCTGCTGCTGCACTTCCCGTACTTCGACCTGTACCGCAAGCAAGTCGTGAAGCAGGCCGATCTGGTGCTGGCGCTGCACCTGTGCGGCGACTCGTTCAGCCCGGAGGAGAAGGCCCGCGACTTCGCGTACTACGAGGCGAGGACCGTGCGCGACTCCTCGCTGTCGGCGGGGACGCAGGCGGTCGTCGCCGCCGAGGTCGGTCACCTGGAGCTGGCCTACGACTACCTCGCCGAAGCCGCGCTGACCGACCTGCACGACGTCCACAACAACGTGCGCAACGGCCTGCACATGGCGTCGCTGGCCGGGGCGTGGCAGGGCGCGGTGGCCGGGTTCGGCGGCCTGCGCGACCACGGCGGCACGCTGGCGTTCGCGCCGCGGCTGCCGCCGCAGCTGGGGCGGATCACCTTCCGCCTGATGTTCCGCGGCACCCGGTTCCAGGTGGAGATCGACACCGATCAGGCCACCTACCACGTGGTGGCCGGAGCGCCCCTGGAAGTGCTGCACCACGGGGAGCGCATCACGATCACCGAGGAACCGCAGCGGTTCGCGATCCCGAAGATCGACGCCGGCACCCCGCCGAAGCAGCCGGCCGGCCGGGCTCCGATGCGGCGCGACTCCGAAGAGGTGCGTCAGTACGCGGAGCCGGCGAACCCGATCACCGAGGAAGGTCGCTGACCGGGTCGTCGTGTCCGGGCGGGGCCGGGATTTCTTCGGTCCCGCCCGGGCTCACGTCCGGGTCGGGGGCGGTGGGCACGTCGTGGGTCAGCTTGCCGGGGGTCGGCAGCTCGGGGAGCTCGTCGTCTTCGTCGTCGCGGCCGTGGATGCGCTGCTGCTCGCTCATGCTTTCCGGAATACCCGGTTTTCCCGGACGTGGCCAGCGCGGTCAGGCCGCGTGCGTCCCCGCGGCCGCCCGGGCCTTGTCCTGCAGGGTGAGCAGCAGGCCGTCGCGGGTGGACCACGGACAGATCGTCACCGGGCCGCCGGCGACCGTCAGCAGCGCTTCCGCCACGATCGCGCCGGCGAGGGCCTGGTGGGCCCGGCTGCGGGAGATGCCCGGCAGCTCCGCCCGCCGCGACGGCGGCAACGCGGCGAGGCGCGGGATCCAGGCCCGCAGGTCCTCGATCCGCAGTTCCTTGCACTGCCCGGGGCGGGCGCCGGCCAGCCGCGCGAGCTGCTGCAGCACCTTCGAGCAGCCGACGACCCGCGGGTCGTCGACGTCGGCGGCGCCCAGCGTGGTGGCCACGACGTCGAGTGCGTGCGCGCGCAGCGCCTTGACCTGCTTGTTCGACACGCGCTCGGACGGCAGCCAGTCCCGCGTCATCGACCGGGCACCCAGCGGCAACGAGCGCGCGAACGTGGCTTTCTCGCCGCGGCCGGCGGCCAGCTCGACCGTCCCGCCGCCGATGTCGAGCACCAGCATCGGCCCGGGTTCCGCGGCGTACCAGCGGCGGGCGGCCAGGTAGGTCAGCTCCGCCTCGCAGCGGCCGGACAGGAACCGCAGTTCGACCCCGGTTTCGCCGGCGACGTGCCGGACGACGTCCGCGGCGTTGGCCGCGTCCCGGATCGAGGAGGTGGCGAGCGGGTAGACGTCGCTCACGCCGTGGCGGTACGCAGTGGTCATGCCCGCCGCGACGGCGGCCGTCACGGCGTCGATGCCGCGGGAGCTGAGCCGGCCGCGGCCGTCGAGCTCACGGTCCAGGCGCAGGCGCGTCTGGTGGTTCACCAGCGGCTCCCGTGGTGAGCCGTCCACCGGCACCACCACGAGCCGGGCGCTGAACGAACCGACGTCCAGCACGCCCACCGCGGGCTCTCGTCTTTTCCGCACAGTCCGGCCCACCTCACTTCCGCTCTGGTGAATATCCCCAGTTCGACGGCTCGAAACCAGCAATGATGTCCGATGTCACCACCTGCCGCAGGCTATTCCCGCCATTGAGGCCCTCCGGACGTGCCTTTCTGGCGCGAAGGTAACAGTGAGATAACCCGATTGAGTGAACAGTGGTGAGACCGGACACGATTCGGTAACGCCCGCGCGGCTGTTGCGACTAACCGGACATCGGAACCGGCGTGGAGCAGGGGAAAGAGATGGAACGGCCCGAGCGGCGAGCCGCGCTCGTGCGGCCGGCCGCCGTCGTGCTCGCGGTCGTGGCCGGGCTCGGCTGCGTGTTGCTGGGCGTCACTTCGGTGCTCGCGCCCGTGCCGGCGGTCGCCCCGGCCGCGGACCGGCCCCGGCCGGCCGGGGCCGGCGCCCCGCCGTCGGCCCTGCTGATCCCCGACCTCGGCCTGACGCTGCAGCACCTGGTCGGCCTCGGCCACCTCGCCGGCCGCCGCGAGCAGCCCGGCACGGCCCTCGGCGTCGGCTGGTTCGCCGACGGCCCGGTGCCGGGCGCCCCCGGCGTCGCGGTGCTGTCAGGGCACGCGGGCTTCGGCTACTCCCCCGGCGCGTTCGTCCGCCTGGGCAAGCTCAAGCCGGGCGCGACGATCACGGTCCGCAACGACCAGGGTCACGAGTCCCGGTTCACCGTCCGCAGGACGGCGGTGTTCCCGCCGGACGAGCCGGACGGCACGCTGGTGGTCCCGCAAGGCCCGGGCCCGGAGCTGCGGCTCATCACCAGCGACGGCACGTACGACGGCGCCGGGCTCGGCAATCCGCGGGTCGCGGTCTACGCCACCCCGGCCTGACGCGCGGCCGCCCGCCTGGCGCGAATGACTCCTCCGGGACGTCGGACGTCTCGAACGAGTCGTTCGCGGCCGTGCGGTGGGCGAGAGCCAGCGGTCAGCCGAGCAGCTCGCGCAGGTGCGACACCGCCGCCACGCGGGCCTCGCGGCCCGGCTGCAGGGGGTTGACCACCAGCGTCGTCGCGCCTGCCTCGGCGAACGCCGCCAGCCGCTCCTTCACGTACCCCGCCGGCCCGACCAGGGAGATCGCGCGCAGCAACTCGACCGGGACCGCCGCGGCAGCTTCTTCCTTCTTGCCGTCGAGGTACAGGTCCTGGATCAGTTTCGCCTCGGCGTCGTAGCCGTAACGGCGGGCCAGGTCGTTGTAGAAGTTCTTGCCCCGGGCGCCCATCCCGCCGATGTAGAGGGCGAGGACCGGCCGCAGGTGGTCGAGCAGCGGCTCGACGTCGTCGCCGATGGCCAGCGCCACGGTCACGAACGTGTCCAGCTCACCCAAGGCCGCGTCACGCTTCGCCTTGCCCTCGGCCAGGGACGCGCCCCAGACGTCGCCGGCCTTCTCCGGGTGGAAGAAGATCGGCTGCCAGCCCTCGGCGATCTCGGCCGTGAGCGCGACGTTCTTCGGGCCGATCGAGGCCAGCAGCACCGGGATCCGCTCGCGCACCGGGTGGTTGATCAGCTTGAGCGGCTTGCCGAGCCCGGTGCCCTGCTCGGGCGGCAGCGGAATCGTGTAGTGCTTGCCCTCGTGCACCACGCGCTCGCGGCGCCACACCTGCCGGCAGACCTCGACGATCTCGCGGGTGCGGCCCAGCGGCGCGTCGTACTTCACGCCGTGGAAGCCCTCGATGACCTGCGGGCCGGACGCCCCGAGCCCGAGGATGAACCGCCCGTCGGAGACGAAGTCGAGGCCGGCCGCGGTCATCGCGGTCAGCGTCGGCGTGCGGGTGTAGATCTGGAAGATGCCGGACGCCAGCTGGACGCGTTCGGTCTTCGCCGCCAGGTAGCCGAGCTGGCTGACCGCGTCGAACGAGTACGCCTCCGGCACGAAGACGACGTCAAGGCCGGCCTTTTCCAGTTCGACGACGTCGGCGACGCTTTCGGCGAAGCCTCCGGAGTAGCTGATCCCGGTCCCGATCCTCATGACATCCTCCCGTGCTAAGCGTGCGCTTAGGCTAGCCGGGAACCACCGTACCCCGCACGTCGCCGAAGCCGATGCGCGTGCCGCGCGGGCCGGGCGCGGTCGCGCTGATGACCACCTCGTCACCGTCCTCCAGGAACGTGCGCGTCACGCCGCCGGGCAGCTCCAGCGGCTCCTGACCGCCCCAGGACAGCTCCAGGAACGAGCCCCGCTGGTCGCGCTCGGGGCCGGTGACCGTGCCCGACGCGAACAGGTCGCCCGTGCGCAGGCTCGCGCCGTTGACCGTCAGGTGCGCCAGCTGCTGCGGAGCCGTCCAGTACTGCGTCGCGAACGGCGGGCTCGACACCAGGTGACCGTTGAGCCGGACCTCCAGCGCCAGGTCCAGGCTCCACTTCTCGCCGGTCCGGAGGTATTCGAACGGCTCGGGGTCCTGCGGCGGGCCGTCGACGCGCGCGTGGTCCAGCGCGGCCAGCGGCACGATCCACGGCGAAACCGACGTCGCGAACGACTTGCCGAGGAACGGCCCCAGCGGCTGGTACTCCCAGGCCTGGATGTCACGCGCCGACCAGTCGTTGACGAGGCAGACGCCGAACACGTGGTCCGCGAAGTCCGCTGTGGACACCCGGCTGCCCAAAGTGGACGGAGTGCCGACGACGAACCCGACCTCCGCCTCGATGTCCAGCCGCTGCGACGGCCCGAACGACGGGGCGTCGGCGTTGCGGGGCTTGCGCTGCCCGTGCGGCCGGACGACCGGCGTGCCGGACGCCACGACGGTGCCGGCCCGGCCGTGGTAACCGATCGGCAGGTGCTTCCAGTTGGGCGGGAGCTCGGTCGCGTCCGGCCGGAAGATCTTGCCGGCGTTGAGGGCGTGGTGCTCGCTGGAGTAGAAGTCGACGTAGTCGGCGACCTCGAAGGCGAGGTGCGTGGTGACCTCGGTGACGGGCACGAGGTGCGGCCGGAGCTGATCGGCGTAGCGGGGGGCGGTCAGCCATTCGGCGACGCTTTCGCGGACCTCCCGCCAGGTGGCGGCCCCGGCGGCGAGGAGCGGGTTGAGCACCCCGGCGGTGAGCAGCGGGGCGAACGCCGCCGCGGTCTCGGCGGCCGCCGAGGTCAGGTCGAGCACCCGGTCGCCGACCGGCACGCCGACCCGCCGCTCGGGCGCCCCGCCCACCGAGAAGACCCCGTAGGGCAGGTTGTCCAGGCCGAACGTCGTGTCGTCGGCGAGCTCGAGCCAGGTCACGTGCACTCCTCATCCCGGGCGGCGCGCGCCGCCGTTCGACCGGCCGCCACGGCCGCACCGGCTCCATCCCAGCAGACCACGATCACTCCCCGCCCCGAGCGGCCCGGATGGTCCACGCCGCCACCCTGCCACCGGCGAAAGCGACCACACCGCCGCTGGTCCCCCGCGCTCCAGCCGCCCGCGCCAACGCGCCACGGGCCACCGCCGCCCGGCCGGCCACCTCAACCCCGGCCACCATCACTCCACACTCCAGCCGCCCGCACCACCGGCCACCACCGCCTCGCGCGGCCCGCGCCGCCACCGTCACTTGCCGTCACCCGGGGCGCGTGCCGCCACCCAGGCGGCCACCACGTCCGCCAGTACCGGGAGCGGCAGGGTTCCGCTGCCCAGCACCGTGTCGTGGAACTCGCGGATGTCGAACCGCTCGCCCAGCTGCCGCTCGGCTTCGGCGCGGAGCCGTTCGATCTCCAGGCGGCCCACCATGTAGCCGAGCGCCTGGCCCGGGAGGCCGGCGTAGCGGTCGATCTCCGCGTCGATCTCGAGCTGGGCCATCGGTGTGTTGTCGCGCAGGTAGTCGACGGCCCGTTGCCGGCTCCAGCCCAGCGCGTGCAGGCCCGTGTCGACCACCAGCCGCGCCGCCCGCATCGAATCCTGGGTCAGCAGGCCGAGCCGGGCGGTGTTGTCCGAGTACAACCCCATCTCGTCCGCGAGGCGCTCGGCGTACAGGCCCCACCCCTCGGCGTAGGCGTTGAACATGCCGATCCGGCGCAGCAGCGGCACGCCGGTCAGCTGCTGGGCGAGCGTGAGCTGGAAGTGGTGCCCCGGCACGGCTTCGTGGAACGCGACAGCCTCACTCAGCGTCCGCTGCCGCTGGTCCGCATCGCGGGTGTTGGTGTAGTACGTGCCCGGCCGCGAACCGTCGAGCGACGGCTCGATGTAGTAGGCGATCGACCCGCTTTCGGCCTCCGCCTCGGGTACCGGGGCGACCTCGCACCGCTGCTCCGGAACACGCGAGAACCATTGGGGCGCCACGGCTTCCGCCCGCGCGATGGTCGCCCGGGCGACTTCCAGCTGCTCGTCGCCGTCCCGCCAGCGCAGCGCCGGGTCCGTGCGGATCCGGTCGAAGATCTCCGCGAGGTCGGTCGTGCCGAACACCGCGGCGCCCAGCTCGCGGTACTCCGCCGCCAGCCGCTCGATGATCGCCAGACCGGTGTCGTGCAGGTCCTGCGCCGTGTGCTCGGTCGTCGTCTCCGCCCGGATCAGGGCCGCGTACCGCTCCGGCCCGCCCGGCAGGTCGCCGATGCCGGGCGACGTCTCGGGCCTGCCCACCGGGACCACCTCGTCGGCCAGGAAGTCCCGGTACCGGGCATACGCCGGGCGGACCACCTCCGCGAGCAACCGGTCGCGCTCGGCCTCGAGCCCGTGGACCGGCACCTTCAGCGGGTCGTTCTCCGGTGCGGCGAGGTAGCGCTCGACGTAGCCGACGCCGAGGCGCGCCAGGAACGCCGGCGGTGTCAGGCCCTCGGCCAGCGCGGCCCGCTGCCGCTCGATCAACTGGTCCAGGTACGTGCCGACCGCGGCGAGCCTGCTCAGGTAGCCGCGGGCCTTGGCCTCGTCGTCGACGATCGTCTGCGGCAGCTCCATCAGCAGATTGAGGGCCGGTGCGTCCAGCCCGTCGCTCACCGCGATGTCGGCCCGGCCGGAGTCGAGTACGTCGATCTGCGTGCGAGCCTGCCAGATCACGACGTCACGGGTGACGCGCTCGGCCTGCTTCAGCGCCGCCGTGTCGATCGCCTCGGCCCGCGCGATGATCCCGGCGAGCCCGGCGCGGTACCGGGCGGCGGCTTCGGCGGTCTGGTCGGCGAGCTTGTCGTGCGTGCCCGGCAGGCCGTACAGCGACGGGATGAGTGGCTGGGCCTCGACCATCAGCTCCAGGCACTCGTCGGCGAGCCTGTCGGGCGTGTCGCGACGCCGCGACACCCAGTCGGCGACGACGCCGGACAGCACGGGCAGCGGCAGGGTTCCGCTGCCGAGGACGACGTCGTGGAACTCGCGGACGTCGAACGCCTCGCCCAGGGCTTGCTCGGCCTCGGCGCGCAGCCGCTGGATCTCCAGCCGCCCCACCATGTAGCCGAGCGCCTGGCCCGGGTCGGCGGCGTACCGGTCGATCTCCGCCTCGATCTCCAGCCGCGCCATCGGCGTGTGCTCGGCGAGGTAGTCGATCGCCTGCCGGCGGCTCCACCCGAGGGCGTGCAGGCCCGTGTCGACGACCAGCCGCCCCGCTCGCATCGAGTCCTGGGTCAGCATGCCCAGCCGCGCCACGTCGTCGGAGTACAGGCCCATCTCGTCGGCCAGCCGCTCGGCGTACAGGCCCCAGCCCTCGGCGTAGGCGTTGACGTGCGCGATCCGGCGCAGCAGCGGCAGGCCGGTGAGGTCCTGCGCGAGGCACAGCTGGAAGTGGTGCCCCGGCACGGCTTCGTGGAACGCGACGGCCTCGCTGGTGAACCGCGGCCGCTTCTCCGCTTCATGGGTGTTGGCGTAGTAGACACCCGGGCGGGTGCCGTCGAGCGACGGCTGCAGGTAGTACGCGATCGTGCCGCTGGTGGCCTCGGCCGCCGGCACCGGCTGCACCTGGCACTGCTGCTCCGGCACCCGCGAAAACCACTGCGGCGCCACGGCTTCCGCCCGCGTGATGGCGGCCCGGGCCCCGGCCAGCAGCTCCTCGCCGTCCCGCCAGCGCAGCGCCGGATCGGTCCGGATCCGGTCGAAGATCTCGCCGAGGTCGGTGGTGCCGAACAGCTTCCCGCCCAGCTCGCGGTACTCCCCGGCGAGCTTTTCGATCAGCGCCAGCCCGGTTTCGTGCAATTCCTGCGCCGGGCGCTCGGTGGTCGTCTCCGCCCGGATCAGCGCGGCGTACCGCTCCGCGCCGCCCGGAAGGGCACCGATGCCCGGCGACGTCTCGGGCCGGGCCACCGGCGCGACCTCGTCGGCCAGGAAGGCGCGATAACGCGCGTACGCGGGCCGGACGACCTCCGCGAGCAAGCGGTCGCGTTCGGCTTCGAAGCCGGCCGGCGCATACGGCGGTGTCACCCGCAGCGGGTCGCTCTCGGGTGCGCCGAGGTAGCGGTCGACGTAGTCGATCCCGATGCGCACCAGGAAGTCCGGCGGCACCAGCCCTTCGCCCACCGCCGCGCGCTGCCGGCCGATCAGCGCGTCGAGGTAGTCGCCGACGCCCGCCAGCCGGCTGAGGTAACCGCGGACCTTCCGCTCGTCGTCCAGCACCGTCTGCGGCAGGTAGAGGAGCAGCTGCAGTGCGGGCGCGCCGAGCCCGTCGCTGACCGAGATTTCGGCGCGGCCGGAGTCGATCTCATCGATTGCGGCCTTCGCCTGGGAGACCACGACTTCCCGGGTGACCCGCTCGGCGGCGGGCAGCCCGGTGCAGTCGAGCGCTTCGGCGCGCGCGGCGATCGCCGCGTAACCGGCGCGGAACCGGGCTTCGGCGGCCGCACCGGGATCGGGCAGCCGGTCGTGGTCGCCGGGCAGGCCGAACACCGACGGGTACAGCGGCTGCCGCTCGAAGTTCAGCGCGACCAGCTCGTCGGCCAGCCGGTCGGGGGTGTCGAGCCTGCCCGCCACCCAGCCGGTGACCACCTTGGCCAGCGCGGACAGCGGCAGCATGCCGTGGCCGAGCACGACTTCGTGGAATCCGCGGATGTCGAACGCCTCGCCGAGCGCCTGCTCGGCTTCCGCCCGCAGCCGCTGGATCTCCAGCCGCCCCACCATGTACCCGAGCGCCTGCCCCGGCCAGGCGACGTACCGGTCGATCTCCGCCTCGATCTCCAGCGGCGCCATCGGCGTGTTTTCGACCAGGAAGTCGATCGCCTGCCGGCGGCTCCACCCGAGGGCGTGCAAGCCCGTGTCGACCACCAGCCGGCCCGCCCGCATCGAATCCTGGGTCAGCATCCCCAGCCGCGCCACGTCATCGGAATACAGGCCCATCTCGTCCGCCAGCCGCTCGGCGTACAGGCCCCAGCCCTCGGCGTAGGCGTTGAACATGCCGATCCGCCGCAGCAGCGGCAGGTCCCGCAGTTCCTGGGCCAGGCTGAGCTGGAAGTGGTGCCCCGGCACCGCTTCGTGGAACGCGATCGCTTCGCTGGTGAACCGCGGCCGCTTCGCCGCCTCGTGGGTGTTCGCGTAGTACGTGCCCGGGCGGGTGCCGTCGAGCGACGGCTGGAGGTAGTACGCGATCGTGCCGCTCGCCGCGTCGGCTTCGGGCACCGGCGCGACCTCGCACTTCTCCGCCGGAATGCGCGAAAACCACCTCGGCGCGACGGCTTCGGCGCGGGCGATGGCGTCCCGGGCCGCGGCCAGCAGCTCCTCGCCGTCCCGCCAGCGCAGCGCCGGGTCGGTGCGCAGGCGCTCGAAGATCTCGGTGAGCTCGGTGGTGCCGAACACCTTCGCGCCCAGCTCGCGGTACTCCCCCGCGAGCTTTTCGATCAGCGCCAGCCCGGTTTCGTGCAATTCCTGCGCCGTGCGCTCGGTGGTCGTCTCCGCCCGGATCAGCGCGGCGTACCGCTCCGCGCCGCCCGGCACGTGGGAGATCCCCGGTGCGGTCTCGGGGCGCCCGGCCGGCTCGACCTCCGCGCGGAGGAAGTCGCGGTACCGCGCATACGCCGGGTGGACCACCTCCGCGAGCAGCCGGTCGCGCTCGGCGTCGAACCCCTCGACGGCCGCCGTCGTGCCGACCTTCAGCGGGTCGGTGTCCGGCGCGGCGAGGTAGCGGTCGATGTACTCGATGCCGACGCGGGCGAGGTACGCCGGCGGTACCAGCCCCTCGGCCAGGCTCTCGCGCTGCCGCTCGGTCAGCTCGGCGAGGAACGGCTCGATCGCGCCGAGCCGGGCCAGGTAGCCGCGCGCCTTCTTCTCGTCGTCCAGCCGGTAGTACGGCAGGTACATCAGCAGCCCGAGCGCGGGCGACGTCAGCCCGTCGCTGACCGCGAAATCGGCGGCCCGCGCGCCGAGCCGGTCGGCCTCGACCTCGGCGGCGGCGATCACGACCTCGCGCGTCACGGCGTCTTCCGGCGTCAGGTCTTCGGTGGCCAGCGCCCGCGCACGGGTGGCGAGGCCCGTGTACGCGGCGCGGAAGCGCTCCTGCGCCTCCCGGGTCTGCTCGGCGAGCCTGTCGTGGCCGCCGGGCAGGCCGAGGACCGACGGGTGCAGCGGCTCCTGCTCGAACGACAGCTCGACGAGCTCGCTCGCCAGGCCGTCGACGGTGTCGCCGTGCCCGGCCACCCATTCGTCGACGACGTCGGCCAGCACCGAAAGCGGCAGCGCGCCGCCGGCCAGGACGAGGTCGTGGAACGCGCGGACGTCGAACCGCGAGCCGAGCCGCTGCGCGGCGCGGGCGCGGATCCGCTGGATCTCCAGGCGCCCCACCAGGTACCCGAGCGCCTGGCCGGGCCACGCGATGTAGCGGTCCACCTCGGACTCGACCTCGGCGCGCGCCGTCGGCGTGTGCTCCAGCAGGTAGTCGATCGCCTGCTGCCGGCTCCACCCGAGCGCGTGCAGCCCGGTGTCGGCCACCAGCCGGGCCGCCCGCAGCGAGTCGCCGGCCAGCATGCCGAGGCGGGCGACGTCGTCGGAGTAGAGCCCCATTTCGTCGGCGAGGCGCTCGCTGTAGAGGCCCCAGCCCTCGGTGTAGGCGTTGAACATGCCGATGCGGCGCAGCAGCGGCAGTTCGGTGCGCCCCTGCGCGATGCTGAGCTGGAAGTGGTGGCCCGGCACGGCTTCGTGGAACGCGGTCGTTTCGGCCATGTGCCGGAACCGCTCGGTGGCTTCGTGGGTGTTCGCGAAGTAGATGCCGGGCCGCGAACCGTCGGCGGCCGGGCGCAGGTAGTACGCCGCGGGCGCGCCGGGCGCGACCTCCGACGGCACCGCTTCGACCGTGCACTGCTGCTCCGGCACCCGGCCGAACCACTTCGGGGCTTCGGCGGCCGCCCGGTCGATGGCGGTGCGCGCGGTCTCCAGGATCTCGTCACCGCCGGTCCAGCGCAGGGCCGGGTCGGTGCGCAGACGCCGGAAGATCTCGGCCAGGTCGCCGGTGCCGAACACCCTCGGCCCCACCTCGCGGTACTCGGCGGCGAGCGAGTCGATGACGTCGAGGCCGATCCGGTGCAGCTCCTGCGGGGTGAGCTCGGTGGTCGTGTGCATCCGCGCGAGCCGGGCGTACGTCTCGCCGCCACCGGGCAGCCACGAAACACCGGGCCGGTCCGCGGGGCGCCCGTGCGGCTGCACCTCGGTGACCAGGAACTCGCGGTACTCGGCGAAGGCCGGGCGGACGACACCGCCGAGCAGCTCTTCGCGCCGCCGCTCGAACTCCTCGTCCGGCGCCGGCTGGCGGCGCAGCGGGTCGGCGGCCGGGTCCGCGAGGTAGCGGTCGAGGTGCGCGACCGCGGCGTCCACCAGGTGGGCCACCGGGAGGAGCCCGCCGTCGATGCCCTCGGCGTGCCGCCGCGCGACCTGGCGCAGGTATTCCGGGACCGCGGCCAGCCGCCCGAGCTGGGCCTCCGCGGCCTCGCCCGCGGTCACGGTCGTCATCGGCAGGGCCATCAGCAGGCCGGCCGCGGGCCCGATGGACAGGTCGGTGACCGTGAACTCGGTCATCCGGCTGTCGAGCGCCGCGATGTGGTTTTCGGCCGTGGTGATCAGGACCTCGCGGGTGACCCGGTCCTCGGCCGGGAGGCCCTCGGTGTCCAGCGCGCGGGCCCGCTCGAGGAACGCCGTGAGCTGGTCCCGGAACGCCCGCTCGGCCTCGGCGGACACGTCCGGCAGGCCCGGCTCCGCCGGGCGCACGCCCAGCAGCGCGGGCGTCAGCGGGTCAGCGGCGAACAACGCTTCGACGAACTCGTCCGCGAGTTCGGTGACCGCGGCCATGGCAGGACCCCCAGCTTCGACTGATGTGCTCCCGGCCGACCCTAACGGAGATCACCGACAGGAACGGTCGGTCGTTCGCCGGGGGCGGACGGCCTTCGGTGCCGGCGATCGGCGAGCGGTAGCGTTCCCGGGGTGGCCGTGACCGATCCCGTGGATGCCCGCCTGCTCGCCGCGCTCGCCGACCTCGGCAAGGCGGCCGTGCACGAGCTGGCGGCGAAGGTCGGCATGGATCCCCGCGAGGTCGCCTACCGGCTGGTGGCCCTCTCCGGCAGCGGGCTCCCCCTGCTCGTCGGCGTCGAAAGCGACCCGAACGGCCTCCGCGCGGCCATCGCCGGCACACCGCCGTCGTGGGCGAACCGGCCGCCGCAGCAGTTCCCGCCGCCGTCCCAGCCGGTGCCGTCCCAGCCGGTGCCGTCCCAGCCGGTGCCGTCCCAGCCGGTGCCGCAGCAGCCGGTGCCGCCGATGCCGCCGCCGGTTCAGGGGACGCCCTCGGGGCCGTACACCGTCCAAGGCGCGCCGTCCGGGCCGTACACCGTCCAAGGCGCGCTTTCGGGGCCGTACACCGTCCAGGGCACGCCGTCCGGGCGGTACCCGGGTCCGCCGCCCCGGCACCCGCAGCCCCCGCGCCCGCCTCAGCAGTTCCCGCCGCCGGTACCGCTCGACCCGGCCGTGAGCACGTGGGGCGTGCCGCAGACGGCGTCCTGGGCCCGCGGCGACGAACCCGCCCGGCCGAGCGCGCCCGCCACCGGCAAGAAGGGCAGGCTCGGCGAGGTCATGGAGACCCAGGGCCTGGAGGGCGAGCGGCTGTCGGTGCAGCTGCTGGAGGTGCAGGACCCGGCCGACTACCTGTTCGGCGCGGCCGGGTACCGCCTGGAGGACGGCGAACGCTCGGTGGTGGTGCACACCGAGATCACCAACCGCGGGCCGATCCCGTTCGCGTCCCTGCCGGACAACTACCTCGAACTGCTCGCCGCCGACGGCACGGCGATCGGCAAGGCGCCGGTGTCGCTGACTTCGCGGCCGCCGCACAAGATCGGCGTCGCCCCTGGCGAGACCCTGGGCGGCCACACGGTGTACGTCCTGCCGGACACCACGCGCGTGGTCTCGGTCCGCTGGAGCCCGCGACCGGAGCCGGACGAGCGCACGCTGACCTGGGCGATCGAGGACTAGTAGCTTTCCTCGCGCAGGGTTTCCAGTGCCTTCGCCAGGTCGTCGGGGTACTCCGACTCGAACTCGACCCAGCGGCCGTCCGCGGGGTGCGCGAACGCCAGCGTCTTCGCGTGCAGCCACTGGCGGCTGAGGCCGAGGTGGCGGGCCAGCACCGGGTCGGCGCCGTAGGTCAGGTCGCCGACGCACGGGTGCCGCAGCGCCGAGAAGTGGACGCGGATCTGGTGCGTCCGCCCGGTCTCGAGCTTGATGTGCGTGAGCGACGCCGCGCGGAACGCCTCGACCACTTCGTAGTGCGTCACGCTCGGGCGGCCGCCCTGGACCACCGCGAACTTGTAGTCGTGGCGCGGGTGGCGGTCGATGGGGGCGTCGATCGTGCCGCGCATCGGGTCCGGGTGACCCTGGACGATCGCGTGGTAGCCCTTGTCGACCGTGCGTTCCTTGAACGCGCGCTTGAGCACGGTGTACGCGTGCTCGCTCTTGGCCACCACCATCACGCCGGTGGTGCCCGCGTCGAGCCGGTGGACCACGCCCTGGCGCTCGGCCGCGCCCGACGTGGCGATCCGCAGGCCGGCCGCGGCGAGACCGCCGACGACCGTCGGGCCCGTCCAGCCCGGGCTCGGGTGCACCGCGACGCCGACCGGCTTCGAGATCACGACGATGTCGTCGTCGTCGTGGAGGATGCGCATGCCCGCGACGGGCTCGGCGACGACCTCCACCGGGTTCGCCGGCGCCGGCAGCGTGATCTCCAGCAGCCCACCGCCGGAGAGCCGGTCGGACTTGCCGGCCGGACGGCCGTCGAGCAGCACGTCCCCGGCTTCGGCGAGTTCGGCGACGACCGTGCGGGACAGCCCGAGCAGCTTGGCGAGACCGGCGTCGACCCGCATCCCGTCGAGCCCGTCGGGCACCGGGAGCATCCTCGACGTCACGCCTGCTCCTCCTGTGCCTTGTCGATCGTCTTCTCGAGCTTCTTGTCCTTGGTCGACGTGCCGTCGTAGTCCTTGCCCAGCAGGGAAAGCAGCACGATCAGGGCACCGCCGACGCAGATCGCCGAGTCGGCGATGTTGAAGATCGCGAAGCCCTTGCCGTTGGGCGCGAACGCCGAGATGAAGTCGACGACGTGGCCCTGCAGGCCGCCGGGCGCGCGGAAGATGCGGTCGGTCAGGTTGCCGGTGGCGCCGGCGAGCACGAGGCCGAGGCCGATCGCCCAGCCGATCGAGCGCAGCCGCCGCGACAGCCAGATGATCGCGATGATCACGGCCAGCGCGACCAGGGCGAGCACCCACGTCATGCCGGTGGCCATCGAGAACGCGGCACCGGGATTGCGGATCACCTGCAGGTAGATCAGCCCGCCGAGGATCCGGACCGGCTCCTTGCCCTCCAGGTTGGCGGTGACCAGGTTCTTCGTCACCAGGTCGATCGCCCAGAACACGACGGCGACGGCGAACACCCAGCCGACCCGCCGCTTCGGCAGCAGCGGCTTCGCCGGGACCTCCGGGTTCTCGGGCGCGTCGGCCTCGGGATCGGGCACGGCCTCGGCGGGGACGTCGATGTCGGTGTCGGGTTCGGAGTGGCTGGGCTCGGTGCTCACCGGTCCATTGTCCACGGCGCTGGTCAGGCCGTGTCGGGCCCGTCCGGCCGAGGGCCCAGGAGCACGGCGAACGCGGCCGCGAACAGCACGCCCGCCGCGGCGAGCGCCCCCGTCGACGGCGGCTGGAAAACGAGCGTGACCAGCACGAACACCGCGGCGACGGCCACCAGGAACCGGCTGCGCTCGTATCCGGCCAGCAGCAGGAGACCCAGCGCCGCCAGCAGCGGGCCGCGCAGGTCGCCGCCCAGCCGGAACTGGAGGGCGCCGACCAGGTCGAGCAGCGGGACGGCGGCCAGCGCCCCGAGGGTGCCGAGCAGGAACCGCCCGGGACGCGGGGGCGTGCCCGCCCTGCGCAGCTCTCGCCAGTACCAGGCGGCCACGGCGAGCACCACGCCGGCGAGACCGGCGAGCCAGCCGAGCGTCGCCGAGGGCACCACGTCCACCGCGACCGCGGTCATCGAACCCGGCCCGCCACCGACCCCGCCGGTGCCGAAGCCGGACAGGCTCTGGGAAAGCTGGTAGCCCGTCGCGAACTGCCCGATCGGCGCGGGCTCGTCCGGCATCAGGTCGACGACCACCATCACCAGCTGCGCGAACCCCAGCGCGGCCAGCGGGAACCAGTACCGCCGTGCACTCCCCATCGCCTCAGGCTATCGGGTGCGGGTTTCCGCGCAGCAGGGGCGATGAAGGCCGCGAGCAGCGCGCCGACGGTGCCGAGGACGAACCGCCCGGTGCGTGAACCCCGGCAGGACCAACGAAACCCATCGGCCCGGGCGGGCGCTCAGCAGAAGGGCGGCAGCTCCCGCGGGTCGCCCACCGGGGCCCAGCGGCCGTCCACCTTCGCGTACTCCCAGCGGGCTCCGCGCGCGACGATCTGCCGCAGCGCCAGCACCACGCGGTCGACGTGTTCTTCCGTGCTGCCCAGGCCGAGGCTGACGCGGACCGCCTGCTGCCCGGCGCCGCCGGTGACGGCGATCAGCCGCCGCGCCGCGACGTGGGCGCAGAACGCGCCGTCGCGGACGCCGATGCCGTACTCGGCCGACAGCACCGCGGCGAGCCAGCCGGGGTCGAAGCCGTCGACGACGAAGCTCACCGTGGCGACCCGGTCGACCGGCGCGTCGAACAGCCGCAGTTCGGCGCAGCCCGGGATGCCCTCGAGTCCCTTGCGCAGCCGGGCGAGCAGGGCCTGCTCGTGCGCCTCGACGGCGGCCCAGTTCCGGCTCAGGGTTTCGCACGCGACGCCGAGCGCGTACACGCCGACAGTGTTGGGCGAACCGGCTTCGTGGCGCTCCGGCCCGCTGTTCCAGACGACGGCGTCCTCGGTGACGAGCTTGGTCGCACCGCCGCCGGCGAGGTACGGCCGGGCCGCGCGCAGCCAGTCGGCGCGGCCGATCAGCGCGCCCGCACCGAAGGGGGCGTACAGCTTGTGGCCGGACAGCGCGACGTAGTCGACGTCCAGTTCCTTGATCGAGATCCGGCGGTGCGGGGCCAGCTGGGCGGCGTCGAGCGCGACGCGGGCGCCGTGCCTGCGCGCCACGGCGGCGATCTCCGCCACCGGGAGCAGCTCACCGGTCACGTTGGACGCTCCGGTGACGACCACGAGCCGCGGTCCCTGCGGGGAATCCGCGAGCGCTTCGTCCACAGCGGACACCGCGGCCAGCCGGGTGCGCGGGGTCGGCAGCCGCCGGACGTTCGGGCCCGCCCACGGCAGCAGCGCGGCGTGGTGCTCGGTGTCGAACACGACCACCGTGGTGTGCCGCGGCAGGCTGCGGGCGAGCAGGTTGAACGAGTCGGTGGTGTTGCGGGTGAAGACGACGGTGTCGGCCTGCCGGGCACCGGTGAACCGGCGCAGGGTGTCGCGGGTCCGCTCGTAGAGCCGGGTGGAGACCTGCGACGCGAAGCCCGCGCCGCGGTGGACGCTGGCGTACCAAGGCAGGAACTCGTCGACGGCGCTGCGGACGGCGTCGAGGCACGGGGCGCTCGCGGCGTGGTCGAGGTTGGCGTAGCCGATGTCGCCGCCGGTGACGAGCGGCACCCGCAGCGACGCGCCGGCGACGGCGGGGATGTCTTGGGAGACCACGGTTTCGAGCTGGGTGCGATCGATGGCGAGAGTCATCGGGGTGCCTCCTCGGCAGTCCGGGGGACCCCCGGCGAGGGGCCCGCGCTTGCCCGTCGCACGGCGCGACCGGCCCGGTCTTCACCCGGGGCACCCCACCGCGGTAGGAGGGTTGCCGGCCAGCAAGCCGGGGCTTCGCGCTGGCACTCATGACCTGGCTCCGAAGGTAACCGAGAGTGTGTCCGGTGGCCAACCCCGCTTCACGATGTGAGACGCCGATCACAAGCGCCCGCTTCACGCGCGGAGCTGCGTCAGGCCCTCGCGCGGAAGCGGCCCGGCAGCGGGACGACGGTGTCGTCCGCGACGTGCGTCGCGGTGCCCGAGTACTGCTCGGTCCCCGCGGCGAAACGCCAGCCGCCGAGGGTCTTGCCGTCGACCGGCTCACCCGCGGCCGCCGCGACCGTCGTCGAAATCCGGGCGAAGGCGACGTTGTCCCAGTCGCCCGCGGCCGCGTCCGGGAGCGTCCAGAGCGTGAAGTGCACGTGGGCGCCGGTGCTGCTGCCACCGCACGGGAGCGCGTTGCCGGTCGAGCCGAGCACTGCACCGGCCTCGACGTGCTCACCGTCGGTGACCTGGATGCCTTCCAAGTGGTAGTAGCCGGTCCGCCAGCTGCCCGCGTGATCGACGGTCACCCAGTCGCCGCCCGAACAGTGCTGCAGGTGGACGGTGCCGGCCAGCGCCGCCCGCACCGTGCCGTCGGCGGGGCTGAAGTCGATGGCGTTCTTCACGCCGGCGTTGCCGTCGTCGGAGTGGATGCCCGCCGAGTAGACCTGCTGGCCGGCTTCGAACGGCAGGGCGAAGGCCGGGAAGGGCCCCGCGGCGGCGGCTACAGGGGCGGAGAGGAGCCCCACGGCCGCGACGACCGCTGCGGCCAGGCTCGTCCCCCGCACGGAAAGTTTCGTCACCGTGTGCACTCCTTCGGCGCCATGTTCACTCGATCGAGCGCACATTAAGCCAAAAGAGGGACTACTGGGAAGCCTGTTCGTGAATTTCCGTTATTGGCCGGACTCGCCCTTCCAGCGAGCCAGGCGGCCGGCCCGGTCGACGGCCCGGAGCCGGCGTTCGGCCGTGTCGCGGACGGCCGTCGTCGTGACGACCAGCAGCTGGTCGTGCTCCTGCAGCCGGCTGGTCTTCTGCGGCGTGAAGCTGGCGCCTTGACGCACGACCAGGCTGATCGTCGCCCCGACGGGCAGCCGCAGCTCGGACAGGTAGACGCCGTGCAGTTTCGACCCGGGCTGGATCCGGACCTGCAGCAGCTCGGCCCCCAGCTCGTCCAGCGGCGCGGAGTCGACCTCGATCTCGTGCGCCTCGGACTTCCTGGCCAGCCCGAGCCGGCGCGCGAGCGGGCCGAGCGTCGCCCCCTGCACCAACGTCAGCACGACGACCAGCACGAACACCGCGTCGACCAGCCGCTGCGCGCCCGGCAGTCCCTGCGACAGCGGGATCATGGCGAGCACGATCGGCACGGCGCCGCGGAGCCCGGCCCACGACAGGAACGCCTGTTCCCGCCACGGCAGCCGGAACGGCAGCATCGACAGCACGACCGAGACCGGCCGCGCCAGCAGCAGCACGACAGCGCCCGCGACCAGGCCCGGCACGATCGCGTCGAGCAGCCGCCCCGGCGAGGCGAACAGGCCGAGCAGCACGAACAGCCCGATCTGCGCCAGCCAGCCCAGGCCCTCGGCGAACGACAGCGTGTCCGACCGGTGCGGCAGCCGCGAATTGCCGAGCACCAGCGCGGCGACGTAGGTGGCGAGCAGCCCGGACGCGTGCAGCAGCTGCCCGGACGAGTACGCCACGACGCACACGGCGACCGTGGCGAGCGGGTAGAGCCCGGTCGCCGGCAGCGCGGCCCGGCGCAGCGCGAACCCGCCGAGCCAGCCGAAGGCGAGCCCGATGACCAGGCCCGCCGTCAGCTCGTAGACCACCAGCAGCGGCAGCGTCCAGTCCACAGTGGTGCCTTCGGCCAGCACCACGACGGCGATGTAGGCCGGCGCGTCGTTGATGCCCGACTCGAGCTCGAGCGCGCCGGTGAGCCGTTTGCCGATCCCCGCTGTGCGGAGCACCGAAAACACCGCGGCCGCGTCGGTGGAGGCGAGCACCGCGCCCCACAGCAGCGCCAGCCGCCAGTCGAGGCCCAGCAGCCAGTGCAGGGCCGCACCGGTGACCGCGACGCTCACCACCACCGCCACTGTGGACAGTGCGATTCCGATGCCCAGCGAGGGTTTCACCGCGGACCATCGCGTGGTCAGCCCGCCCTCGGCGAGGATCATGACGAGGGCGGCGAGGCCGAGCGACTGGGTCAGCTCGGGGTTGTCGAACCGGATGCCGAAGCCGGCTTCGCCCAGCACCACGCCGATCCCCAGGTACAGCAGCAGCGAGGGGAGACCGAGCCGGATCGACACGCGCACGGCCAGCACGGACGCGAGGAGCACAACGCCGCCGACGCCGAGCAGCACGGGAAGCTGGTCCATGCCGCCTCCCTCCCGAGTGCCGTGGGGCCCTCAGAATAGTGAGGCGCGGACGTTAACTCGTTCGTGTACCGCTGCCCGGCGCCGGACACCCGGTGTGTTAGGGCCCCGCCCCGGCACCGAGCGCGTCGAGATCGACGCCGAGCACCGCGAACGGCTCCCCCGCCGCCGGCAGCACCTTGACCGCGCGGTGCCCGTCCCTGGCCACCCAGCCGGCGTCGACCGCCCGGTCGAGCAACGCCGCCGGCAGGGCGCCGGCGAGGTGGTCGCGGCGTTCCGTCCAATCCAGACAGTCGCGCAGCAGCGACCGCCGCCCGGCCGCGACCGGCACGCCGAGGGTCGCCAGCGCCTCGCGGCCACGCGGGGTCAGCGCCAGCCCGCCGGCCACGTCGACCAGCCCGGCCGCGAGCATGCCGTCGCGGAGGGCGACGCCGAGCCGGCCGGCGAGGTGGTCGTAGCAGGTCCGCGCGAACCCGAGCCGCCGCACCCGCAGCGACGGCTTCAGGCCGGTCACCGGCCGGTGCTCGGCGTGCTGGGCCAGGTGCTCGATCAGCTCGGCCACGCGCGGATCGGCGATCCGGACGTAGCTGGCGCGCCCCTGCTTCACCCGGGCGACGAACCCGGCACCGGCCAGCCGGGTGACGTGCTCGCTCGCCGTCGAGAGCGCGATCCCGGCCGCTTTCGCGAGTTCACCGACCGTCCAGGCCCGCCCGTCCAGCAGCACGAGGCACATGGTGGCCCGGCTCGGGTCGGCGAGCACGGCGGCCACCTCGGCCAGTGCGATCGTCTCCATGCGCCCACGGTACGGCCCGCACCCTTCGGCCCCCACCGAAGCAAAGCGTAGCTTTCACGTGAAAGCTACGCTTTGGGCCGGGGTCAGAGGGCCTTGAGGAACTTGGCGGCCAAGCTGACTGCCGGGCCCGAGTCGTTCGAGTTCTCCAGGACCACCGCGAAAGCGACGTTTCCGCGGTAGCCGACGAACCAGCCGGTGGCCTGCTTGCCGTCACCGAACTGGGCGGTGCCGGTCTTGCCGAAGACGCTCCCGGCGGACGCGGCGGCGCGGCCGGTGCCGCTGGTGACCACCGCGCGCATCATCTTCCGCACCTCGCCGAGCGCCGACGACGGCGGCGGCGAGTAGCCCTTGACCACCGTGGTGTCGAGGTCGTGCCACAGCCTCGGCGTGATCGCCTTGCCGGTGGCGACCGTGGCGGCCATCAGCGTGCCGCCGAGGGCGCTGACCTGGATCCGGCCCTGGCCGAAGCCGTCCTCGACCTGCTCGTCCTTGCTCGCCGCGGGCTCGACCTTCCCCAGTTCGGTCTTCAGCCCGGGGATCTCGTAGTCGGCGTTGAGGCCCAGCTCGTCGGCCGCCTTCTTCAGCCCGTCCGCGGGCAGGGCGAGCGCGAGCTGCCCGAACGTCGTGTTGCAGGAGCGCGCGAACGCCGTCTGCAGGTTCGTCGCGCCCAGCTCGAAGCCTTCGTTCTTGACGGTCCGCGTGCCGATCGTCGCGACGCCGGGGCAGTCGACCGGCGAAGCCGCGGAGAGCCCGCTCTGCTGGACCGCGGCGACCGACGTCGCGATCTTGAACGACGATCCCGGCTCGTACAGGCCGTTGAGCGCCTTCGGCGAGTTCCCGGCGGCGGCGTTCTGCGCGACGGCGAGGATGTCGCCCGACCCCGTGTCGAGGGCGACGAGCATCGCCGACCCCTGGTAACCGTCCACCGCGGCCTGCGCGGCGTTCTGCGTGGCCAGGCTCAGGCTCGACACGAGCGGCTTCGCCCCTTCGGCCGACGTCTTCCCGAACAGCGTCTCGACGCTCTTGCCGCCGGTGTCGACGCGCTCGACGGCGAAGCCGCCGCCGGCCGCCGCCGTGACCTGCCCGACGAGCGCCGAGCGCAGCAGCGGGGCCGGGTTGCCGTCGGCCGGCCGCACGCCGCCGGAGCCGGTGATGACGAGGGGCTTGCCGTCGCGGTCGGCGACCGCGGTGGTGTCCTGCGCCGCCGTGCTGATCACCAGCCGCTGGCCCGCCTCCAGCTTCGGGTGCAGCAGCGACGGCGCCCAGTGCACGAGCCACTTGCCGCCGGCCAGCGCGAGCTGGAACGGCACGTCGTAGGTCCAGACTTTGCCCGGCTTCAGCGTCCACGCCAGGCTGAAGGTCCCGTCCGTCTGCTTCGCCCCGGCCGCGGTCGGCTGCAGCTCGGTCAGCTTGGCGCTCACCGACGCCGGGTTCAGCGTGTTCCGGGTGCTCCGCAGGGCCACCGCGGCGGCCGTGGCGTCGTCGGTCAGCCGGCTCGCCGCGTCGGGATCGTTCTCGGACAGGTCCTGCAGGTACTCGCTGATCGCCGACTTCGGGTCGATGGCGCCGGGTTTCTCCACCGCTGTCGCGCCGGCGGCCGCTTCCGGTGTCGAACCCCCGCCGTTCAGCAGGAAGAACGCCGCCACCACGACCACGACAACCAGCAGCGCACCGCCGATCAGGATCCCTCGTCTTTTGGCCGGACTCATTCCCGCGTACCCCTCCCCCAAGGTGCCGCCCCGCTCGGGGTGGCCGGTCGAGTCTGCACCCTACCGGCCACCCCCGGCAATCAGGCCTTCGCCACCGCCACGGTCACCTTCGTGCCGTCGCCGACCGTGCCGGCGAAGCCTTCGGTGGCCGGGCCGTGGGTCACCGACGTCGCCAGCGTCTCCGACGCGAGGAACTCCTGGTGCGTCCGAGCCGCTTCGACGACCTCGGCAGGAGCGTCGACCGTCAGCGCGATCCGGTCGGCGACGTCGAGCCCGGCGTCCCGGCGCGCCTGCTGCACGACCCGGACCAGGTCGCGGACCAGGCCCTCGGCCGCCAGCTCCGGCGTCACCTCGGTGTCGATCAGCACCAGTCCCGAGCCGCCGGGCAGCTCCGCCGCCGCGCCGCCGCCCTTGGCGACCAGCCGCCGTTCGAACTCGCCGTCCCGCAGCGCGATGCCCGCCGCGACCACGGCGCCGCCCTGGAACGCCCAGTCACCCGCCTTGACCGCCTTGATCACCGTCTGGACGTCCTTGCCGAGGCGCGGGCCGGCGGCGCGGGCGTTCACCGCGACCTCGAACCCGCCGTGCGCGGCGACGTCGGTGGTCAGCTCGACCTCCTTGACGTTCACCTCGTCCCGCAGGATGTCGGAGAACGGCGCCATCGAATCGGCGTCGCCGGCCGCCACGACCAGCGAAGCCAGCGGCAGCCGCACGCGCAGCTTGTTCGCCTTCCGCAGCGACAGCGCCGACGACGCCACCTGCCGCACCCGGTCCATCGCGGTGACCAGCGCCGCGTCCGCGGGCAGGTCGTTCGCGTTCGGCCAGTCGGTCAGGTGCACCGAGCGGCCGCCGGTGAGGCCGCGCCAGACGACCTCGGTGGTCAGCGGCAGCAGCGGCGCCGTCACCCGCGAAGTCACCTCCAGCACCGTGTGGAGCGTGTCGATCGCGTCCGCCTCGCCCGCCCAGAAGCGGTCGCGCGAGCGGCGCACGTACCAGTTCGTCAGTACCTCGAGGAAGTCACGGACGGTCTGGCACGCGCCCGCGACGTCGTAGCTGTCCATCGCGTACTCGACGTCGGTGACCAGCTCGTGCGTCTTCGCCAGGACGTACCGGTCGAGCACGTTCGGCGAGTCCGTGCGCCACTTCCCGTCCACGCCTTCCGCGTTCGCGTACAGCGCGAGGAAGTAGTACGAGTTCCACAGCGGCAGCACCGCCTGGCGGACGGCGTCGCGGATGCCCTTGTCGGTGACGACGAGGTTGCCGCCGCGCAGGATCGGGCTCGCCATCAGGTACCAGCGCATGGCGTCGGAGCCGTCGCGCTCGAAGACCTCGTTGACGTCCGGGTAGTTGCGCAGCGACTTCGACATCTTCGCGCCGTCCGAGCCCAGCACGATGCCGTGCGAGACGCAGGTGCGGAACGCCGGCCGGTCGAACAGCGCCGTCGCCAGGACGTGCAGCAGGTAGAACCAGCCGCGGGTCTGCCCGATGTACTCGACGATGAAGTCGCTCGGGTAGTGGTGCTCGAACCACTCGGCGTTCTCGAACGGGTAGTGCACCTGGGCGTACGGCATCGAGCCCGAGTCGAACCAGACGTCGAGGACGTCCGTGACGCGGCGCATCGTGGACTTCCCGGTCGGGTCGTCCGGGTTCGGCCGGGTCAGCTCGTCGATGTAGGGCCGGTGCAGGTTGTCCAGCCGCACGCCGAAGTCGGCCTCCAGCTCGTCGAGCGAGCCGTAGACGTCGGTGCGCGGGTAGGCCGGGTCGTCGGACTGCCACACGGGGATCGGCGTGCCGAAGTACCGGTTGCGGGAGATCGACCAGTCGATCGCGTTCTCCAGCCACTTCCCGAACTGGCCGTCCTTGACGTTCTCGGGGTACCAGGTGATCTGCTGGTTCAGCTCGACCATCCGGTCCTTGAACTGCGTCACCGCGACGAACCACGACGAGACCGCGCGGTAGATCAGCGGGTTCCGGCAGCGCCAGCAGTGCGGGTAGGAGTGGTCGTAGGTTTCGTGCCGCAGCAGCAAAGCGCCCTGCTGCGCGGCCGCTCCCGTGCCGTTCTTGAGGTCGCGCACGATGTTCGGGTTGGCGTCGAACACCTGCTGGCCTTCGTAGTCCGGCACGGTCGCGTCGAACTTGCCGTGCGCGTCGACCGGCGTGACCGGCGGGATGCCGGCGGCGTCGGTGACGAGCTTGTCGTCGGCGCCGTACGCGGGGGCGATGTGGACGATCCCGGTGCCGTCGTCGGTGGTGACGTAGTCGGCGGCCAGCACCTGGTGCGCGTTCTCGGTGCCGGTGAAGTACGGGAACGGCGGTGCGTACCGGGTGCCGAGCAGCTGCGCGCCGGTGTAGTGCGCGCGGATCGTGGGTTCCTCGCCGAGTTCACGCGCGTACGCGGCGACCCGCGCTTCGGCGAGCAGGAACCGCTTGCCGGGGAAGTTTTCGCTCTCCACGACGACGTACTGCACCTCGGGGTGCACGGCGGTGGCGAGGTTCGACGGCAGCGTCCACGGCGTCGTCGTCCAGATCAGCAGGTAGGTGCCGTCGAGGTCGGTCCCGTTGCCCTCCAGCCGGAAGCCGACCGTGACGGCCGGGT
Source organism: Amycolatopsis sp. NPDC026612 (assembly GCF_040638285.1). Lineage (NCBI taxonomy): Bacteria > Bacillati > Actinomycetota > Actinomycetes > Pseudonocardiales > Pseudonocardiaceae > Amycolatopsis > Amycolatopsis sp. NPDC026612. The sequence continues at coordinate 104,948 of NZ_JBEZYB010000021.1, forward strand.
CCTGCCGGTTGCGGTAGACGTCGGCGTCCATGCCCAGTTCGTGGTTGGACAGCGGGGTCTCGTCGCGCCAGCAGTACGGCAGGACGCGGTAGCCCTCGTAGACGAGTCCCTTGTCCCACAGGCGCTTGAACGCCCAGAGCACCGACTCCATGTACGTGACGTCGAGGGTCTTGTAGTCGTTGTCGAAGTCGACCCAGCGCGCCTGGCGGGTGACGTACTCGCGCCACTCGTCGGTGTAGCGCAGCACGGACTCGCGCGAAGCCTCGTTGAACTTCGCGATGCCCATCTCTTCGATCTCGGCCTTCTCCGTGATCCCGAGCTGGCGCATGGCTTCGAGCTCGGCGGGCAGGCCGTGGGTGTCCCAGCCGAACCGGCGCTCGACCTTGCGGCCCTTCATCGTCTGGTAGCGCGGCACCAGGTCCTTGACGTACCCGGTGAGCAGGTGGCCGTAGTGCGGCAGGCCGTTGGCGAAGGGCGGGCCGTCGTAGAAGACGTACTCGTTGTCGCCGTGCTGGCCCGCGGGGCGCGCGTCGATGCTCGCCTGGAACGTCCGGTCCGTCTCCCAGTAGGCGAGGACCTGCTTCTCCAGTGCGGGGAACGACGGCTGCGACGGGACTCCGGCGCCGTCGTCGAGCTGGGCCTGGGGGTACATCCGGGTGCTCCTCGGTTCGTCGCTCGCGTACGGACGACCGGCGCTGCACCGGTCACCCACACGGGGACGAGACGCCTCGGCGTTCCGCGGTACCACCCCGCTTGCCCGGCGGTGGAACTGCCGGGCCTCTCGTTCGACGGCTGTCACGGGCCGCACCCGTCCGGTTCTACTGAGGGCTCGCGCCCGGTTCTTCCGGAGGCTCCCCGGTGATGGCCGGATCGACGCCTGTTGTGTACCAGGTTAACCGGCCCGGGCAACCGGGTTGTCACGAGGGGCGCACCGGAAACGATCGCGACCGTCGCGGCGATCCCCCATTAGCATGACGAAGCGCCGCAGAGATCCTCCGCGGCGGGGAAACCACGGGGGAACATTCACGGTGAACCACACTTTCCAGGTGGATCTTCGCGGGGTCGTCGACCTGCTGAGCCGCCACCTCTATTCGAGCCCGCGCGTGTACGTGCGCGAGCTGCTGCAGAACGCCGTCGACGCGGTGACCGCGCGCCGTGCGCAGGATCCGGACGCGCCGGCGTCGATCGAAGTCGTGCCCGGCGACGGCGTCCTGCGCGTCGCCGACAGCGGCATCGGGCTGACCGAGACCCAGGTGCACGAACTGCTCGCGACGATCGGCCGCAGCTCCAAACGGGACGAACTGGGCTTCCAGCGGCACGAGTTCCTCGGCCAGTTCGGCATCGGGCTGCTGTCGGCGTTCCTGGTCGCCGACGAGGTCCGCCTCGTCACGCGTCCCGCGGCAGGCGGCCCGGCTGTCGCGTGGACCGGCCGGTCCGACGGCACCTACACGATCGAACCCGGCGAACGGGACACCCCGGGCACCACGGTCACGCTCCACGCGCGGCCCGGCGCCGAGCAGTGGTTCGTGCCGGAGACGGTCCGCGACCTGGCCACCCTGTACGGCTCGATGCTGCCCTACGACGTCACCGTCGGCGGCCACGCGATCAGCGGCGGCGGCCCGCCGTGGACGCGCGACGACCGCACGCCCGGGCAGCGGCAGGCCGACCTGGTCGGCTACGCGCAGGACACCCTGGGCTTCACCCCCTTCGACGTCGTGGACCTCGACGCCCCGTCCGCCGGGCTGACCGGCGTCGCCTACGTGCTGCCGTTCCCGGCCAGCCCGGCCGACCACGGCGGGCACCGCGTCTACCTCAAGCGGATGCTGCTGGCGGAGAACGCGCCGGGGCTGCTGCCGGACTGGGCGTTCTTCGCCCGCTGCGTCGTCGACGCCGGCGAGCTGCGGCCGACGGCGAGCCGGGAGGCGCTCTACGACGACGGCGAGCTGGAGGCCGTCCGCGAGGCGCTCGGCGACCGGCTCCGCGGCTGGCTCACCGGGCTGGCGCGGACCGCGCCCGACCGGCTGAACCGCTTCCTCGGCATCCACCACCTCGGCGTCAAGGCGCTCGCCCTGCACGACGACGAGATGCTGCGGCTGGTCGACCAGTGGTGGCCGGTGGAGACCAACGTCGGCCGGATGACCATGGCCGAGTTCCGCGGCCGCTACGGGCTGCTGCGGTACTGCGCCACCGCCGACGAGTTCCAGCAGCTGGCCGGGGTGGCGGCCGCGCAGGACATCGCCGTGATCAACGGCGGGTACACCTACGACAGCGAGCTGGCCGAGCGGATGCGGGCGCTCGAACCGGACCTGCCGGTGACCCGGCTCGACCCGAGCGACCTCACCACCGCGTTCACCGCGCTCGACAGCGCCACGGCGCTGGCCACCCGCGCGTTCGTCGCGGCCGCGCAGCGGCACCTCGACCGGCTGGGCTGCGAGGTCGTGCTGCGCGAGTTCGAACCGGCGAGCCTGCCGGTGCTGTACCTGCTGGACCGGGCCGCCGCGTTCGCCGGCGAGCTGCGGAGCACCAAGAACCAGGTCGACGAGCTGTGGGCGGGCGTGCTTTCCGCGTTCGAAAAGCCCGCCGACGACCGTCCGCAGCTGGTGCTCAACCACCGCAACCCGCTGGTGCGGCGGATCTGCCTGCTCGAGGACGACACCCTGCGCGGGCTGGCGGTCGAATCCCTCTACGGCCAGGCCCTGCTGTTCGGCAGGCACCCGATCCGGCCGGCGGACGCCGCCCTGCTGAACCGTTCGTTCCTCGGCCTCCTCGAGCAGGCCGTTCCCGGTGAGGAGTCCCGATGACCACGCCCGTCCCCGAAGAGCAGGAAGTGTGGGACCGGCTGTGGGCCACCGACAAGCTGCCGCGGGGCCGCGGCCAGATCGCCGCCCTGGAAATCGTGCTCCGTGAAGCCGACGCCCTCGGCTCGCCCGCGCTGAGCTACGCCACCCGGATCTTCCTCACCAGCGCCTACCAGCAGGGCGGCGAGCCCGCGAAGGCGTTCGTGCCCTTCGCGTGGTGCTTGGCGGTGCACGACCGGGGCGAGGCCGATCCGCGCTGGAACCACAGCCTGCACTGGTTCTTCAAGTACATGGCCGGCTCGATGGCCACCTTCCCGGAGGTGCCGCTGGACCGGACCCGCGCCGTGCTGGACGACATGGAACGCCGGTACCGCGCGGCCGGCTACTCGATGAACCCGGTGCACCAGTACCGCGCCGTGCTGGCCCGCCACGTCGGCGACCGCGGGACCGCCGCCGAGGAGTACCGGCTGTGGTCGGCCGCGCCGCGCGGCGAGATGTCCGACTGCGTCGGCTGCGAGCCGAGCGACAAGGTCGCGCACCTGAGCTGGCTCGGCCGGTACGCCGAGGCGGTCGAAGTGGCCGAACCGGTGCTGGGCGGCACGTTCACCTGCACCGAGCAGCCGCACCTGATCCTGACCCAGCTGCTGCTCCCGTATGTCCACACCGGACGGTACGAGGAAGCGGCCGCGGCGCACCGCCAGGCGTACCGGGCGATCCGGCACGACCCGGCGCAGCTGGAGGAGGTCGCCACCCACATCGCGTTCTGCGCGCTGACCGGGAACCACGCCCGCGGGCTGGACCTCGTCGAGCGGCACCTCGGCTGGCTCGAGACGCCGCCGACGCCCTACGCCGAGCAGGAGTTCGCCGCCTCGGCCGCGCTGACGCTGCGGCTGGTGGCCGAGGCCGGGCACGGTGCCGCGCCGGTGCGCCGGGCCGGGGGCGCGACCACCGCGGCGGCCCTGCGCGACGAGCTGAGCGAACGCGCACTGGCCGTGGCCGCGCGGTTCGACGCGCGCAACGGCACGGCCGAACAGAGCGGCCGGGTCGGCGCGGTGCTCGCCGCCGAGCCGCTCATCGGCCACCTGCCGCTGTCCGGGACCGTGGCCGCCGCTCCGGTTCCCGCGCCTGCCGTTTCGGCGCCGGACTCCCCGGCGGAGCTGGCCGACCTGGCCGAGCACGAAGGACGGCTGGGCCGGCCGACGGCGGAGCTCTGGGCCCGGTTCGACGAGCTGTGCCCCGAGCCGTCGGGGACGCTGCGGGCGCGGCGGCTGTCCGCCGCGGCGGACACCGAGACGGCCACCGACCTCGAGGCCGCGAGCCGCGGCTTCGCGTCCGCGGCGGGGCTGTTCGACGAAGCCGGCGACGTCGTGGCGGCGGAAATCGCGCGGGGCAAGGCGATCCTGCTTTCGGCGGTGGCCGGGGACCGGGCGGACGCGGCCGAGGAGCTCGAAGCGTCGGCGACGCGGCTGGCGGCCATCGGCGAGACCGCCGACCACGGCCGGGCCCTGCTGCGGCTGGCGTCCTTCCACTTCGCCCGCCAAGACTTCGACGCGGCGCAGGAGGTCCTGGACCGCGCCGAGGTTCCCGCGAGCGACCCGCCCGAGCTGACCGGGACCTGGCTGGAGCGCCGGGCCCTGGTGCGGGCGAACCAGGGCGACCTGCCGGGCGCGATCGAGCTCGCCGCCGAAGCGGCGGCGCGGTACGCGCAAGCCGGTGCCGCCGAGCGGGCCGCGGGCGTCCGGTTGCTCGGCGCCCGGTTCCGCGCCGGTCTCGGCGAGCGGGAAGCGGCGCTCGCCGAAGCGGCCACCATCGACGCCGGGACCGACCTGGGCCTGCGGGCCCGCGTGCACCAGCTGCGCGGGCACCTGGCCGCGAGCCTGGGCCGGCTCGAGGACGGCGCCTCCGCCTTCCGGGCCGCGGTCGGCGACTTCGCCGCCCTCGGGTCCGAGGCCGACGCGGCGCTGACGCGGGTCGACCTGGCGGCCGCGTACCTCGACCTCGACCGGCCGGACGAGGCAGCCGAGGCCGTCGAGGACGCGGAAGCCGTGCTGGAGCGGATCGGGGCCGGCCACGAGCTGGCCCGGGGCCGGTACCTGCTCGCGCAGGCGTATCGCGTCCTGGACCGCCCGGTGCAGGCGGTGGCACTGTACGACGTGGTCGTCGGGCACTTCGCGGAGGCGGGCAACGAGCCCGCGGCGGGCCAGGCGGCCGAGTCCCGCGCGGAGGTCCTCGACCGGCTCGACCGCGACGCCGAAGCCGCGGCCGGCTTCACCTCCGCCGCGGAGCGGTTCCACGCGGCCGAGCTGCCCGCGGACGAGCTCCGCACCCGCCGTCGCGCGGCGCTGTCGTGGCTGTGGGCCGGCGAGTCCGAGCGGGCCGGGGAAGCACTGGCCGTGGCCGACGCGGTCACCGGCGACGGACCGGAGTTCGCATGGGAACGCGCGATGACGGGCTACGACGGCGCCCGGCTGCTGGCGAACCTGAGCCGTCCGGCGGAGGCGCTGGCGCGGGCTTCGGCGGCGGCCGAAGCGTTGCGGGGCATGGGAGCCGACGCCCCGGCCGTCGCCGCGGAAGTCCTTTGTGGACGCCTGCTGCGGGACCTCGGGAAGGTGGCGGAGGCGCGCGAGGTGCTCACCGCGGCCCTGTCCCGGCTGCCCGAAGAGGCGACCGGGCAGCGCGCCGACGTCGAGGCGCTGCTCGGGGAGCTCACGGACTGACGCTGTCGCGCGTCCGCACCGCCGTCACGGTCACGCCGAGCGCCACCAGCCAGAGCGCGGCCGCGACGACACCCGCGACGTGCAGCCCGGCCAGGAACTCCCCTGGCCGGGCCGGCTCGCCCACGATCGCGCCGAGCACGGCCACCCCGAGCGCGCCCCCGGCCTGACGGGCCGTGTTGTTGACGCCGCCGGCCACACCCGCGCGCTCGGGCGGGATGCCGCCGACCGCGGCCGTCACCACCGCCGTCGTCAGCAGGCCCATCCCGATCCCGAGCCCCAGCAGCGTCGGCAGCAGGGCCGCGTACCCGCTGGTTCCGTTCAGCAGCACCATATTCAGCATCCCGAGCGCCCCCAGCGCCAGCCCGGCCACCATCGGCGGCCGCGGCCCGAAGCGGCCGGTCAGCCGGCCCGCGACCGGCGCCAGCAGCGACAGCGGCCCGAACAAGGGCAGGACTTCGAGGCCGGCGGTCAGCGGCGAAGCGTGCCGGACACCTTGCAGGTACAGCGTCAGCACGAGGATCGCGCCGATGCCGGTGAAGTTCATCGCCACCGCGACGAAGTTGGCGGCCAGCGTCGGCCGGACGACGTCCGGGGGCAGCATCGGATCCGGCGACCGGTGCTCCACGGCCAGGAACCCGGCGAGCGCCACGACCGCGAGGATCCCGGCCGCGACGCTCCCGGCGATGACCGCGTAGACGCCGGCGCCGAGGGCGGGCGCCGCCGTCGCGACACCGGCGAAGTCGACCCGCCGCCCGGGCGCCCGCTCGCCGCGCGGCACGAGCCGCCGGGTCGCCCAGGCGGCCGCGAGCACCACCGGAACGTTGAGCCAGAACACCGGCCGCCAGCCCGCCGCCGCGACGACCGCGCCGCCCAGCACCGGCCCCGCCGCCAGGGCCAGCGCCGACACCCCGGCCCAGATCCCCAGCGCCCGCGCCCGCTCGGCTCGTCCCGGGTAGGCGTTCGTGATCACCGCGAGCGTGCCGGGCAGCAGCAACGCCGCGCCGAGGCCCTGCCCGGCGCGGGCGGCGACGAGCCACGGCGCCGCCCCGGCGAGCCCGCACGCGGCCGACGCCCCGCCGAACAGCGCGAAGCCCGCGAGAACGACCCGGCGGTGGCCGAAGACGTCGCCGAGAGCGCCGCCGGTGAGCAGGAACGCCGCCAGGACCACCGTGTAGCCGTCCACCACCCACTGCAGCGCGGCGAGCCCGCCGTGCAGGTCCGTGCCGATGGCGGGGAGGGCGACGTTGACGACCGTGACGTCCAGTTGCACCAGGAACATCCCGGCGCACATGGTGAGCAGGAGTGCGGACCGCATGGACCGAGTGAACCGCGCGGACACTTCCGTCGCGGTGGAAGCGTGCCGGAGGCATCCTGGGGGCATGGAAGGCGACGCCGACATCGCCCGCACGGCCGCGCTGTTCGCGGACCCGGCGCGGGTCCGCGTGCTGCTCGCGCTCGCCGACGGCCGGGCGCTGGCGGCGTCCGTCCTGGCCGCCGAAGCGCGGCTGTCGGCGCAGGGCGTCAGCGCGCACCTGGCGAAACTCCGGGCGGCGGGCCTGGTCGTCGCCGAGAAGTCGGGGCGGCACCGGTTCTACCGGCTGACCGGCCCGGACACCGCCGAGCTGCTGGAGACGCTGGCGCGGTCCTCGCCGTCCCAGCCGGTGACGTCGTTGCGCGAGGGCACGCGGGCGGCGGCGCTGCGCACGGCCCGGACGTGTTACGACCACCTCGCGGGCCGGCTCGGGGTGGCGGTCACGTCGGCGTTGCTCGCGCGGGGCGCGCTGGCCGGCGCGTCCGACACGCGCCGTCGTCCGGATGACCGCCTTTCGGCTCCGGTGCGCGAACACCCATACACGCTGGGTCCGGCGGCGGCACCGATGTTCGGGGCGCTGGGCGTGGACGTCGAAGCCGTCGCCGACGCGGCCGGGCGGCGTCCGCTGCTGAAGTTCTGCCTGGACTGGAGTGAGCAGCGCCACCACCTGGCGGGCGCGCTGGGCGCGGCGGTGGCGACGCGGTTCCTCGACGCGGGGTGGGTGGAGCGGCGTGCGCCGGCTCACCGCGCGCTCCGGCTGACGCCGGACGGCGCCCGGGCGCTGGAAGCCCACCTCGGCCTGGCCGAGCTCGCCGCTTGACGGCGGTCAGCGGTGGGCGGCCACCAGGGTGGCGTCGGGGCGGCAGCGGGCGCACGGGGTGAAGCCGAGCTGGCGGGCCTCGCCGACGCCGATCGGGATCGGGTCGCGGGTGCCCAGCCAGACGCACGTTCGCAGGTGGTAGCGCGGGTGCTCGTCGACCACCACGACCTCGTCCTCGAGCTCGGCCAGGACGGCGACGTCGGCCTCCGGCGTCTCTTCCACGCCCGGGTCGGAATCGGCCTTCGTTTCGGTCTCGGCTGAAGCGTCGGCCGGCGTTTCGGCGGGGGTGTCACCCAGGTCACCGGATGCCGGGATCAAGGTGGTCTGTTCTTCTTCGGCGGGTTCGACGCGCTCGGCGGCAGCGGCGGGCTCCGGCGCGGGGCCGGCCTCGGTGGCGGGTACCTCAGGAACCGCAGGAGCCGCGGACCGGCGGCGGCGGCGCAGCCAGTCGGCGACCAGGATCAGCCCGGCCAGCACGGACAGGCCGATGGAAACCCACGCCCACAGCGAAGAAGCGGTGATCAGTGCGGTGACGAGCAACCCCAGAGCCGCCAGCACCAGGACCAGCACGATGTAAAGCACGCTGCATTACAGCACGAACCACCCGGCAGCGGACCACGACCCGCCCACCTGCCGTACCGGATCGACTCCGAACCGTGGTCCACCCCCGCCAGGGACGTCGGCGGGGGTGGACCCGGAGCGGAACTCAGCCGGCTTCGGCCCGCGGGCCGAAGGAGTAGCCCTGGCCGCCGCTCGTCGAGCCGGACGACTGCCCGGAGTTCGACGAGGCCGACGCCGGGGCCGCGGACCCGCGGTCGTCGAGTTCCCGCAGCTGCGATTCGAGGAACCCGCGCAGCCTCGTGCGGTACTCCCGCTCGATCGTGCGCAGCTCCTCGATCTTCTTGCCCAGCCCGCTCTTCTCGGAGTTGAGGCTGTTCATCGTCTCGGTGTACTTGCGCTGGGACTCGCGCTCCAGCGTGGTCGCCTTGTCCCGCGCCTGACGCTCCAGCGTCTCCGCCCGGGTCCGCGCGTCGTTCAGCATCGTGTCGACGCGGGTACGGGCCTCGTTGACCATCGAGTCCGACTTCGCCCGGGCGTCCGAAAGCAGCTGCTCGGACTTGGTGCGGGCCTCGGCCAGCATCCCGTCGGACTCGGTCTTCGCCTCGGCGGTCAGGCGGTCGGCCATCTCCTGGGCCAGGCCCAGGACCTTGGCCGCCTGCACGTTCGGCTCCGTGTTGTCGGCGACCATCGAGTGCGCCTGGGTCTGCTCCATGGCGGACTGCGGCGGCGGCACCGGCGCGAGACGCCGCGAGGGCTCTTCGCGCATCGGTGGCGCGCCGACGTTCGCCTTGGCGTTCTCCAGCTCACTACGGGTCGATTCGAGCTCCGCATCGAGCTGTTCCATCTGCTGGCGCAGCTCGTTGTTGTCTTCGATCAAGCGGGCCAGCTCGGTCTCCACCAGGTCGAGGAACGCGTCCACCTCGTCCTCGTTGTAGCCCCTCTTGCCGATGGGCGGCTTGCTGAACGCAACGTTATGCACGTCAGCGGGGGTCAACGACATCAGATCACCTCACGCACTCCATGGCCTGCAGGGTCCACCCAAGTTTCCCCGATCAACTTGGAGTCGCCAGTTGCATCGCGAAGAACACAACCAACAGCAGCACCATAATCGACAAGTCCAGTCCGACGCCGCCGATTCGAACCATCGGAATGATTCGTCTGAACAGACGAACCGGCGGGTCCGTCACTGTGTAGATGGTCTCGAGCGTGACCGCAACCCCTCCGGCCGGATGCCACTCACGCGCGAAGGTCCGGACGAGTTCGACCACGATCCGCGCCGTCAGCAGCAGCCAAAAGGCGAACAGCACGTACCAGACGACCAGCCACACAGCTTCCACGTACCTACTCTAACCGGGCGCCCTCTCCGAAGACGCAGTTGAGGCGGTCGACGCCGCATCGGGTCGACAAAGTCACGTCTGCTTGCGCTCAGCGGTCCGAGCGACTTCAGCCGCGCAGGAACAATCCGCCCTCGGCAATCCGTCGGCGGTCTTCCGCCGTTACGTCCACATCGGGCGGTGAGAGAAGGAACACCTTATTGGTGACCTTGTCCATCGACCCGCGGAGCGCGAACGCCAACCCGGCCGCGAAGTCGACGAGCCGCTTCGCGTCCGCGTTCTCCATCTCGGTGAGGTTCATGATCACCGGGATGCCCTCGCGGTAGTGCTCCCCGATCGCCCGCGCCTCCGCGTAGCTGGTCGGGTGCAGTGTGGTGATCCGGCTCAACGGATCACGCACCGGCTGGCGCACGACCGGCTCGGTGACCGGCCGCAGACGGGCCACCGGCTCAGGCTGCCGGTCGATGGCCAGCGCGCCGTGAACGACAGGCTCGGCGCCGGACACGGAGCGTGACCGGCTGCGGCTGACGGGCTCGTCGTACGTGTCGTCGACCTCGCGGTACCGTGAGCGCGAAGACCGCGGAGCCGGTTCCTCGTACGAGTCGTAGTCGTCGTCATAACCGCGCCGGTAGTCGTCCTCGGCGTCATAGCCGTCGTCATCCGCGGGCACCATCCCGAAGTAGGCCTTCAGCTTCTGCAGCGCGCTCATGCCTCTCCCTAGCCCTAGCCGCTCCCGCACCAACGCTTCTCCACGCCGTCAGTGCCCCGCGCGGACGGATACGAAACGTGACGACCGCGCGAGCTCCCTACGGCGAGGCTAAACCGCGCCCACCGAGCAACGCGGTTCCGACACGCACACAGGTTGAGCCGTGCGTGATCGCCTGCTCGAGATCATGGCTCATCCCGGCGGAGACGGCTGCGGCATTCGGGTGATCTTTGCGGAGTCCCTCCCCCGCGCGAGCGAGCCGCTCGAAGGCAACGGCCGGATCGGTGGCCAGCGGCGCGACGGCCATCAGGCCGCGAAGCCGCAGCTCTTCCGCCCGCGCGATGTGCTCGGCGAGCGCGTCGAGTTCGGGCAGCGGGCAGCCGCCGCGTTCGGGGTCGTCGTCGAGGCTGACCTGGATCAGCACGTCGAGGGGTTCCTCACGTTTACCGGTGTAACGCTCGGTGTGCACTGCCTTGGCGAGCGCGTCGGCGAGCCGCGCGGAGTCGACGGACTGCACTTCGTGCGCCCACCCGACCACGGACCGCGCCTTGTTCCGCTGCAGCCGGCCGACCATGTGCCACCGCAGCCCGGCGGCGGCGACTTCGGCGGCTTTCGGCCCGGCTTCCTGGTCGCGGTTCTCGCCGACGTCGGTGACGCCGAGCTCGGCCAGCAGCGCGACGTCGGAGGCGGGGAAGGTCTTCGTGATCGCGATCAGCTTGACCTCTTCGCGCGCACGGCCGGCGGCCCGGCAGGCGTCCGCGATCCGCTCCTCGACCTCGGCCAGGTTCTCGGCCAGCTCGGCCTTGCGGTCGGTGGTCATGCCGCCTCCACGGGAAGAAGCACGCCGGCGGTCATGCCTCGATCCAGGTGATGCCCGCGATCCGCCCGGTGGTCCCGTCGCGGCGGTAACTGAAGAGGGTCTTGTCCTCGTTGGTGCACCGCGGGTCGACGCCGATCTTGCCGACCCCGAGGTCGGCGAGCTGCCGCCAGATCCCGGCGCGCAGATCGAGGCCGGGGGTGCCCGTGCGGGTCTTGCACGCGCTGCCCGGGACGTGTTTCTCGACGTCGGCGGCCATCGCGGCCGGGACCTCGTAGCAGTCGCCGCAGATGGCCGGGCCGAGCAGGGCTTCGATCCGGTGCGGTTCGGCGCCAGCCTCCCGCATGGCCGCGACCGCGGCCGGGACGACGCCGACGCGCGCGCCGACCCGCCCGGCGTGCACCGCCGAGACCACCCCGGCCTCGGCGTCGGCCAGCAGGATCGGGACGCAGTCGGCGACCAGCACCACGAGCGCGACACCTGGGGTCGCGGTCACCAGTGCGTCGGTCGCCTCCGCGGCGCGGGTCTCCGAGCCGTCGACGATCGTCGCCGTCCGGCCGTGGACCTGTTCCATCCAGGCGAGCTTGTCCTCCGCCAGGCCCAGCTCGGCGGCCAGGCGCTTGCGGTTGGCGAAGACGTTGCCCTCGTCGTCGCCGACGTGGTCGCCCAGGTTGAACGTGTCGTAGGGCGGCCGTGACGCACCGCCCGCCCTGGTCGTGACCACTCGCCGAACCCGCACGAATCCTCCTGAACGTCACTGAAGGCCACCCCCCCACGACTCTAGTTCGCGGGTGGTGGCCTTCAGCGGGGGTGTCTAGCGCCGCATGAACGGCGGCACGTCGACCTCGTCGTCCGACGGGTCGTCGTGCACCGGCATCGCGCGCCCGGGCAGGCTGCCCTGGGTCGCGTTGGAGCCGATCGGCGAGTACCGCGAACCGCCGCCGGGCTGCGGGAGCCCGCCGTTCTGCTGGTTGCCGGTGGCCGACGGCAGCGGCGAATGCGAGCGCGGCGGCGCGACCGGGTAACCGGAGCTGCCCGTCGACGGCACCGGCGTGGCGCCCGACGGCGGCGACTGCTGGTTCGAGACCTGGCCGGCCGAAGCCGACGCGGTGGTCCCGGACGACCGCGAACCGGAGCCGAAGGTCGACGGGTCGAGCTTCTTGTGCGTCGGCGCGCCGGCGTCGAACCCGGCGGCGATCACCGTGACGCGGACCTCGTCGCCGAGCGAGTCGTCGATGATCGTGCCGAAGATGATGTTCGCGTCCGGGTGCGCGGACTCCTGCACCAGCGACGCGGCCTCGTTGATCTCGAACAGGCCCAGATCCGAACCACCCGCGATCGAAAGCAGTGCGCCGTGCGCACCATCCATGGAGGCTTCGAGGAGCGGCGAGTTGATCGCCTTCTCCGCGGCCTGGATGGCCCTGCCTTCACCGCGTGCGCTCCCTATCCCCATCAGGGCGGAGCCCGCACCGGACATGACGCTCTTGACGTCGGCGAAGTCGAGGTTGATCAGACCCGGCGTGGTGATCAGGTCGGTGATGCCCTGGACACCGGACAGCAGCACCTCGTCCGCGGAGCGGAACGCGTCCATCAGCGAGACGCCGATGTCGCCGAGCTGCAGCAACCGGTCGTTCGGGATCACGATCAGCGTGTCGCACTCGTTGCGCAGCGCCTGGATGCCGTCTTCGGCCTGCTTGCCGCGGCGCTTGCCCTCGAAGGTGAACGGGCGCGTCACCACGCCGATGGTCAGCGCGCCCAGCTTGCGGGCGATCTGCGCCACGACGGGCGCGCCACCGGTGCCGGTGCCGCCACCCTCGCCCGCGGTCACGAACACCATGTCGGCGCCCTTGATGACCTCTTCGATCTCTTCGCGGTGGTCTTCGGCGGCTCGCTGGCCGACCTCGGGGGCGGCGCCCGCGCCGAGGCCACGGGTCAGCTCGCGGCCGATGTCCAGCTTGACGTCGGCGTCGGACATGAGCAGTGCTTGGGCGTCGGTGTTCACCGCGATGAACTCGACACCCTTGAGGCCGACCTCGATCATGCGGTTCACGGCGTTCACGCCGCCACCGCCGATGCCGACCACCTTGATCACCGCAAGGTAGTTGTGCGGGGGCGTCATCGAAGTCCGCCTTCCTGATCGTTGTGCCCGTACAGCCCGCCGGCCGGTGATCAACTCTCAACCTAAACCCCAGATTGAGAGTTATGTCAACTGCCGACGTTAGGCAGGACGGTAGGCACCAGGCACGCTCTAATCCAGTAGGCACGCCGTGTGTCGCAAAGGTGTTTTGCCACAACACGTTCGAGCGCGCAAGAGCGGGGAGCCGCGAACACCGCCCCGGGCCGGTCTGCTATGGCGCGGGATCAGGCGGGCACGGGCATGCTCATGAGGACCTCCGAGGGGGCTCCGGTGGCCGATCCGCCGGGCGGTTCGACGCTCACCGCGAGCTTGTCGGCGCTGCCGACGCCGTCCGCCACGACCAGGCCACCGTCGTCCGCCGCCGCGATCACGCCGGCCGGGCGCGGCGCGTCCGCGCCGGTGATCAGCCAGGCTTCGTAGACCTTCCCGCCCGGCTGCGACGGCAGGCCCGCGTCCATCACCATCACCCGGTCGAGCGACCGCGACAGGACGACCGTCACCCCGCCGCCGACGGGCGCCTCGCCGTGCACGGTCTTCGCGTCCGGGGCCGCGAGCAGGGCCGCCACCGGCGCGAACTGCTGCTTCGCCTGGTCCAGCCGGCTCTGCGCGGTCCGCAGCTCCTGCTGCTGGGTCAGCGCGATCCCGCCGAACACCCCGCCCGCGGCGAGCCCGACAACGGCGGCCGCGGCCGCCACGACGACCACCCAGCGCGGAGCCCGCACCGAGCGGCGGTGCCGGTCGGGCAGGCCGGGCCGGGTCCGCGGCGGCAGCTGGCGGGTGGCGTGCATGGCGGTCATGACCCGGTCCTTGAGGCCCGGCGGCGGCTCCTCGGCCATCGCCGCGCCCAGCCGGGCCGCGGTCGCGCGCAGTTCGGCGACCTCCTGCGCGCACGAGTCGCACTGCTCGAGGTGGCGGGTGAACTCCGCCCGCTCGACGTCGGACACCGCGTCGAGGGCGAAGGCGCCCGCCAGGGTGTGCATCTCCGGCGTGCTCAAGCGGCCACCCCCAGGCAGTCCCGCAGACGGATCAGCCCGTCCCGCAGCCGCGTCTTGATGGTGCCTTGCGGCGTCGACAGCACTTCGGCCACCTCGCGATAGGTATAGCCCTGGTAGTAGGCGAGCAGCACGGACTCGCGCTGCAGCTCGGTCAGGAAGGACAGGCACCGGCGCACCTGGGACCGTTCGAGCCGCGCGGCGACGGACTCGGCGACCTCGTCGAACGGGCGGCCGCGGGCGGCTTCGAAGGTCGCCTTCTGCTCCCGCTCGGTCCCGGCGCGCGCGGAGCGGACGCGGTCGACGGCGCGGCGGTGCGCCAGCGTCATCGCCCAGTTCAGCGCCGACCCCTTGGCCGGCACGTACCGCGTCGCGGTGCGCCACAGCTCGAGGAGCACCTCCTGCGCGACCTCTTCGGACTGGGCCGCGTCCCGCAGGATCCGCCGGACGAGCCCGAAGATCGGGCCGGCGAGCTGGTCGTAGAGCAGCTCGAAGGCCCGCTCGTCACCCTTGGCGACGCGCACCATGAGCTCCTCGGCCGTCGGCCCGGCGGGGGCCTCGGCGGGCACCGGCGCCATGTGGCGCGGGCGGGCCGGCTCATCCATGCAGCTGTCCTCCGGCGTTCTGCGGGGTGCGTGGCACGACCGCGGCCTTCCGCAGCCACAGCGTGACGCCGTGGCGGCGGATCAGCGCGGACACCCGCTGCGGGAGCAGCGGCCGGGCCAGGACCAGCCGGGCCAGCCACCGCGGGTTCACCGGGCGGCGAACTCCCCGCAGCGTAGCGACCAGCGGCGTGGCCGTCCCGCGGCGCAACGCCACGGTGAGGTCGAGCAGCGCTTCCGGGTGCGGCAGGCGCATCCGGTACTCGCCGTCCATCTCCTGGAAGGGCGAGACGTAGAACTCCTTGGCCGTGCGGGCGCGGCCGGCCTCGTCCGGGTGCAGCAGGTAGGCGTGGCGGCCGCCGTAGGTGTTGTGCACCTCGGCGATGACGCACGCGAGCCCGCCGTCCGGCTCGTGGCACCAGTAGACGCTGATCGGGTTGAACGCGTAGCCCAGCACGCGCGCGGCGGCCAGCATGACGACCCGGCCGCCGCCCAGGTCGACGCCGCGCTCGGCGAGCCAGGCGTCCAGCTTCTCCCGGATCCCGCGCGGATCACTCGCGGCGAAGTGGTCGCGGCGGTCGAACCGGGCGAACGGCCGCAGCCACCACGGCAGCCGCGGGAGGTCGTCCAGGTCGACCCGCCACAGGTACACGCGGTGGGCGAAGGCGTGTGGCGGGTCGATCCGCCGCACGTGCGCGACCGTGGCGTCGTAGAGCGCGTTCGTCACCACGCGCCCCCCAGGCTTTCGGCGGCGCGGGCGCCGGAGGCACAGCCGTCCTCGTGGAAACCCCAGCCGTGGTAGGCGCCCGCGTAGGCGACCACACCGTCGTTGAGCTCGGGCAGCCGTCGTTGCGCGGCAACGGATTCCGGCGTGTAGACGGGGTGCTCGTACCGCATCCGCGCGACCAGGTGCTCGGCCCGGGGGCCGTTGCCGGGGTTGAGCGTGACGACGTAGCCGGTCGGCTCGTCGAGCCGCATCAGGCGGTTCATGTCGTAGCTGACCTGCACCGCGCCGGTGGGGGCGCCGCAGGCGGGCGCGCGGTAGTTCCAGCCGGCCCTGGCCTGGGCCAGTGACGGCAGCACCCCGGTGTCGGTGTGCAGCCAGGCTTCGTTGGCCGAGTAGCGGAACGCGCCGAGCACCTCGCGCTCGGCCGCCGTCGGCTCGGCCAGCAGGGACAGCGCCTGGTCGGCGTGCGTGGCGACGACGACCTTGCCGACCCGGTGCGGGGTGTCGGCGTCGTCGCGGATCTCGACGCCGCCCGCGGTCCGCAGCACCGACCGCACCGGCGTCGACAGGTGGACGGCGGTGAGCTGCTTCGCGGCCCGCTCGACGTACTCGCGCGAGCCGCCGGCGACGGTCCGCCAGGACGGCGAGTCCCGCACCGAGAGCATGCCGTGGTTGCGGAGAAATTCGAACAGGTACCGCGCCGGGTACCGCAGGGTGTCGGTGCGGTCGGCCGACCAGACCGTGGACACCAGCGGCAGCATGAAGTGGTCGACGAAGTAGCGCGTGTAGCCGCCGATGGCGAGGAACGCGCCGAGCGTGACGTCCCCCGCGTCCTCCGCCTCCACCAGCCGCTTCGCCTGCCGGTGGAACCGCTTCACCTCGACGAGCATCCGCAGGTACCGGCCGCGGAACGCGTTGCCGCGCTGGGCGAAGAGGCCGGCCGGCCCCTTGGCGCCGGCGTACTGCAGGCCGCAGCCGTCGCAGCGGATGCTCATCGACATCTCGGTGTCGCGGGTCTGCACCCCGAGCTCGGCGAACAGCTTCAGCAGGGTCGGGTAGGTGCGCTCGTTGTGGACGATGAAGCCGGAATCCACCCCGACGGTGCCGCCCCGCGAACTCGGCACGTCGTGCGTGTGCGCGTGCCCGCCCAGCCGGTCGTCGGCCTCGAACAGCAGCACTTCGTACTTGCGTTGCAGCAGGTAGGCCGCGGTCAGTCCGGCCACCCCGCTGCCGATGACGCCGATGCGTTCGCCCGTGATCTCCACACCGGTGCTTCGGGACCGCGGCCCCGCCGGATTGCCGTCCGGCGCGACCAATCCGCGCCGGTGGGGAGCGCGAATCCCGGACATGCCGAACACCGCCGCGCACCGCCTCGCCTCGTTCGCCGAAAAGCTCCTCGGCGGACCGCTCCCCGTCGGCCTGCGGACCTGGGAGGGCACCCGTGCCGGCCCGGCGGACGCGCCCACCGTGGTGCTGCGCAACCGCCGCGCCCTGCGCCGCCTGCTCTACGCCCCGGGCGAGCTGGGGCTCGCCCGGGCGTACGTGACCGGTGACCTCGACGTCGAAGGAGACCTGGCGGACGGCTTCCGCCGGATCTGGGCCCTCACCCGCGTGGGGGAACTCAACCGGGTCAAGCTGGGGCCGCGCGAGTGGGCGGAAGCCGCTTCGCTGGCCGCCCGGCTCGGCGTCGCCGGGCTCCCGCCGAAGCCCCCCGCCGAGGAGGCCCGGCTGTCCGGGAAGCTGCACAGCCTGCGGCGCGACAAGTCCGCCATCGCCCACCACTACGACCTGGGCAACGCCTTTTACCAGCTGCTGCTGGACGAGTCGATGGCCTACTCCTGCGCGTACTTCACCGCGGATTCCTCGAGCCTCGAGCAGGCCCAGCACGACAAGCTGGAGCTGATCTGCCGCAAGCTGGGGCTGCGGCCGGGCATGCGGCTGCTGGACGTCGGCTGCGGCTGGGGCTCGCTGCTCGTCCACGCGGCGAAGCACCACGGCGTCGAGGCCGTCGGCATCACGCTCTCGGCCGAGCAGCGGCAGCACGTCCGCGGCCGGCTCGCCCAGCACGATCTGACCGGCCGGGTCGAGGTGCGCCGCCAGGACTACCGGGAGCTGCCGGACACGCCGTTCGACGCGGTCGCGTCGATCGAGATGGGCGAGCACGTCGGCGACCTCAACTACCCGGCGTACGCGGCGACGCTGCACCGCATGGTGAAGCCGGGCGGGCGGGTGCTGCTCCAGCAGATGTCCCGCGGGAACGTCGCCCCCGGCGGCGGCGCCTTCATCGAGCGCTACATCGCCCCGGACATGACCATGCGCCCGGTCGGCCGGACCATCGGGCACCTGGAGACGGCCGGGCTCGAGATCCGGGACGTGCACGCGCTACGCGAGCACTACGTCTGGACGGTCCGGGCCTGGGCCGCCACCCTGGAGGAGAACTGGGCCGACGTCGTCGCGCTCATCGGTGAGACGGGCGCGCGGGTCTGGCGGCTGTACCTGGTGGGCGGGGCGCTGGCGTTCGAGGAGAACCGGATGGGTGTGGACCAGATCCTGGCCGTGCGGCCCGACCGGCACGGTCGCAGCGGCCTGCCCGCGACGCGGGAGTGGTGACGATGCCGCAGCTGCTCGTCACGGCCGCCGTCACGCTCGTGGCGGTGACCGTGACTTTCGGGATCGCGCGGGCGCGCAAGCGGTACGACACGATCGACACGTTCTGGGGGCTCGGCTTCGCGATCATCGCGGCCGTGGCGTTCCCGTTGGGGGACGGCCCCCTGTCGCTGCGGCTCGTGGTGACCCTCCTGACCGTCGTCTGGGGTGTGCGGCTCTCGGTGCACCTGCACCTGCGCAACCACAAGCTGCCGGAGGACCCGCGGTACGCGCGGATGGGGCACGGGCCGCTGAAAATGTTCGTGCGCGTGTACCTCTTCCAGGCCGTGGTGCTGTACTTCGTTTCGCTGCCGGTGCAGTTCGCCGTGGGCGGCACGGGGATCGGCGTGCTCGGCTGGCTCGGTGTCGCGGTGTGGCTGGCCGGGTTCGCGTTCGAAACCATCGGCGACGACCAGCTGCGCCGGTTCAAGGCCGACCCGGCGTCGAAGAGCAGGGTGCTCGACACCGGGCTGTGGCGCTACACGCGGCACCCGAACTACTTCGGCGACGCGTGCGTGTGGTGGGGCCTCTACCTGCTGGCCTGCTCGACGTGGCCGGGCGCGGCGACGATCCTGTCGCCCGTGGCGATGACCTTCACCCTGGTCCGCGGCACGGGAAAACCGATGCTGGAGAAGGGCCTGGCGCGCACGCGCCCGGCGTACGCGCACTACGTCGAGCGCACCAGCGGGTTCTTCCCGTTGCCGCCCAAGAAGGTCACTCCCCGGTGAGACCGTCGGTCAGCTCGCGCAGCACGTCGAGGTGGCCGACGTGCCGCGCGGTCTCCTCGATCATGTGCGTGACGATCCAGCGGACGTTGAAGGTCTCGTCCTTGTGCGTCACCTCGTCCGCCAGGTCGTGCGCGGCGACGATTTCGCGGCTGCGGGCGCACTGCGTCTCGTAGTCCGCGAGGAGCTGCTCGACCGACGTGCCGGGCGGGACCCGGAACTCGGCCTGCGGGTCCTGCTCGAGCTTCGGTTCCCAGGTGTCCTCGTCGCCGTCGGCGACCACGCCGAACCAGTACCACTCGTCGAGCGTGAGGTGGGCCAGCAGGCCCGCGATCGTGGTCAGCTCGCTGGGCAGGTGGACGCGCCGGGCCTGCTCGCCGGTCAGTCCGCCGCACTTCCACGCGACCGTCGCGCGGTGGTGGTCGAGGAGGCTCGTGATGATCTCCCGCTCGTCGCCGGTGAGCGGAACCTTCGGGCGCTGCGGTCGTTCGGTCATGGCCTGGACTCTGGCACAGGGGTCCGACAGTTTCGGACGCTCGCCTGAGGTCCCCCACGCGCGACCCCTCTCGCTTCCGGCGAGGGCCCGTTCCTACGTCGTCGCTTTGGCTCGGTAAGCCGACTTCTTCGCCTGGTTCCCGCACACCTCCATCGAGCACCACCGCCGCGTCCCCGGCCGGGACGTGTCCAGGAACAGCGCCCCGCAGCGAGGTCCCGCACACCGCCGGACCCTCGCGAACTCCGGCGACGTCACCAGATCCACCGCGTCCCGCGCCAGCAACGCCAGCATCGCCGACGCGGGATCCGCGGCCTGCCACCGCAGTTCACCCGACGGCGTCAACGAAGGCGCCGGCACCGGCAGCGCCGCGAAGCGGTTCAGCCGCTGCCGGGTCGCGGGGCGCACCGAAGACGTGAGCAGCTCGTGGATCGCCTCGCGCAGGTCCTGCGCGTCGCGAGCCGAAGCCGGGCGCACCGGAGACGGGAACGGCCCGAGCTGGTCGATCCACGCACCCCACGCCGGGGCGTCCGGGAGTTCCTCCGTCTCCGCGGGCGTCCCCCGGTACCTCAGCGTCCGGACGAAGTCGAGGCACAGCCGGCCCGCGCCCGAGCGGAATCTGTCCGTCATGCGGATCACCGTACGCCGGAACCGGTTTGACTGGTACCGTCGGGAACCGATCAAACCGGTTCCACGATCCTGGGGGCACGATGACCGAGACCAAGCAGGAGGCACCCCCGGCGTGGCTCGTGCTGCTGCTGGCCGTCTCTTGCGGACTGACCGTCGCCAACCTCTACTACGCGCAGCCGCTGCTCGCCGAGCTGCGGCAGACCTTCGGCGTCGGTGAGGCCGCCGCCGGCGGGGTCGTCACCGCCACCCAGCTCGGGTACGCCGCCGGGATGCTGCTGCTCGTCCCGCTGGGCGACCGGCTCGAGAACCGCGGCCTCGTCGCGACGCTGCTCGCGGTCGCCTGCGCCGGCCTGGTCGCCACCGGGGTCGCGCCCGGGTTCGGCGTGCTGCTGATCGCGTCGCTGGCCGTCGGCGCGGCGTCGGTCGTCGTGCAGATCCTCATCCCGTTCGCCGCCGACATCTCCCCCGACGACATCCGCGGCCGGATCGTCGGGCGGGTCGTCAGCGGGCTGCTCTTCGGGATCCTGCTCTCCCGCGTGATCGCCAGCCTGCTCGCCGAGGTGACCAGCTGGCGCGTCGTGTTCCTGATCTCGGCGGGCGCGATGGCGGCGCTCGCCGTCGTGCTGCGGTTCATCCTGCCGCGCCGCGCCCCCAAGACCGACGTCCGCTACGGGCAGCTGATCCGCTCGACCCTCGCCATGGCGCGGAAACACCCGCCCCTGCGCCACCGCGCCCTCTACCAGTCGGCGATGTTCGGCGCGTTCAGCGCGTTCTGGACGACCATCGCGTTCGTCCTGACCGCGCCGCCCTTCAACTACTCCCAGCTGGGTGTGGGTCTCTTCGCGCTGGCCGGAGCGGCCGGCGCCGCGGTCGCGCCGCTGGCCGGGCGGTGGTCCGACCACGGCCACGGCCGGCAGCTCACCGCCGGCGCCTTCGTGCTCTGCGCCGCGGCCTTCGCGCTCGCCGGGTTCGGCGCGCACAGCGTCATCCTGCTGGCGATCGCCGCGATCGCCGTCGACACGGCCGTCCAGACCACGCTGGTGGTCGGGCAGCACACGATCTACCAGCTCGACCCGTCGGCCCGCGCCCGGATCAACAGCGTCTACCTGGGCACGTTCTTCATCGGCGGCGCGATCGGCTCGCAGGCCGGCTCGATCGCCTACCACCTCGGCGGCTGGACGCCAGCGCCTTGAACACCAGGTCGTCGTCGGGCACCCCGGAAGAATAGGTGACCAAAAGGTCACATGTCAACGCACGCCAAAGCGGCACTTTCA